>CACWKB010000022.1 GCA_902761375.1 uncultured Ruminococcus sp. | reverse complement strand
GGAACGGGAACGAACTTTATCTTTCTGTGATACCGTTTTGCGATGAACTATGCGTTTGTTTTACCGAGCGACGTCGGATTGTAAGGAAAGTGCGGCGCAAGCCACCCCTCAGTCAATCCTTATCGGATTGACAGCTCCCCTCAAGGGGAGCCCATTTGGTTCACAGCTCAACGTTTAAAGGCTCCTTTTGTAAAGGAGCTGTCAGCGAAGCTGACTGAGGATTTCCGAACACGCATTTTTTCTGATGCCGTGTTTTCCGCTGTAAACAAACATCCGATACATCGTAGGGGCGGACGTTAGGTTTTATCGAGAAACGTTTTCACTTTTCGGTCAACACCTGCCGTGTAAATCCTCCGTCACGGCGCAGAGCGCCGCGCCACCACCTTTAACAAAGGAGGCTTTTTTGTTGTAACCTAACGTTAGGCTAACCGCACACAGCATTATAATTCCGGAGCGAAGCGACCCATAACTGTTAATTGTTAATCGTTAATTGTTAATTATATTCGGGCAGAGAACGCAAAACATCAATGCATTCCGGCTGCCCGACCGAAATTTTCAACTTTCAATTTTCAACTTTCAATTATCTTTAACAAAGGAGGCTTTTGCTGTCGCCGAACGTTTGGCTCACTGCCGAAGAATCGGACGTTAAGGCAACGTCGGTTCCCGGGTCGGTCGAGACCGACCCCTACAATCCTAACTCCTAACCCCTAATCCCTAATCCCTAACCCCTAATCCCTAACCCCTAATCCCTAACCCCTAATCCCTAATCCCTAATCCCTAATCCCTAACCCCTAATCCCTAACCCCTAATCCCTAACCCCTAATCCCTAACCACTTCTCATCCCAAAACCGCAAGGTTTATGTTGCAATTGCAAGCTTAAAATGCTATAATGATTATTACCAAAGCAAAAGGAAGGTTATATGGATAGATTTCTTGACGTCTGCACCGACCGTCAAATGGAGCTGATAGCCGAACAGCTCCTTTTCAGGAACCTGAGCCGTGACGAGCTGACGGAATTTCTGCGCTTTTCAAACCCGGGGATGCTTCACCTGACCGCGGGCGATTCCATTCACTCGGACAGCCTCGAGGTCGGCAAGCATATTGGGCTGGTTTTTACGGGCGTTGCAAAGGTGTTTCACATCGACCGTTCGGGCTACCAGAGCCTGATACGCACAGTTCGCGCCGGAGAAACCTTCGGCACTATCGTTTCCATGATGAAGATCGACAAAAATGTTTACGATTTTTTGGCGGAGGTCGATACCGATATCCTGCTGCTCAGACCCGAGCCGCTCTTCGAGACCTATCCCCCTCTCGCCTCGGTCCAGCACCGCATCCTCGGCAACATCCTCGCCTCTCAGGCGGAGCTGTTCCGCGAGCACACCTGGAGGCTCGACATCCTGTCTCAGCGCAGTCTGCGCGCTAAGATCCTCAGAATGCTCGAGTACGCCCGCAAACGTCACGATTCGGATGAATTCGACCTCATCTTCTCGCGCGACGAGATGGCGAGCTATCTCGCCGTAGACCGCGCGTCGCTTTCGCGCTCGCTCGGCGAGCTGAAGCGCGAGGGCATCATTGATTTTCGCAAGAACCACTTTGTGATCCTCGAGCCGAGCCTCGTGCGCTCAGATTCGGAGTAACGCCATGCTGAAAAATACCTTTAAGCGCGCCTTCCGCGACAGTCTGCCGATCATGGCGGGCTACCTTGCGCTCGGCGTGGGCTTCGGCGTGCTGCTCGAGAGCAAGGGCTACAGCCCGCTGTGGGCGCTGCTGATGAGCTGCACCATGTTCGCGGGCTCGGGACAGTACGCGGGCGTCGATTTTTTAGCGAGCGGAGCGTCGATCCTGACGACCGCCGTGATGACGCTGATAATAAACGCCAGACACTTTTTCTACGGCTTTTCGCTGCTCGACAAATACCGCGGAACGGGCGCGATGAAGCCCTACCTGATCTTCGGGCTGACCGACGAGACCTACTCGGTCGTCTGCACCGCAAAGCTCGATGACGATATCGACCGCAAAAAATACTACCTCTTCCTCACCTCGCTCGACCACCTCTACTGGATCACGGGCTGTGTGTTGGGGGCGGTGCTCGGCGCGGTGCTGCCGTTCAGCGGCAAGGGCATCGACTTTGCGATGACCGCGCTGTTCATCGTCATAATGGTGGAGCAGTGGCTGAGCACCAAAAACCATATCTCCGCGATCTTGGGCGCGTCGGTCACTCTGATCTGCCTGCTGATCTTCGGCGCGGATTACTTTATTATCCCCTCGATGACGCTGATCGCCGTGGGGCTGGTGCTGTTCCGCAAAAAGCTCGACAAGACGGGCTCCGGCGACGAAACCGAGGTGAAGCCCGATGAATAACACGCTTCACTCGCTGATACTCGTCGGCGTTATGGCTGTGGTCATCGCGCTGACGCGGTTCCTGCCGTTTCTGATCTTCCCCGAGGGACGCAAAAGACCCAAGGTCATCACATATTTGGGTACGGTGCTGCCATATGCTATTATCGGGATGCTCGTAGTCTACTGCTTCAAGGGCGTCAACGTGCTCGCCTACCCCTTCGGCATCCCCGAGGCTCTCGCCGGACTTCTCGTCGCGGGGCTTCATATCTGGAAGCGCAACACGCTGATCAGCGTATTCAGCGGCGTCGCCTTCTATATGGTGCTGGTTCAGCTTGTATTCCGCACCTGATCTTACTTATATCAAGGTGATTAGAATTGTCATACTGGGAAATATTTCTGCTCGCCGTGGGGCTGTCGATGGACGCCTTTGCGGTATCCATCTGCAAGGGTCTGACCGTAAAAAAGCTCAAGCCCGCGCATATGCTGATCCCCGCCGCGTATTTCGGCGGCTTTCAGGGGCTGATGCCGCTGCTCGGCTTTCTGCTCGGCAGCTCGTTTGCGTGGCTGATACGCGACTTTGACCACTGGATAGCCTTTGTGCTGCTCCTGCTGATCGGCGGAAACATGATCCGCGAATCCTTCGGCAAGGAGGAAAAGGCGGATCCCTCGTTCGCCCCCAAGGCGATGCTTCCGCTGGCGGTCGCAACCAGCATCGACGCGCTCGCGGTCGGCATCACGTTCTCGTTTTTGGAGGTCCATATCCTGCCCGCGGTGCTCATCATCACCGCGACCACCTTCTGCTTCTCGATGGCAGGCATCAAGATCGGCAATGTGTTCGGGCAG
This sequence comes from uncultured Ruminococcus sp., assembly GCA_902761375.1. Classification (GTDB taxonomy): domain Bacteria; phylum Bacillota; class Clostridia; order Oscillospirales; family Acutalibacteraceae; genus Ruminococcoides. The sequence continues at coordinate 38,346 of CACWKB010000022.1, read as the reverse complement.
AAGTTCAAATCCAAGGCCGAGCTGCTCGGCGGTCTGGTGCTGATAGGCATCGGCGTCAAGATTTTGATCGAGCACATTTTCTTCGGCGGATGATACACGGCGTCTGTGCCGATACTTATAAACGGAGTTGATGAAAAATGAAAACCCTGATCGTTTACTACTCGCTTGAAAACCATGTAAAGCAGCTCTGTGAGAAGCTCGCCGAGCGTTCGGGAGCCGATCTGCTGCAGCTTCACACCGTCAAGCCCTATCCCTCGACCGGAGCCGCAAAGTTCCTTGTCGGCGGCAAGAGCGCGCTCGCCGGCGAGACCCCTAAGCTCCAGCCCTACATCTTCAACGCCGAAAAATACGGCGCGGTCATCTTCGCCTCTCCGGTGTGGGCGAGCACCTTTACGCCCCCGATACGCAGCTTCGTCGAGGAGAACCGCGACAGGCTAAAGGGCAAGACCCTCGGCTCGCTTTTGAGCTACAAGGGCGGCGGCGGAGACAAGGCTCAGGCAAAGCTCAGAGAATATCTGACGGGCAGAAAGGACGGCAAGCTCAAAGCCGAAGCGCTGATCTGTGAGCCGAACAAGAAGGACCCCCACACCGAAAACGCCCAAAAGCTCGACAACCTCGCAAGGCTGATAAAGACATGGTGAGGATCGACCTTATCACGGGCTTTCTCGGCTCGGGCAAAACCACCTTCATCAGAAAATACGCCGAGCACCTGCTGAAAAAGGGCGAAAGGCTCGGCATACTCGAAAACGACTACGGCGCGGTCAACGTCGACACCATGCTGCTCTCAGACCTTGAGGGCGAGAACTGCGGACTGGAATCCGTCTCCGGAGCCTGCGACCTCGACTGCCACCGCCGCCGCTTCAAGACAAAGCTTATCGCGCTCGGGATGAGCGGCTACGACCGCGTGCTGATCGAGCCGTCGGGCATATTTGACATTGACGAGTTCTTTGACGCGCTCTGGGAGCCTCCGCTCGATCAATGGTACCGGATCGGCAGCGTGATCGCCGTCGTGGACGCGAAGCTCGAAGGCAGGCTCTCGGAGAACTCGGAATTCCTGCTCGCCTCTCAGCTTGCAAACGCCGGCGCCGTGATCCTGAGCAAGACGCAGCTTGCGCTTGAAAGCGATATCTCGTCAACTATCGACCGCCTCAACCGCGCGATGGAGCGGTTCGGATGCGCTCGCCGCTTTGACAGGGACAGCATCATCGCCAAGCCGTGGGACGAGCTCACCGACGACGAGCTCGACGGTATCGCGCAGAGCGGATATGTCGCCGCGGATTACGTCAAGACGCTCACCAGCCACGACGACGGCGGCTACCGCTCGCTGTATTTCCTCAACAGCGGGCTTCGCCGCGATTCGCTGATGAGCGCGGTCAACGCCCTTATGAGCGACCCCGGATTCGGACGGGTGTTCCGCTTGAAGGGCTTTCTGCGCGAGGGCGAGGGCTGGCTTGAGATCAACGCCACGCGCGAATCGACGGAGCTCAGAAGCATCGACCGAGGTCAGGATATCCTGATAGTGATCGGCGAAAACCTCAACGAAAGCAAAATCAGAGAGCTGCTGAAAACTTAGCGGCTCTCTTTTCTTATGGGGATAAAGCTGTTGACAAGCCCCGAGAGCCTGCCTCTGCCGCGCAGGTAAAAATACCCGAGGGTGTTGAAGCTCACCGCGCCGAGGAAATTGACGACCAGATCCTTCATCGTATCCAGCAGCCCGACGTCCAAGTAGCCGTTCACACCGAGCGGCGCGCCGTTGACGGCGGTCTCGGTGATCCCTCGGATGTGGGTGACCTCGCCGCCTCCGCCCGTGAGCAGGACAGAATTGATTGTATTGACCACGGCGTCCTTCTGCATATCGGTGCCGAACAGCATATCCATGCCGAACTCAAAGAACTCCCAGACCGTGCCGGCGGTCATCGAGAAGCAGAAGGAAAACAGGCACACGAACAGCGGCGACAGATTGACGCGCACGCGCTCGTCGCTGTTGAGGATATCGGTCAGCCCGAAGCCCACGCCCGCGCAGATGAAGCCGTTGAGCGTGTGGAGTATAGCGTCGAGCAGCGGAAAGCTCTCGTATACCGCCGCGATCTCGCCGAGGATATTCGCCGCGAACACGAACGACACCATGATGATCTCCATCGCGGTGGGCAGCGTGATCCTCATCCTGCGGTCGAGGAACGACGGTATCATCATCAGCGCGAGCGTCAGCAGACAGGTCATCGCGCTCTCCCACTCGCCCGAAACCGTGCTGATGACCGCCACGACGGTCGTGACCGCGCGCAAGACGAGATATACCGCCGTTTTGAGCTTGTGGCGGCGCATTTCCTCAAAATCTACTATCCCTCTGAGCCTGTGTTTTTTCAATATGCCTTACCTCCCTAAGAAAAAAGAAGCGAAAAGTTCATCCCTTCGGATGATGCTTTTCGCTTCCGTTCTGCTCATGATCTTGTTATGAAATCGTTTCCTTACCCTCTTCTCGGAGCTTCCTGTTCAGCTCCTCCTTGCCGACCGCCAGCATAAGCTTGATGCGGTTCTCCTGATTGACCTTCGGCGCGCCGGGGTCATAGTCTATCGTTACGATGTTGGCGTTGGGGCGCAGCTCCTTGATCTTGCGGATGGCGCCCTTGCCGTTGATATGGTTGGGCAGACAGCCGAACGGCTGAGTGCAGACGATGTTTTCGTAGCCGGTGTCGGTCAGCTCGATCATCTCGGCGGTGAGCAGCCAGCCCTCGCCCATCTTGCTGCCGTAGCCGATTACGCCCTTGACGAGCTCCTTGGTGTGGGCGTACTGATGAGGCGGCACAAAGTCAAAGCGCTTTGCGCTCTCAACCATCAGGGTCTCGAGCTTGGTGATGTAATCAAGCAGCGCCTTGCAGAATTCATACTTCAGGCGGTTGCCGCCGAACAGTTTGTAGTCCTCGAGGCGGTTGTCGACCTTGAACGAGGCAAAGCCCATGAAGCCCGGCACACAGACCTCGCAGTCCTGCTCGGCGAGGAATTTTTCCAGACCGTTGTTAGCCATCTCGGAGTATTTTACGTAGATCTCGCCGACGATGCCGACCTTGATCTTGGGGACCCTGTTGACCTCGATCTTGGAAAAGTCCTTGGTGAGCTTGTGGAGGTTTTCGTCCACCTCCTCGAGCGTGTAGCCCTTGCCCTTGATCAGCAGGTTTGAGATCGTGTCGATCCACTTCTTGACCATGGCGTCGGTGTCGCCCTTGTGAACCTCATAGGGTCTGGTCTGGTTCGAGAGAAGCTGAAGCTGGTCGCCGTAGACCACGCCGCCCGCAAGTCTGCGCAGCAGCGGAAGCGTCAGCGAAAAGCCGCTGTTCTTCTCCATGCCGAACGACAGCGAGATAACCGGCACAAAGGGATAGCCCGCCTTTTTGAGCGCCTTGCGCAGCAGATAGATGTAGTTTGAGGCGCGGCAGCCGCCGCCGGTCTGGGTGATCATCAGCGCGGTCTTGTGAATATCGTATTTTCCGCTCTGCAGAGCGTTGATGAACTGTCCGATAACCAGCAGCGCCGGGTAGCAGGTGTCGTTGTGGACGTATTTCAAGCCCGTCTGGGCGATCTCGGGGCCTGTGGTCGTCAGCACCTCGGCGTTGTAGCCGTAGTATTGAAATACGAGCTCAAGCATTTTAAAATGTATCGGAAGCATATTCGGCAGGAGGATCTTGTAGCCCTCTCGCTTCATCTGCTTGGTAAACATAAGCCTGCCCGTTTTTTTGTCGTATTTCAGCTCTGCCATTTCTTAAAAACTCCTTTTGTCCGCCTTAAAAGAATCGGAGCGTCAATCCTCGATAGCGGCGAGCAGGCTTCTGATCCTGATCTTGACCGCACCGAGATTGGTGATCTCATCTATTTTAATCTGGGTGTAAATCTTGTTCTTGCGCTCGAGTATCTCGCGCACCTCGTCGGTGGTGATCGCGTCGACGCCGCAGCCGAAGGACACAAGCTGTATGAGCTCCATGTCCTCGCGCGTGGTAACATACCTCGCCGCGGCGTAGAGTCTCGCGTGGTAAGTCCACTGGTTGAGCACGTTGGTGCGGAAGCGGTCTACCTTTGAGGAGACCACGTCCTCGGTGATTATCGCTACCCCGAAGCCCGCGATCAGCTTGTCGATGCCGTGGTTGATCTCGGGATCGATGTGATACGGTCTGCCCGCGAGGACGAATATCTTCTTGCCGAGCCGCTCTGCCTCGGCGATGATCTCGTCGCCGCGCTGCTGCACCTTGCTGCGGTACAGCTCCTGCTCCTCATAGGCGCGCTTTGCAGCGACGCGCACCTCGTTGAGCGTGAGGTCGGGGAAGTAGAACGACAGCCGCTCGTAAGCCTTTTTCGGGAAGTCCTTGGGACGGTGGATGCCGAAGTACTCCTTGATGAAGTGCACCTTTTTGATGTCCTTCATGTTGTTGCGGATGACCTCGGGATAATAGGCGACCACGGGACAATTGTAGTGATTGTCTCCGAGATGCTCGTCGAAATTATAGGAAAGACAGGGATAGAAGATGGTCTGCGCTCCCTCGTCGATAAGCGTCTGGATGTGACCGTGCATCAGCTTTGCCGGGAAGCAGACGGTGTCGCTCGGGATAGTCTGCTGACCGCGCTGATAGAGCTTGCGGTTTGAGTACGGCGACTTGTAGACCTCGAATTTCAGCTCGGTAAAGAAGCGGTACCAGAACGGGTACAGCTCGAACATATTCAGCCCCATCGGGATCGCAAGCTTGCCGCGGATTCCCTCGACGGGCTTGTATTCCTCGAGCAGCGCGAGCTTGTATTCGTACATATTCAGCCCCGTTGAGGGCGCCTTCTTGGTGATCGGGCGCTCGCAGCGGTTGCCCGCGATGAATTTTCTGCCTCCGCCGAAGGAATTGACCGTCAGGCGGCAGTTATTGTTGCAAAGTCCGCAGTTGGTGACCTTGATCTCGTGCTTGAACGCCTTGAGCGCCGCGCTGTCCGCGACCCGGCTCTTGCCCTCGCCCCTGCACTTTTTGCGCGCGTAAAGCGCCGCGCCGTAGGCTCCCATCAGTCCCGCGATGTTGGGACGGATGACCTCTACGCCCATCTCCTGCTCAAAGGCGCGCAGCACAGCGTCGTTGAGGAAGGTGCCGCCCTGAACCACGACGCGCTTGCCCAGCTCGTCGGGACCCGAGGCGCGGATGACCTTGTAGAGCGCGTTTTTGACCACGCTCAGCGACAGTCCCGCCGAGATATCCTCGATCGTCGCGCCGTCCTTTTGAGCCTGCTTGACGCTGGAATTCATGAACACCGTGCAGCGCGAGCCGAGGTCTACGGGCTTGCGCGCGAAGAGACCGAGCTTTGCGAACTCGGCGATGTCGTAGCCGAGGGCGTTGGCGAAGGTCTGCAAGAAGCTTCCGCAGCCCGAGGAGCACGCCTCGTTGAGGAAGATGTTGTCGATGGCGCCGTTGTGTATCTTGAAGCACTTGATGTCCTGGCCGCCGATATCAATGATGAACTCGACGTCGGGCATGAAGTATTTCGCCGCCGTAAAGTGGGCGATGGTCTCGACGATGCCGTAGTCAACATCGAAGGCGTTTTTGATAATATCCTCGCCGTAGCCCGTGACCGCCGACGACGCTACGTCGATGTCGGGATTCAGCGCGTAAACCTCCTCGAGGAACTCCTTGATGATCTCGACGGGATTTCCCTTGGAGGGCAAATATTTTGAGTAGAGCAGCTCGCCGTCGGAGTTGAGCACAACGCCCTTGACGGTGGTCGAGCCCGCGTCCATGCCGATGTAAGCGCGTCCCCTGTAGCCTTGCAGCTCCTTTTGGGCTACGGTAGCCTTGGCGTGGCGCTCGCAGAACGCGCGGTACTCCTCCTCGTTCTCAAACAGAGGCGGATTAAAGGCAAAATTGCCCGAGCCGTGATAGTTTTTGACCTTGGCGATGACCTCGTCGAAGTCGATCCTCCGGTCGGCGCAGAGCGCGGCTCCGCAGGCAACGTAGTACAGCGAATTCTCGGGGCAGATGCCCTGGGTCTTCAGGGTCTTGTCAAAGCAGCGGCGCAGCTCGCTCATAAAGGTCAGGGGGCCTCCGAGGTAGACGATCTGTCCCTCGATCTCTCTGCCCTGAGCCAGTCCCGCGACAGTCTGGCTGACGACCGCGTTGAAGATGCTCTCGGCGATGTCGCTCTTGCGCGCGCCCTGATTGAGCAGCGGCTGGATATCGGTCTTGGCGAAAACGCCGCAGCGCGAGGCTATGGTGTAGGTCTTTTCATACTGCTTGGCAAGGTCGTCGAGCTCCTCGAGCGGCACGTTGAGCAGGGTCGCCATCTGGTCGATGAACGCGCCGGTGCCTCCGGCGCAGGTGCCGTTCATGCGCACCTCGAGTCCGTTGGTGAGGAAGAGTATCTTGGCGTCCTCGCCGCCGAGCTCGATCACAACGTCGGTGCCGGGGATAAAGGTATTCGCCGCCACTCGGGTGGCGTACACCTCCTGCACAAAATCTATTCCGCAGTCCTGAGCAACGCCCATGCCCGCAGAGCCCGAAAGCGCCACAACGGCGTCCTCCGCGCCCTTCACCTCGCCGCGCACGCGGTCAAGCAGCTCCGCGATCTTGTCGGTGATCTGGGAGTAATGGCGTTCATATGTGCTGTAAATCAGCTTGTTTTCATCGTCGAGCACAACGCACTTGATCGTGGTTGAGCCGATATCGAGTCCGAGTTTCAATTTTGTGCCTCCGTTATAGGTCAGAATTATTATAATCGACGGCAAGGGTCTGATATAGCCAATCGAGCGGGGTGTTCCAGCGCGTATCGAGCAGCACCAGCACAAAGTCGCGGTCGGGCAGCACGACGAACGCCGAGCTGTAGGGCGGCAGGCTGCCGAGGTGGTAGACGAGGCGATAGCTGTCGTCGAGCATGAGCCCGTAGCCGTAGTCGCCGCCGCCGTAGTTTTGGGTCATCCTCTGCACTATGCTGTCGGAAAGCACGCGGTTTTGACCCGGGATATATTCATGCGCCCAAAGCGCAAGATCGCTCGCCGTTGAGACCATGTCGCCCGCGCCGTAACGCACGCCGTCGTAGCCGTACCACTCGTTGTCGCCCCAGCCGTCGGTTGCGGTGATGATGCCGCGCGAATAATCCCAGGTGTCGGCAAAGCCGGTGCTGTTCATGCCGATCGGCGAAAGGATGCGCTGAGTGATGAAGCTCTCGTAGGGCACGCCGGTGACCTTTTCGATGATCTCGGCGAGCAGGAAGTAGTTGGAATTGCTGTATTCGGTGTATTGGTCGGGAACGGCGTCGGTGCGCTCCAGTATCCAGCGCTCGATGGCGTTGCGGTTCTCGGACGCGGTCTGCCACGCGCTCACTCCGTAATCCGCCTCGCCCGAGGTGTAGGAATCGAGCAGGGCTGACTTCGCAGAGATCAGACAGTCGGGGATCCCCGAGCGCATACAGAGCAGATGATGGATCGTCACGTCGCCCGTGGTCCTCAGCTCCGGAAAATACTTCCGAACGCTGTCGTTTACGCTGAGCAGACCGTCCTCCTCGAGCAGCAGTATCGCCGCTGCGACAAACTGCTTTGAGACCGAGGCTATGCGGTAGACGCTGTCCGCGTCGCGGCTGACGAGCACGTCGCCGTCCGCTTCGGCAAACGCCGCGCCGTAAAAGCCCGCGTTGTCGATCTCATCGTTGAGCAGGGCTGCGATCGCGTCGTGCTGTCCCGAGCCCTCCGAGCTCTGTCCCGATTTTGACGAGGATGACTTGCCCGACGACGAGGAGCTCTTTTTCCTGCCCGTAGCCGAGGTCGCGTCGACCGAAGGAGCCGTCGCGGTCGTCGCCGCGGGGTTCGTGCCGCGCGTCGTCCAAGCCTCGTCTCCGGTCGCGGAGCCGGATGTCCCGTTTCCCCTGCCGCAGCCGCAGAGCGCAGCACTTGCCGCAAGCAGGATCGAAAGAAAAACGGCTAACCGTTTTTTCATTAGTATCACCTTAAATGCATTCAAAGGATCTCAGCCCCCTTTTTAATAAGGAGCTGAGCTTATTGGATTCTATAGCATATCAATTTATTATAAGCTTAAAGTTCTATGTTTGTCAAGGCTTTTTTGCATTGCGGCTGCTTTTCGCCGCTCCGAAAGAAGGGCCCGGCTCATACTCATAAATTGAGTTTAGAGCCAAGCCCCTGTTTTCTGTCACATTTTACCGTAACCTTTTGTGCTCGATCAAAAGGGGCGGTCAAGACCGCCCCCTACGATTTTATGCTTTTGGTTGGCTTTTTGAGCAAAGCCCGTTGTGTATTACCGCTTATTTTTGCTTACGCCGCGCTCTTCATCACGACCGAGGAGTGAGGCGGCAGGATCAGCTTGCCGTCCTCATAGGTCACATGGAGCTGCGCCTGAGCGTCGTCGTCCGTTGCGACAAGGTCGCCGCGTATCTCCGCGTTGGGCAGGACGTCGTCCGGCAGCGCCACGGTGATGGTCTTGTCGGGGTCGAAGTTATGCACGACAAGCAGCTCTGAGCCCTCGTAATCGACGGTATAGGCTCCGATCTTTCCGTCGCCGAGATCCCGGACCGTCATCTGTCCGCGCGCGAGCTCCGGGTTCTGGACCTTGAGCCTGATCGCGCGGCGGTAGTAGTTGAGCAGGGAGTTCTCGTCCGCGAGCTGCTGCTTGACGCCGCCGTGCTTGGGAGTCGTGAACTCGTCGCCGATACCGTTAACAAAGATGGTCGGCATATCGTCGCTGTCAAAGACCATCGGGGTGCGGAACGCCGCGTCGTTGGTGGTGTTCTCCGCCTTGATGCCGATCTCCTCGCCGTAGTAGATGAAGGGATTGCCCGGGAAGAGCAGGTATACGCCCGCCGTGAACTTCTCATACGACAGACCTCGGTACTGCAGTCCGTTGGCGACGCGCACCTGGTCGTGGTTCGAGAGGAAGAGGGTGTTGATGAAATCGGGGTTCGCGGCGCGCATCTTGTCCTCGTAGTTCTTCACCTTTTCCACAATGTTCTTGCCCTTTTTGCCGTTGACCGCGCTGATGATCGCACCGGTGGACTGGGCAAAGCGGAAGGCGAACTGGCTGTCGATGCCGCTCTTGAACAGCTTCTCGATCTCGGAGTCGTCGTCCCAGTTCTCGCCGACCACGTATACGTCCGGCTTGATCTCGCGGCAGGTTTTCATGAACCAGCTCAGAAACTCAACGCCGTCGGTATCGGGATTGGTGAAGTACTTGCAGGCGTCGAGACGGAAGCCGTCAACGCCTCGGTCGAGCCAGAATTTTGCGATCTTGGTGAATTCCTCGCGTGTCTTCTCGGAATTGAGATCCCACTCGGGCATCTCCTGCGAGAAGTTCGCCTCGCACACATAGCCCGGGGTGATCTGTATCACCTGAGTGTCGAAGCTGAAGAAGTCGCCGCTTCTGATCTCAAAATACTGAGCGTCGCCGTCGAGCTTGCCCTCCTGAACCTGCTTGAAGGCGCTTTGGAACAGGGGGTGATTTGAGGAGATGTGGTTGAGCACCAGATCCATGATAAGGTTTATCCCGCGCTTGTGGCACTCCGCAAGCAGGGTATCGAAGGTCTCGAGCGTGCCGAAATCGGGGTCGATGTCGTAGTAGTTCTCGACGTCATACTTGTGATAGGACTTGGACGGCATGATCGGGGTCAGCCAGATGGCGTCTATGCCGAGATCGTCGCCCGAATCGGGGTCGCCGTCGTTGAGGTAATCGAGGTGGTCGATGATGCCCTGAAGGTCGCCGGTCTGGTCGCCGTCGGAGTCCGCGAAGGAATGGACAAATATCTGATAGAAGTTGCGGTACTTGTCCGTTGAGGCGGTCGCCTTAACCGAAGCCATCGGGTCTGCGGAATCACCCGAGCCGGAGCCGTTTGAGCTGCTGCCGGAGCCTTGCGAGCTCTGAGCGCCCTCGTTGCAGCCGGTCAGGACAACGCCGCAGAGTAGAAGCATACATAAAATCAGCGCAATGATTTTTTTCATTTTCAGATCACTCCGTTGTAATTATGGAAAAACGGGCGGCAGCCTTTGACTGCCGCCCAAAAGAGCCTGTGTATAAAGATTATCCCTTTACGCCGCCGGCGGTAACGCCTGCAACATAATACTTCTGCATCTTGAGGAAGAGCAGTGTGATCGGGACTGCGACGAGCACCGCGCCTGCGAGGAACTGCTTGTAGTAGTCGTTGATAAACTCAGCGCTTATCATACTCTGCAGACCGATTGCGACCGTGTAAAGCTCACGGGCGTCGCCCATGATGATCTTTGCAAGGATGAAGTCGCACCACGGACCGATGAAGGAGGTCAATACCGTGTAAACGATGATAGGCTTCGACATCGGAAGAATAATGCTCCAGAAGATCCTGTTCTTGGTGGCGCCGTCGATGGTCGCCGCCTCGTCCAGGGCTCGCGGTATGGTATCAAAGAAGCCCTTTGATATCTGGAAGCCCATGCCCGCGCCGCTGCTGTAGCAGATCATCAGCGCGATGAGGTTCTGGTTGAGACCCATTGCCTTCAGCAGGTAGTAAATAGCGATCATGGTCATGAAGCCGGGGAACATGCCGAGGATCATGGCAATATTCATGAGCTTTTTACGGGCGCCGAAACGCAGACGGCTGAAGGTGTAGGATACTGCAAGAACGGAAATGGTGGAGATCACGCAGGAGACTGCCGCCACCAGAAGGGTGTTGAGGAACCAGCGGGGGAAGTTGATGGAAGCGTTACCGGAGCTCATAAAGAGGTCGATGTAGTTCTGGAACGTCCACTGCTTCGGGATCAGGTAGGGAACGCCGACGGTAGCCTCGGCACGGAACGAGTGCATAAGCAGGTATGCGAAGGGGCATACCCAGATAATGCCCATAAGACCGAGAATGAAGTAGATGACGCCGTTCGCAAGACCTCTTCTGAATTTATAGCTTTTAATCATGAGAACGCCTCCTCATCTTTCATGGACTTGGAATTGTTGTAAATGATAAGCGAGATAGTCGCGCAGACAATAAATACGAGAATACCGATTGCCGCAGCCAATCCATAGTCCTGTGATGTCATGGACAGCGTGAACAGCCAGGTGACCAGAATATCCGTCTTACCTGCCTGATAGAACTCCTCGGTCGAGGGGCCGCCCTTTGACAACAGATAGATAACGTTGAAGTTGTTGATGTTGCCCACGAAGCTTGTGATAAGCTGAGGTGTGGTAACGAAGATCATGTACGGGAGGGTGATGGCGGTGAAGGTCTTGAACGGGCTTGCACCGTCGATCGTAGCCGACTCGTACAGATCCGCGGGAATGTTCATCAAGATACCGGACATCGACAGGATCGTGTACGGGATACCGACCCAGCAGTTGACGATTACTATCGTTGTCCTTGCGAGTACCTCCGACTTTCCGAGGAAGTCGATCTCTATCTGCGTCGTATTGCCGAACAGATGCGAGATCTCGGTGAGCAATACGTTTACGGCACCGTCGGTAGCGAGCATCTGGTTCATCAGAAGCAGGGAAACGAACTGAGGAACAGCGATGGTGATAACAAAGAGGGTTCTCCACAGAGCCTTGAGCTTGATGCCCTTCTTGTTGATCATCAGCGCGACGATCATACCGAGGATGTAGTTGGTGAAGGTCGCGAGCACAGCCCACAGCAGAGTCCAGCCGGTCAGGCTGAGGAAGGTGTGAGCCTTCTTCGGGGTGTTGACGATGTCGAACAGCGCCGCGAAGTTGTCGAAGCCGACCCAGGTGAACAGGTTGGCAGGCGGCATATGCGCCTTATCGTAGTTGGTGAACGCGATGAGGATCATGAAGATAAGGGGCAGGATGTTGAACACGCAGATCATGAGCACGGGGAAGGACAGCAGGGTGATGTGATACTTGCCGTCGAGGAATTCCCTCATGTCGTAGATCATGCTTGTGGGCTTCTTGCCGTTTTCTCTCATGACCTGATGCTTGTAGGCGTCCTTGATGTTTGCGATGTACATAGCGAACACCGCGATGGTGATGACTATCGTCAATACCGAATAGAGCAGGATCAGCATGGAGTTATCGCCGTATACCGGAACCTTTGAGATACCCTTTTTAACATAGGTGGTAGCCACCGTGCCGAGCGTGCCGAATTTTGAAATGTACTGCCAGCCGAAGAATATCATATAGAGTATATAGAGCACCTCAGCCGCGAAGAAAATGAGGCCCTTATATATCTTGCCCTTATGAAGATCTCCTACGCCGAAAATAATGTAAGAAAGTTTAGTAGCCCAGTCGCCCTTTACAAAGGTTGTACCGTAATTCTTAAATCCCCTGGCGATCGCAACAAAGAACTTTACGATCGCTTTTCCGATGCCCTTGAAGAATCTTCCGACTGCTCTGGGCAGGTTCTTGAAAAAGGTCTTGAACTTATAGGCAAACTTCTGAAACGGATTGAGCTGCTTGTATTCAACGTATGTCATATAGCTCTCCTTAACAGTAAAGTCTGTAAAAAAATCTCTCTTTATGATAGGTACACCAAACTAATAATGCTTTTTATCGATTACGTTTTCCTATCATAAAAAACATTATTCGTTTGGTGTAAGAAAACGTAAAGGTACGCTTGCGGAGAACTCCGCGAAGAAGCTCTCCGCAAGCCGTTTGGTTTTTTAATTCTGCGTGTTAAGCTGCGCGATTAAGCCTCGTCACGGATGTTCTTGATGGTCTCCTCAAGAAGCTTGGTGAAGTAAGCCTTGTCGGTGGGATCGGTGTCGTCGGCAAAGAGCTTGGTGCCGAGGTTGCCCATGGGGCTCCAGAAGGTGTCGGCGATGTTAACCTGAGCGCAGGCATTAGCGGACTGCTCCTGGATAGCCTTCAGAACAGCGCTGTCGGTAACAGCCTTATCCTGCTGAGACTTGAGGTTGGAGGGACCCCAGCCGAGGTTAGCGGCTCTCTGAGTCTGGCACTCCTCACCTGCGAGGTAGAGAGCGAGGATCTGAGCGGCGTTGGGGAACTTGGAGGAACCGTTTACGCCGATGTACTTGTAACCGAACATGGACTTGAGCTGCTTGTCTTCGCCGTTAACATTGATGGTGGGAAGCTTGGCTGCGCCGAACTTGTCGCCGAGAGCCTCCTGATCGGGAACGGTGTTCCACGAACCGTCTACGCCTGCGCCGAGGGTAGCGGTGGTGAAGCCGGAAGCGATCTTAGCAACGTCGAGAGAGGTCCAGGTGCCCTTGTACTGCTTCATAAGAGCGGAGAACGCCATCAGGGTCTCAACAGCCTTGTCGGGATCATAATCGGTGAACTTCTGCTTCTGCTCGTCGCCAACGGTCTCGAGGCCGTCGATCTCAACGCCTGCAGTGAAAGCGAAGGTGCAGGAATAGTAGCCGTTGCCGCAGTCGAAGATGAACTTCTTGCCGGCAGCCTTGCAAGCCTCAAGAACGCCCTCGAGGGTCTTTGCCTGGTCAGCGGTAACTACGGTGTTGTCGTATACGAGATAGTAGCCGTTGTCGTTGGTCTCGGGATAAGCATAGAGAGCGCCGTCTACGGTGCCTGCCTCTACGGTCTTGGGATCGTTAGCTCCGCTTACGGTGTTGAGGAAAGCAACCTCGGAGATAACGCCCGCGTTAACGAGCTTGTTGAGCTGGTCGCTGGCGAAGCTGAATACGTCGGCAGCGGTCTCGGGGTCGTTGAGAAGCTGGGTAGCGGCGTCGCCTTCGCCCTGAGCAACAACGTCGATGCTCTTGAAGGTGATGTCGGAATAGTGCTTCTGGAACGCGTCGATCTGCTCTTTAACAAGAGAAACCGCCTTGTCGGGAGCCCATACCTTGAGGGTGATGTTGTTCTCTTCGCCGAAAGCAGAGGGATCTACCCAGTAGCCTGTCTCGTCAACAAGAGCGTCAGCGGAATCGTCGTCAGCCGTGGAATCGCTTGACGAGGTATCGGAGCCGCTGTTGTCACCGGAGCCGGAGCCGGAGCCGGAGCCGGAGCCGCCTTCGCCGCAGCCTGCGAACGCAGTCGCGGTCATCATTGCTGCCAATAAAATGGCAAGAATCTTTTTCATTGGAATATCCTTCTTTCTAAAAAATTTTTTTGATTCTTGATGGAGCAATTTGCACAAAAGACATTCTGCTCCACTAAATAAATGATATCAAAAAGCGGAACAAATTGCAACCACTTTTGTAAGTTTTTCCTAAAATGCTAAATCTTCATTATTTTTTTGTGTAAAATTGCCCGTTTTGCAACATCATTTCGTTACAACGACGAATTTTTATTGTATTATTTGTGCAGTTTTTACAATGAGTTGTTATGCAACTTGCTCATTTACGGCTGAATTTATTGAGAAAAGATTCTTTTGGTACCCTAACAAAACGCCCTTTTTCAAGCGAACGGGGAATTCCTCGGGAAATTTTTAGTGAATATTTACTAATTAGTGTTTTTTCCTCCGCGGCGCCCTTTTTGCGGTTGTATTCCTCTTTGCAAGCTGATATAATAATGGTATAAAAGACCGATCGAAAAGGACTTGATTATATGAAGCTTTATGATTTACTCAAAAACACAACCTATCGCGTTCTCGGCGGCGGCAACCCCGAAATATCGGATATCGTCTACGATTCGCGCAAGGCGGCGCCCTCGACCGCCTTCGTTTGTCTGAAGGGCTACACCTCCGACGGACACAAATTCGCCTCCTCGGCGGTCGAAAAGGGAGCCTCGGCGCTTGTCGTCAGCGACCCGCTCGACTTCGACGTTCCCGACGGCGTCGCCGTCGTCGAGGTGGACGACACAAGGCTCGCGTTAGCGCTGATGAGCGCCGAGCTTTTCGGCAATCCCGCCGACGAGCTGATGACGGTAGCCATCACCGGCACCAAGGGCAAGACCACTACCGCCGCGATGATCGCCGAGATATTCTCGCGCGCCGGCATCGAGACCGGCACCATCGGCACGCTGGGCATAGTCTACGGCGGCAACACCTGCAAAACCGACAACACCACGCCGGAATCCTATGAGATCCACAGGGCGATGCGCGATATGATAAACGCGGGCTGCAGGGCTATGGTCATCGAGGCGTCGTCCATCGGGCTCAAGCACAGCCGCTTGGCAGGTATCACCTTCGACGTCGCGGTATTCACCAATTTCTCAGACGACCACATCGGCGGCGTCGAGCACAAGGACATGGCTGAGTACCTGTACTGCAAGAGCCTGCTGTTCCGTCAATGCAAAAAAGCCGCCGCGAACTGCGACGACCCGAGCTGGACTGCTGTCATAAAGGACTTTGACGGCGAGGTCGTGACCTTCGGCTACGGCGACGGGGCAATGCTCCGCGCCTGCAACGACCGCCTGCTCAACGAGAACGGTCACATCGGCGTTCACTTTGAGACCGAGGGGCTCCGCGAGCTCTCGCTCGACGTCGGCGTTCCCGGCATCTTCAACACCTACAACGCGATGGCGGCTATCTGCGCGGTCAGCTTCTTCGGCGTGCCGGACGAGGCGATAATCGCGGGACTGAAGGTCGCCCACGTCAAGGGCAGGGTCGAGCCCGTAAAGGTCCCCGGCAACTACAGCCTGCTGATCGACTACGCCCACAACGCGCTCTCGATGGAAAACGTCCTCACCACCCTGCGCGAGTACAAGCCTCACCGCCTGATCACGCTGTTCGGCGCCGGCGGCAACCGCCCCAAGGTGCGCCGCTTTGAGATGGGCGAGGTCTCTGGCAGGCTCAGCGACCTGAGCGTCATCACCGAGGACAACTCACGGTTCGAGGACGTTATGGACATAATCGAGGACATCAAGGTCGGACTCGCCAAGACCGACGGCAAGTACGTAGTAGTGCCGAACCGCAAGGACGCGATCCGCTACTGCATCGAGAACGCCGAGGACGGTGACATCATCGTTCTGGCGGGCAAGGGTCACGAGGATTACCAGGAGATCAAGGGCGTAAAGTATCACATGGACGAGCGCGAGCTCATCGCCGAGATACTGAATGAGCGAGAAGTGAGAAGCGAGAAGTAGGAGAAGAATAGTAGGGGTCGGTCTCGACCGACCCGGAACCGACGTTGCCTTCACGCCCGATCTTTCGGCGGCAGCAAAAGCCTCCTTTGTTAAAGGAGGTGGCGCGGCGCTCTGCGCCGTGACGGAGGATTTACATGGCAGGTGTTAACCGAAAAGTGAAAACGTTTCTCGATAAAACCCAACGTCCGGTAGGAGCGGACCCGCGTGTCCGCCCTTGACAGGAAACCGATTTTTCCTATCCGAAATCGCTATGACAGGATGCCTCGTCGCAGAGGGCAGACACATGGGTCTGCCCCGACGAAGCACCCGACGTTTATAATTGTATAAAAAAGGATTTGCCGAGCTTATCACTTGGCAAATCCTTTTATCTTTTATTCTGTCATCCGCTGATCTTATGCAGGTTCAGCAGGATGCTTTTGATCTCATACAGCTTCTGCGAGAGGTCTACATAGTAGGAATGCGGATTCTCGAAGCGCTTGACCTCGTCCCACAGCAGCTCGACCTGAGCGCGGCAGTATTCCGCGATCTCCTCGATCGAGGGCTTTTCATAAACACATTCACCGTTTTTGAAAATCGGCACAAGCAGCTCCTTGGCGGTGAAGTCGTAGAGCTCCTTGGTTTTCCAGGTGGCGTTGGGGTCGAAGATGGTGTGGTTTTGGGAATCGTCCACAGTCTCGTCATAGACGCAGAGCTCGTCGGCGAGCGCCTTGCCGCTGACGTTGTCGTAATAGCGGTAGACCTTCTTGAAATGAGGGTTGGTGATCTTGGCGGTGTTCTCGCTGACCTTGATCTTAGGCTCGATCTCGCCGTCGGCGTTTTCCACGGCGACGAGCTTATACACTCCGCCGAAAACGGGAGAGCTCGCCGAGGTGATAAGCCTCTCGCCCACTCCGAAGGTATCGACCTGCGCGCCCTGCATCATCAGGTCGCGGATCAGCCACTCGTCAAGCGCGTTCGAGGCGGTGATCCTGCACTCGGTCAGCCCAGCCTCGTCGAGCATAGCCCTCGCCTTTTTTGACAGATACGAGATGTCGCCCGAATCGAGCCTTATGGCGCACTTGGTCTTGCCCATCGGCAGCAAGACCTCCTGAAATACGCGTATCGCGTTTGGCACGCCGCTCTTGAGGGTGTTGTAGGTATCGACGAGCAGAGTGGGGTTGTCGGGATAAAGCTCCACATAGGTCTTAAAGGCGTCGTACTCGCTGTCGAACATCTGCACCCACGAATGAGCCATCGTTCCGCCTGCGGGTACTCCGTAGAGCTCGTCGGTCAGTGTACACGCCGTGCCCCTGCAGCCGCCGATATACGCCGCGCGCGCGCCGACGACCGCTCCGCTTGCGCCCTGAGCGCGGCGCGAGCCGAACTCGAGCACCGCTCTGCCCTGTGAGGCGCGGACGATACGGTTCGCCTTGGTGGCGATCAGCGTCTGGTGGTTGAGTGTGAGCAGCACAAAGGTCTCGACGAGCTGCGCCTCTATCGCGGGCGCCTTGATCGTCATTATCGGTTCGTTGGGGAACACGGGCGTTCCCTCGGGGACGGCGTAAATATCTCCGCTGAATCTGAAGCCTGCGAGGTACTCCAAAAAGCCCTCGTCAAAAATGCCCTTGGAGCGCAGATACTCGATGTCCTCGCTGTCGAAGTGGAGCTCGGTGATATAATCTATCACCTGCTCGAGACCGGCGGCGATGGCAAAGCCGCCGTTGTCGGGAACCTTGCGGAAAAATACGTCAAAGTAGACGTTCTTCTTGTAAAAGCCGTTCTGAAAATAGCCGTTCGACATCGTGAACTCATAGAAATCGCACAGCATAGCGTAATTTTCACGTTTCATAATGTTCACCCTCAATGCGGATATTTGACCAGCAGATCGTGCAGGTCATAAGGCGTCGCCTGATAGACGAAGTAATTGAGCCAGTTTGTATAGAACAGCGTGGCGTTGCTGCGCCAGACCATCGGCGGAGTCAGCGACGCGTCGTCGTTCGGGAAATAGTTACACGGCAGCTCGGGGCCGATGCCCTTGCTCAGGTCGCGGTAATACTCGTTTGCCAATGTATCGCGGTCATACTCGGCGTGGCCGGTGATGAACACCTGACGTCCCGATTTATTTGTAATGACCGAAACTCCCGCCTCCTCGGACACCGCGAGTATCTCGAGCCCGAGATGGCGGCGGATATCCTCCTCTCTGACTCCCGTGTACCGTGAATGAGGTATCTTAAAACTGTCGTCAAAGCCGCGCATAAGCGGATGATGAGGCATCAGCACGCGGTGCGTATAAATTCCGCTGAGCTTCTTGGGAAGCTGATATTTCTCTATGCCGTAGTGATAATAAAGCCCTGCCTGAGCGCCCCAGCAGATGTGGAAGGTCGAATAGACGTTGCGCTTTGACCACTCCATGATCTCGCAAAGCTCGTCCCAGTAGTCTACCTCCTCGAACGGAAGCTGCTCCACGGGCGCGCCCGTTATTATCATGCCGTCAAAGGTATCCTCGCGCACCTGATCGAAGGTCTTGTAAAACGTCGTCAGGTGATGGGGCGAGGTGTTCTTCGAGGTGTGAGAAGCCATCTGCAGCAGCTCGATATCGACCTGGAGCGGACTGTTTCCGAGCAGCCTGAGAAGCTGGGTCTCCGTGGTGATCTTGGTGGGCATCAGGTTCAGTATCAGTATCTTCAGCGGACGGATGTCCTGCCTGAGCGCCACCTCGTTGGGCATGACGAAAATATTCTCACTTTCAAGCACCTTGATAGCAGGCAAATTACTCTGCACCTTAATAGGCATCTCTCTCACCTCTTTTTTAAAGAATCTCTTATTAAATGACTGTTTTTTCGGAAAACTCCGTCAACTCCGAAGCTCTCCATCTAACTCCGACGCTGTTCCTGTCACAAGCTTTGTTAGGCTTCGCCTTCAGATTCGGTAGGGTCGGACCCATGTGTACGCCCTTGACAGGATGCAAAGTTTTCCTATCCGAAATCGGAATGACAGGAATCCCCTGCGAAGAACCCAAATCATAAGCACACAGCATTACAAATCGGGTGCGGGTGTCCCGCCCTAAACTATAAACTATTAACTATTAACCATTAACCATAAAACTCTGTCGGGCAGAGAACGCAAAACACCAATGCATTCCATTTGCCCGCCCTCAATTTTCCATTTTCCATTTTCAATTTTCAATTAAATTAATACTGCTTGCCCCAGAATACCATGTGCTTGGCGGGTCTGCCGCAGCATACGCAGGTATCGGCGAGGTGTTCCTCCTCGAAGGGGATGCAGCGGCTCTTTACTCCGCCGGTCTCGTCCTTGATCTTCTCCTCGCAGGCGCTGTCGCCGCACCACATCGCCTTGATGAAGCCGGGCTTGTTGGCGGCGGCGTCGAGGAACTCCTCGTAGGTGGTGGCGACATGGGTCTTTGCCTTTGTATTCTCGAGCGCGCGCTGATACATATCGTCGTGTATCGTGGCCATGAGCTTTTCGATATACTCCGCGACCTCGTCAAGCGGCACGAACGCCTTTTCGCGGGTATCGCGGCGAACGACGACGCACTGATTCTTCTCGATGTCCTTAGGGCCGAGCTCAACGCGGACCGGCACGCCCTTCATCTCGTACTCGGCGAACTTCCAGCCGGGAGCGTGATCGGAATCGTCGAGCTTGACGCGGAATTTTGCCTTCAGCTCGTCCCTGAGCTCATAGGCACGGTCGAGCACGCCGGGCTTGTGCTGGGCGATGGGCAGGATAACGACCTGGATCGGCGCGATCTTGGGCGGCAGCACAAGGCCGTCGTCGTCGCTGTGGACCATGATCAGCGCGCCCATCATTCGGGTCGAAACGCCCCATGAGGTCTGATAGGGATAATGGAGCTTGTTGTCCTTGCCGGTGTAGGTGATGCCGAAGCTCTTGGCGAAGCCGTCGCCGAAGTAGTGCGAGGTGCCGCCCTGAAGCGCGACGCCGTTGTGCATCATCGGCTCGATGGTGTAGGTCTCCTCGGCGCCCGCAAAGCGCTCCTTCTCGGTCTTTTGACCGGTGACGGCGGGGATAGCAAGGGTCTCCTTGTAGAAATCGGTGTATACGCCGAGCATCTTCAACGTCTCGCCGCGAGCCTCCTCGACGGTCTCGTGCAGGGTGTGACCCTCCTGCCAGAGGAACTCGGAGGTGCGCAGGAACGGGCGTGTGGTCTTTTCCCAGCGGACTACGCTGCACCACTGGTTATAGAGCTTGGGCAGGTCGCGGTAGGTGTTGACGACCTTCTTGTAATGCTCGCAGAACAGGGTCTCGGAGGTGGGACGGACGGCAAGGCGCTCGGCAAGCTTTTCCTGGCCGCCGATGGTGACCCAGGCGCACTCGGGGGCAAAGCCCTCGACGTGATCCTTCTCCTTTTGAAGCAGGCTTTCGGGGATGAACATCGGCATATAGACGTTCTCGTGACCCGTCTCCTTGAAGCGGCGGTCGAGATCCGCCTGCATCAGCTCCCAGATGGCGTAGCCGTAGGGACGGATGACCATGCAGCCCTTGACGCCCGAATAATCGACCAGCTCCGCCTTTTTAACGATGTCGGTATACCATTTAGCAAAATCCTCGTCGCGGCTCGTGATCGCCTCGACCATTTTTTTATTGTCCGCCATAAAAACGTCCTCCGTTTTGAATCATAATATAGATAACATTTCTATTATACTCTTTTTTTATCATTTTGCAAGTATTATATTGCGTGTCATTCCGCGCGGCGAAACAGCTTTGGGTCACACAAAGCAAAACGGACAGGCGGCGATGAACCGTCTGTCCGTGATCAGCTTCTTTTGATAATCAGGAATTGGCCTCGATATAAGCAACCAGAGCGCCGACAGTCTTGATGTTCTCGATCTCCTCGTCGGGAACCTCGACCTCGAACTCGTCCTCGATGGACATCAGAAGGTCAACTACGTCGAGAGAATCCGCGCCGAGATCCTCCTGAAGGTCGGTATCTACGGTGATCTTGTCCTCTTCTACGTCAAACTGCTCTGCGAGAATGGCCTTTACTTTTTCCAGTACCATAATTCATTCCTCCGTATTAATAAAATAAAATTCGTACCCGTTAAGCCAAAATGTAGACAAGCGCACACATTTTGTGCTACAATGGTTGAGAACGCAGGATGAGCTCCTGTGCTTCTTCTTAAAGTTTATTGGTTATTCACCGCTTTGTCAATATGTATTTGAAAAATATTTTAAAAAATCTTGATTTTGCATAGTTTTCGTTCATTCATGCAGATAATGAATGGAGAATTTGCGGTCAAAATGATACTTTTCTAACGGAGGCTCATTTCAATGTCTGTTAAAAAATACGCCGTTATCGGTCATCCCATAGGCCACACCATGTCGCCGTTTATCCACCAAAGGCTGTTCTCGCTCGCGGGGCTTGACGCGGAATATGTCAAGCTCGACATCGCCCCCGAGCAGCTCGGCGAGGCTTTCAAAACCACGCTCTCACAGCTTGACGGCTTCAACGTCACCATTCCCCACAAGCAGGCGGTCATCCCGCTTTTGGACGAGCTCGACGACAAGGCGAAGCTGTACGGCAGCGTCAACACCGTCCTCAGGCAGGACGGCAAAACCAAGGGCTTCACCACCGACCCCGA
Source organism: uncultured Ruminococcus sp. (assembly GCA_902761375.1). Taxonomy (GTDB): domain Bacteria; phylum Bacillota; class Clostridia; order Oscillospirales; family Acutalibacteraceae; genus Ruminococcoides. The sequence continues at coordinate 16,820 of CACWKB010000022.1, read as the reverse complement.
CGGCTTCATCAGGGCTGTCGAGGCGGCGGGGATAGAGCTCGGCGGCAGGATAATGATCCTCGGCTGCGGCGGAGCGGCGCGCGCCATCGCCTTTGAGCTCGCGTCGCGCGGACTGCCGTTCGAGTTCGCCGTAAGAGAGCGGAGCTGCGGCAAGGCAGGTCTGCTCTGCCTCGATATCACGCGCAGGATCCCGGAGGCAAAGGTCAGCTTCGGGCTGATCAACCAGATCATCGGCACCGTGGACGTGCTCATCAACGCCACGCCCGTCGGAATGTACCCCAACGTCGACGAACAGCCGATCCACAACTGCGCCATAGGCAGATGCGCGGCGGTGTTCGACGTGATCTACAATCCGCTCGAGACCGCGCTTGTCAAGCGCGCAAGGGCAAACGGAGCCAAGGCTGAGGGCGGAATGTCGATGCTCGTGTGGCAGGCGGCGGTCGCTCAGCAGCACTGGAACGACGTGAGCTTCGACCCCGAGGACATCCGAAGGCTCTGCATAGACGCCGCCGAGGAAATGAAAAGCATTTGAGAATACCGAGGCAAGCCGCGGCGTCGTATCCGCGAAGACCGAGATCCTCGCCGAACGGCTTGCAAAACAAGGGGGAGAAAGTCATGAACAACGTGATCCTCTGCGGCTTTATGGGCTGCGGCAAATCTACCGTCGGCAAAAACCTCGCGCGAAAAACCGGCAGAAAATTCCTCGATATGGACAGATATATCGAGGAAAAGGCGGGCATGACCGTCTCCGAGATCTTCGCCGCCGAGGGAGAGGCGGGCTTTCGGGACAGAGAGCACGAGGCTTGCCTTGAGCTCGCGCAGCTTCACGGGCTGATAATCGCCGCCGGCGGCGGAGCGCTCACCTTTGAGCGCAACGTCGAGGCGTTCAGGGGCAAGGACCGGATAGTTCTGCTCGACGTCGAGCTCGACGACATCCGCAGCCGCCTGCAAAACGACACGACGCGCCCGCTGCTTCAGCGCCCCGACAGGGACGAGGCGATGCGCGCCCTCTATGAAAAGCGGCTTCCGCTCTATCGCAGGGCGGCGGACGTCACGGTCAAGGGTCGCAACACGCCGCTCGGCACCGCGTTCGCCATCATCCGTGAGCTGGGATTGAAGTGAATATTCGGTTATCTATTGACCGATTCGCTTTAAAGTGATAAAATATATGAAACACGGGCAGCTCCGAACAAGCTCCGGCAGCCCGTTTGAAAAAAGTATCGGTAAGGAGTCAGTATGAAAATAGCCGTAGTAGGTCTCGGAATAATCGGAGGCAGCTTTTGCAAGGCGATCAAGCTGCACACACAGCACCATGTCATCGGAATCAACCGCACCCTCTCGGTGGCGAGGCAGGCTCTCGCCGACGGCGCGATAGACGAGATCGGCTCGCCCGAGCAGCTCGGGAGCGCCGACCTGATAATACTCTGTATGTACCCCCAAGCCTGCGTGGACTTCATCCGCGAAAACGGCTGCCACATCCGCAGAGGCGCGATAGTCACCGATTCCTCGGGCATAAAGCGCGCGATCTGCCCTCAGCTCTGCGAGCTTTCACGCGAATTCGGCTTCGTATTTGTCGGCAGCCACCCCATGGCGGGCAAGGAGACGAACGGCTACGCTTCATCCGACGGCAGGCTTTACGAGGGCGCGAGCTTCATCATCACGCCCTGCGGCGCTCCGGACGAGGCGGTCGATACCCTCGCCGAGCTCGCGCTTTCCATCGGCTTCGGCAGCGTGACCATGAGCGACCCCGAGGAGCACGACCGGATGATCGCCTACACCTCTCAGCTTCCGCACATCCTCGCCTGCGCCTATGTGCTCAGCCCTTGCTGCCCCAATCACAAGGGCTTTTCGGCAGGCAGCTACCGCGACGTTTCGCGCGTGGCGAACATCAACTCAAAGCTGTGGAGCGAGCTGTTTTTGGAGAACCGCGAGCCGCTGATCGAGGAGCTCAGGGAGCTCAACAAAAACCTCACGGCGATAATCGACGCGATCAAGGAGTCCGACAGGGACGCCATCGCCGACCTGCTCGAGCAGGGGCATCGCGTAAAGCAAATGTTAGGAGAGTAAGCAATGAAAACCGTTCACGTCGATACGGGCAGACCGTATGACATTTTTATAGAGAGAGGGCTGATCGACCGCTCCGGAGAAACGGCGAGGTCGCTCTCGGGCGCGCGGCGCGCTACGGTCGTCACCGACTCAAACGTCGCTCCGCTGTATCAGTGGAGGGTGCTCAACTCGCTGCAAAGGGCGGGCTTCGAGACCACCACCCATATCTTCAGGGCAGGCGAGGCGAGCAAGCGCCTCGACACGGTAGCCGACATTTACCGCACTCTGGCGGATTTTCGCATGACGCGCAAGGATCTGATCGTCGCCCTCGGCGGCGGCGTCACCGGCGATATGGCGGGCTTTGCCGCCGCCACCTATCTGCGCGGCGTCGATTTCATCCAGATACCCACCTCGCTGCTGGCGCAGGTGGATTCCTCAGTCGGAGGCAAGACGGGCGTAGACCTGCCCCAGGGGAAAAACCTCGTCGGCGCGTTCCACCAGCCCGTCGCGGTGCTGATCGACCCCGACACCCTCAACACCCTGCCCGAAAAGTTCCTCTCGGACGGCATGGCGGAGGTCATCAAATACGGCTGCATCAAGGACGAGGCGTTCTTTGAGCTGCTCGAGCGCGAAAACGCCTTTGACAACATCGAAGCGGTCATCGAGACCTGCGTTTCGATCAAGCGCGACGTGGTAAGCCGCGACGAACGCGAGGCGGGCGAGCGGATGCTGCTCAACTTCGGGCATACCCTCGGTCACGCCATCGAAAAGCTGCACGGCTACACGGAGATCACCCACGGAATGGCGGTCGCGGTCGGCATGGCGCTGATCGCGCGGGCCGGAGAAGCAAAGGGCATTACCGAAGCCGGCGCCGCGGACAGGATTGAAAAGCTCTGTCACAAATACGGGCTGCCGGTCTCCGACGAATGCACGCCCTCGCAGATGGCTGAGGCTGCGCGCGGAGACAAGAAAACCGCCGGCAGCGAGATCAACCTTGTCCTGCTGAGCAGGATAGGCGAAAGCTTCATCAAAAAAATACCCCTCGACGAGCTCGAGGCGTTTATTTCGGAATAAGGCTATGAGCAACGTAATTTTTTCACCCTTCAAACCCTGCGGCACGGTCGAGGCTCCGCCCTCAAAGAGCGACGTCCACCGCGCCGTGATCTGCGCCGCGCTCTCGGGTGGCGTTTGCAGGATATCGCCCGTCGCCCTCTCAAACGACGTCGCGGCGACGCTGCGCTGCGCCGAGGCGCTCGGAGCAAAGACCTCGCTCGAAAACAACACGCTGACCGTCGACGGGACCGGGATGTTCCTTGAACGCACCGCCGAGCTCGACTGCGGCGAAAGCGGCAGCACTCTGCGCTTTTTCATACCCGTCGCCGCGTTCGGAGGCGTCGACGCCGTTTTCACCGGCAGCGGAAGGCTGCCCGAGCGGCCGATAGGCATCTTCACCGAGGCTCTGCCCAAGGCGGGCGTGAGCTGCGAGACCTGCGGAGGGCTGCCGCTCAGGATTAGCGGACGGCTCAGGAGCGGCCGCTTTGAGATACCCGGCGACGTCAGCTCTCAGTTCATCACGGGGCTGCTGTTCGTGCTGCCCCTGCTGCGCGGCGACAGCGACATAATCCTCACCTCGCCCATCCAGAGCGCGGGCTACATAAACATGACGATACGCACCATGGCGAAATTCGGCGTTGAGGTCGGCATAGCCGACAACGGCTGGCACATCAGAGGCGGTCAGCACTACGTCCCCGGCGACTACAAAACCGACGGCGACTGGTCTCAGGCGGCGTTCTTCCTCGTAGGTGCGGCGATCGGAGGCGAGGTCACTGTCACTAACGCCAACATCGACTCGGCTCAGGGCGACCGCAGGATCGCGGGGCTGCTGCGCGAATTCGGCGCGAGGCTCGACCAGCGCGGCGACTCGATCAAGGTGAGCCGTGCTCCGCTGCGCGCTGTGGACATAAACGCTTCCCAGATCCCCGACCTCGTGCCGGTGCTGGCGGTCTGCGCCGCCTTTGCCGAGGGCACGACCCGCATCACCGGAGCCGAACGGCTGCGCATAAAGGAGAGCGACAGGCTCAAAGCCACCGCCGAGCTAATAAGCTCGCTCGGAGGCAGGGCGGTCGAGACCGCCGACGGGCTCGAGATCACGGGCTGCGGCGGACTGTCGGGCGGCAGCGTAAACGGCTGCAACGACCACCGCATAGTGATGGCGGCGGCGACCTGCGCTGCAGGCGCAAGGGGCGACATCACCTGCACCGACGCGCTGAGCGTAAACAAAAGCTATCCCGCGTTTTATGACGACTATAACAGTATCGGAGGCTGCGCAAATGTCCTCGACCTACGGCGATAAGATAAAAATCTCTGTCTTCGGGGAAAGCCACGGCAACGGCATCGGCGTTGTTATCGACGGGCTTCCCGCAGGCGAAAAAATAGATATGGAGCAGGTGCTCGTCCAGATGGCGCGGCGCGCTCCCGGGCGCGACAAAACCGCCACTCCCCGAAAGGAGAGTGACCTGCCGCGAGTGCTCTCGGGAATGCTCGGCGATGTTTTGACGGGCGCTCCGCTGGCGGCGGTCATCGAAAACACCAACACCCGTTCCGGCGATTACGGGAATCTGCTCGACTGTCCGCGGCCCGGTCACAGCGACTACACCGCCTTTGTCAGGTACGGGGGCTGCAACGACGTCCGCGGCGGCGGTCATTTTTCGGGCAGGATCACCGCGCCGATAGTATTCGCGGGCGCGGTCTGCCGCCAGCTCCTCGAGAAGCAGGGCATAAGGATAGCCGCGCACATCGCAAGCATAGGCAGCGTAAGCGACCTGCGCTTCGACCCCGTTTCCGTCGGCGGCGACCTGATTGAAAGGCTGAGCGCCTCGCCCTTCGCCCTGATCGACGAGGGCGCCCGGGACGCAATGCGCGCCGAGATCGAAGCCGCGCGGCTCGACCTCGACAGCGTGGGCGGCACGATCGAATGCGCCGTGACCGGTCTGCCCGCAGGCATCGGCGAGCCGATGTTCGACGGCGTAGAGGGCGCGGTAGCCAAGGCGGTGTTCGCCATCCCCGCGATAAAGGGCGTTGAGTTCGGCGCGGGCTTTGAACTTGCGCGGATGCGCGGCTCTCAGTCCAACGACCCGTTCCGCTTCTCGGACGGCAGGGTAACGACCGAGACCAACAACTGCGGCGGTATCCTCGGGGGCATCACCGACGGGATGCCGCTGATATTCCGCGCCGCAGTCAAGCCCACGCCCTCGATAGCGCGAACGCAGCGCACCGTGAACCTGAGAACGGGCGAAAACGCGGAGCTCGAAATAAAGGGCAGACACGACCCCTGCATTGTACCGCGCGCCGTTCCCGTCGTCGAGGCGGCGGCGGCGACAGCGCTGATAAATCTGATGAAATGACGGTTTGATATGAGAGATTTAAGTGAGATCCGAAAGGACATAGACGAGATAGACAGCGAGCTGATCGAGCTGTTTTACCGCAGGATGGACTGCGCAAGGGAGATCGGCGAATACAAAAAGGAGCGCGGTCTCCCCATCTTCAACGCCGGACGCGAGGCGGAAATACTCGACCGCGTTCAGGACAGGGGCGGCGAATACGGCATATACGCGCGGCAGCTCTTCTCAAAAATTATGGAGCTCTCACGCGAGCTGCAACGCGAATCAACGGACGGCTAAGCGCTTGAACCAATGCTTTTTCGCGTTCCGACACAAAGCAAAAAACACGCAGTCAGCACGGCAGCTATGCGGCTTTTTGCAGGATGGAAACAAAAAAATTGCAAAAAATAAAAAATACCTATTGACAAAACAAAAACGCCGTTATATAATATGGACAATTCATAGCAAAACCTGTGAACAAGAGTAGTAAGATTTGCCAAGACCTGCAGAGAGTCGGCGGTTGGTGCGAGCCGATAGTTGAAGCTTATCCGAATGGACTTGCGAGGGCGGAGCGAAAGGCGACGAGTAGTATCCGACGGAATCCCACCGTTACAGGGGAGGGCATATGTCAGTATGCCGCTGAGAGGACATTTTTATGTCAATTTGGGTGGTACCGCAGGAGTTTACGCCTCTTGTCCCATTTTGTGGGACAGGAGGCTTTTTTGTTTGCCCTTCACCGCACAAAGCAGTAAAAAACAACCTATTACAGCCTGCTTTTCCCCGATCTGTAATCTGTTGAAAAAATAAAAAATCACAATGGAGGAATCACAATGTCAGAAAACAAAATTCCCTACAAAATCTATCTGGAGGAAAGCGAGATCCCGACTAAATGGTATAATGTCCGCGCCGATATGAAAAACAAGCCCGCTCCCCTGCTCAATCCCGGCACCCTTCAGCCCATGACCGCCGAGGAGCTTGCTCCGGTATTCTGCGACGAGCTGATCGCTCAGGAGCTCAACAACACCGACGCCTTTATTGAGATCCCCAAGGAGATCCAGGACTTCTACAAGATGTACCGTCCCTCTCCGCTGATCCGCGCGTATTTCCTCGAGAAAGCGCTCGACACTCCCGCTCACATCTACTACAAGTTCGAGGGCAACAACACCTCGGGCAGCCACAAGCTCAACTCCGCTATCGCTCAGGCTTACTACGCCAAGAAGCAGGGTCTCAAGGGCGTTACCACCGAGACCGGCGCAGGTCAGTGGGGCACCGCGCTCTCGATGGCGTGCTCCTACTTCGGCCTCGACTGCAAGGTATTCATGGTCAAGGTAAGCTACGAGCAGAAGCCCTTCCGCCGCGAGGTGATGCGCACCTACGGCGCCGACGTGACTCCCTCTCCCTCGATGACCACCAAGATCGGTCAGAAGATCCTCGCCGACCACCCCGGCACCACCGGAAGCCTCGGCTGCGCGATCTCTGAGGCGGTAGAGGTCGCTACCTCCACCGAGGGCTACCGCTATGTGCTCGGCAGCGTGCTCAATCAGGTACTGCTGCACCAGAGCGTCATCGGTCTCGAGACCAAGACCGCGCTCGACAAGTACGGCATCAAGCCCGACATCATCATCGGCTGCGCCGGCGGCGGCTCGAACCTCGGCGGACTCATCGCTCCCTTCATGGGCGAAAAGCTCAGAGGCGAGGCGGATTACAGGATCGTAGCCGTCGAGCCCGCTTCCTGCCCCAGCTTCACCCGCGGCAAATTCGCCTACGACTTCTGCGACACCGGAATGGTCTGTCCGCTTGCCAAGATGTACACCCTCGGCTCGGGCTTCATCCCCTCCGCCAACCACGCCGGCGGTCTGCGCTATCACGGCATGAGCAGCACCCTGTCCCAGCTCTATCACGACGGGCTGATGGAGGCTGTCTCGGTCGAGCAGACGAGCGTATTCGAGGCTGCCGAGCAGTTCGCAAGGGTCGAGGGTATCCTCCCCGCTCCCGAGTCCAGCCACGCCATCCGCGTCGCCGTGGACGAGGCGCTCAAGTGCAAGGAGACCGGCGAGGCTAAGAACATCGTATTCGGTCTGACCGGTACCGGCTACTTCGACATGGTGGCTTACCAGAAGTTCAACGACGGCGAGATGAGCGACTACATTCCCACCGACGAAGACCTCGCAGTTGGCTTTGCAGGACTTCCCAACGTCCCCGAAAACTGATCCCCATAATATCCAAAAAAGCGTGCGCATCCTTATGCGTGCGCTTTTTTCGGCTTATCTACCGAAAATTCCCGACAAAAAAAGACTGACGAGAGCTCGTCAGCCTTTTTTATATACTGTATTCAATAAAGCTACAGAATCAGATAAGTTCGATGACCGCCATCTCGGCGCCGTCTCCGCGACGGGGGCCGATCTTGGTTACGCGGGTGTAGCCGCCGTTGCGGTCGGCGTACTTGGGAGCAATCTCGGAGAAGAGCTTGCTTACCACGTCCTCCTTGGTAACGAACGCCAGAACAAGGCGTCTGTTGTGAAGGGAGTTGGTTTTTGCGGTCGTTATCATCTTCTCAGCCATCGCCTGAACTTCCTTGGCGCGGGTGAGAGTGGTTTCGATTTTGCCGTTCTCGAGAAGGAAAGTCACCATCGCGCGCAGCATTGCGGTTCTCTGGGCGGTGGTTCTTCCGAGCTTTCTGGTACCGGGCATTGTATTCACTCCTTTGTCATAGTATGAAAGGGACTATTATTCGTCTTCCTTCTGAAGACTGAAACCGAGAGAGTTGAGCTTCTGAACAACTTCCTCGAGAGATTTTCTTCCGAGGTTGCGAACCTTCATCATATCCTCTTCGGACTTATTAATCAGATCTTCCACCGTGTTGATGCCTGCACGCTTGAGGCAGTTGAACGAGCGCACCGAGAGATCGAGATCCTCGATGGTCATCTCAAGGATCTTCTCCTTGCCCTTGTCGTCCTTCTGAACCATGACCTCGGCGCTGGACGCCTTGTCGGAGAGGTTCACAAAGAGGTTGAGGTGCGAGGTCAGTACCTTGGCGGCGAGGGACACAGCCTCCTCCGCGTTGATGACGCCGTTTGTCCAAACGTCGAGCGTGAGCTTGTCAAAGTCCGTGATCTGACCTACACGCGTGTTTTCCACGGTGTAGTTGACCTTGAGCACGGGGGTATAGATTGAGTCAATCGGCAGTACTCCGATGACGTTGTTTCCGCTTAACTGCTTGTTGCGCTCAGAGGAAACATAGCCTCTGCCGCTGTCAACGGTGATCTCCATGTTGAGCTTTGCGCCCTCGCCGAGAGTGGCGATGTGGAGCTCGGGGTTGAGGATCTCGACCTCGCTGTCGCCCTTGATGTCGGCAGCGGTGACCTCACAGGGACCCTCGGCGGCGATCTCCACCACCTTGGGGCCGTTCTCGTGAAGCTTTGCGACCAAGCTTTTCATGTTAAGCACAATTTCGGTAACGTCTTCTTTGACGCCGGGGATCGTCGAAAATTCGTGAAGAACGCCTTCAATCTTGATAGAAGTTACCGCGCAGCCCTCAAGCGATGAAAGCAGCACTCTGCGGAGGCTGTTGCCGAGGGTATTGCCGAAGCCGCGCTCAAGCGGCTCAACGACAAACTTGCCGTATCTTCCGTCTTCGGTTAATTCAGCGGTTTCAATTCTGGGCTTTTCAATTTCTATCATTCGCGCGAATCCTCCTTGACATTATGCCGTCATTTTCATAACGGGTGTTGTAATCTGCCTGTGAAAACACGGGAAAACCGATCCGTTGTCCGCAAAGCGCGGACGCACACGGACGAAAACAGACCGGCGCTTCCCAAGATTACTTGGAGTACAACTCAACGATGAGGTGTTCTTCAACGGGATAGTCGATGTCGTCTCTCTGGGGCAGGGCAACGACCTTGCCGCCGAGGAGGTTTTCGTCTTTTTCAAGCCACTTGGGAGTGAGCATGGAGGCGTTTTCGCCGTCCGCAATAGCCTTGAAGCGGGTGGTGGAGCGGCTGCCCTCGCTTACGGCGATAACGTCGCCGACCTTGACGAGGTAGGAGGGGATGTTGACCTTCTTGCCGTTCACGGTGAAGTGAGCGTGGTTAACAAGCTGTCTTGCCTCTCTTCTGGTAGCCGCGAGTCCGAGACGGAACACGACGTTGTCGAGTCTGCGCTCTACGAGCGAGAGCAGAGCCTCGCCGGTCTTGCCCTCGGATTTCTCCGCCTTCTCATAATAAGCTCTGAACTGCTTCTCGAGGATGCCGTAGATAAACTTTACCTTCTGCTTCTCGGTCAGCTGCATGCTGTATTCGCTTTTCTTTCTTCTCATCTTGCCGCCGGGGTTTCTGTTCGAGGTCTTTTTGCTGTAACCCATAACAGCGGGAGACAAGCCAAGCGCTCTGCAGCGCTTAGCGATAGGCTGCATATTTTTAGCCATAGATAATTTCCTCCTTCAATAAATACTACACGCGTCTTCTCTTGGGAGGACGGCATCCGTTGTGAGGAATGGGGGTAACGTCCTTGATCATGGTTACCTCGAGACCGGCGGTCTGCAGTGCGCGGATAGCCGCCTCTCTGCCCTGTCCGGGTCCCTTTACATATACCTCTACGTACTTCATGCCATGCTCCATGGCGGCTCTTGCGGCTGTCTCAGCAGCGGACTGAGCGGCGAAGGGAGTAGACTTCTTGGAGCCTCTGAATCCGAGCTCGCCTGCGCTTGCCCAGGATACAGCGTTGCCCTGAGTATCGGAAATCGTAACGATAGTGTTGTTGAATGTTGACTGGATATGCGCCGCGCCCTTTTCGATGTGCTTGCGCTCACGACGACGGCGGATAACCTTTTTACCTTTCGGTGCTGCCATATGTCCCGTGCCTCCTTACTTCTTCTTATTAGCCATGGTCTTGCGGGGACCCTTGCGAGTGCGGGCGTTGGTCTTGGAGCGCTGTCCTCTTACGGGCAGACCCTTTCTGTGGCGAACGCCGCGGTAACAGCCGATATCGATGAGACGCTTGATATCGTAAGCGATATCACGGCGAAGGTCACCTTCAACGCGGCAGTGATGCTCGATGTACTCTCTGAGCTTTGATACGTCCTCTTCTGTTAAGTCCCTGACTCGGGTGTCGGGGTTAACGCCTGTTGCAGCAATAATGTCTGTTGCAGTTTTACGACCGATACCGAAAATATAGGTCAAACCGATCTCGATTCGCTTATCTCTCGGCAGGTCAACACCTGCTATACGAGCCATTCAGTTGCACCTCCATATAGAATTAAGTTAGATTTTAAGATAAAAATTCGACAGAACAATAAATATCGGATTATAAATCGAACCGTTAATTGTCAATCATCGGTTTTCAATTGTCAATCAACGATCAGCCCTGTCTCTGCTTGTGCTTGGGGTTCTCGCAGATAACGAGAATTTTGCCCTTTCTCTTGATTACCTTGCACTTGTCGCACATTTTTTTGACTGAAGGTCTGACTTTCACAAATCATCATTCCTTTCTGTAAAAAGTCATATGTGTTAAATGTGTTTGATCACTTTGATCTCCAAGTGATTCTGCCTCTGGTCAGGTCGTATGGAGACATCTCCACCGTGACCTTATCTCCCGGCAAAATGCGGATGAAGTTCATCCTCAGCTTGCCTGAAATGACAGCCAGTATCACGTGACCGTTCTGAAGCTCGACCTTGAACTGAGCGTTCGGCAGAGCCTCGCGTACTACGCCCTCTACTTCGATAACGTCCTGCTTTGACATAGCGTCAACCTCCGTTCAACAGAAATTCTCTAATCGCTTTTTTTACCTGCGGATTCGTCGCGGGCATGCCCTCGAGAACCGTATTGGTCGCGCAGAGGTGGATCAGGTTTTTCCGCTTGGGAGCCTCTACCCTGCGCCGTTTGCCGTCCGCTATCAGCGCGTAACGGCCGTCTGTGCCGAGCACAACAAAATAACCGCCCTTGTCCCGTCCGGCTTTCGCGCGGACGATGCTTCCTGTTACAATCTCCATAAATTTCAGTTAATCACAAATGGTCATGATTTTGGGACCGTCGGGAGTGATCGCGATCGTGTGTTCAAAATGAGCGGACAGCCTGCCGTCTGCGGTAACGACCGTCCATTTGTCATTTTTCACTCTTACATAATGTGTGCCCTCGTTTACCATTGGTTCGATGGCAATTGTAATTCCGGGAAGGAGCCTTAAGCCCCGTCCCGCCGTACCGTAGTTGGGGACGCTCGGGTCCTCGTGAAGATTCGCACCTACGCCGTGGCCGACGTAATTTCGTACCACCGAGTAGCCGCGACTTTCGACATACCTCTGCACCGCGCTGCCGATATCGCCTATGCGGTTGCCGGCGACAGCCTGCTCAATTCCCTTATACAGGCTCTCTCGGGTGGCGTCCAGCAGGGACTGCGCGTTCGCGCTGATCCTGCCGCAGGGGAAGGTGTAGGCGTTGTCGCCGTGATAGCCCCTGTAGAAAGCGCCGACGTCGACGCTTACTATGTCGCCCTCCCTGAGAACGGTAGAGCTGTTGGGTATGCCATGGATAACCACGCTGTTAACGGAAATGCAAGCGCTCGCGGGAAAGCCGCCGTAACCGAGAAACGAGGGGGTAGCCCCCTGTTTCTCGATAAACCGACGGACTATTGTATCAATTTCCTTAGTGGATACTCCGGGCCTTACGGCCTCGCCCGCAGCGCGCAGCGCCATTGCCGAGATCCGGCAGGCGTCTCTCATCAGCGAGAGTTCCCGCGCTGTCTTGAGTTGAACCATGCAGCTTAAGCCTCGATAGCCTTGAGGACCGCTTCGGTGGTTGCCGCAACGGTGCTCTGACCCTCTACATTGACAAGCTTGCCCTGCTTTCTGTAGTAGTCGGCGAGAGGCTCGGTCTCCTTGTGGTAAACCGCAAGGCGAGCCAGCACGGTGTCGGGGTGGTCATCCTTGCGCTGAACAAGGGCGCCTCCGCAATCGTCGCAAACTCCGTCCACAGCGGGCTTGAGGCTCTCGATGTGGTAGGGTCTGCCGCAATTTTCGCAGACGCGGCGTCCGGACATACGTCTGGTGATGGTCTCATCCGCAACGTCGATGTTGATGACGTACTGGATGTCCACGCCCATGCTGTCCAGAGCCTCGGCCTGGGGAATGGTTCTGGGGAAGCCGTCCAAGATGAAGCCCTTCTTGCAGTCATCCTCGCTGAGTCTTTCCTTAACGATACCGATGACCACCTCGTCGGGAACCAGCTTGCCGTCGTCCATGTAGGACTTAGCCTTCAGACCCATCTCAGTGCCGTTTTTCAGCGCTTCACGGATCATGTTTCCTGTGGATATGGTGGGAATACCAAAGTGCTCGCAGAGTACAGCGGCTTGAGTGCCTTTTCCTGCACCGGGAGCGCCTAACATGATAATGTTCATAATATTATACCTCATTTTCAGCGATTAGTCAAGAAAACCTTTGTAATGACGCATCATCATCTGAGACTCGAGCTGCTTGACGGTCTCAAGCGCGACGCCGACGATAATGATGATCGAAGTACCGCCCATAGAGAGCTGACCGAAGCCGGTAACGGCGCCGTAGATCAGCGGAACGAGCGCGATAACCGAGAGGAACAGCGCGCCGATCAGGGTGATCCTCGAGAGGATCTTTCTGATGTAGTCGGCGGTGGAAGCGCCGGGACGGATGCCCGGTACGGTGCCGTTGTTCTGCTTGAGGTTATTCGCCATTTCAACGGGATTGTACTGAATGTTGGTATAGAAGTATGCGAACATCAGGATAAGGATAAAGTACAGAATAATGTACAGGGGCTGGGTGGTGTTGAACAGGTTGAAGAACTTGCCCCAGAAGGATTCCTTATCGGCGTTCACAAACAGGTTGATGGTGCTGGGGATAGAGAGGATCGAGCTCGCGAAGATGATGGGCAGAACGCCGCCGAGCGCAACCTTGATGGGAAGGTGGCTGGACTGGCCGCCGTACATCTTTCTTCCGACTACGCGCTTCGCGTACTGGATGGGGATCCTTCTCTCGCTGTCCTGCATGAAGGTGATGACCCAGATGATAGCGAGGAACATCAGCACCCATACGATCACGGCGATGAAGTAGCCGAGATTCGAGGTACCCTCGTTGTTCTTTGCAAGACCCATGCTCCAGATCTGTACCAGAGCGCGGACGGTGCTGGGCATTCTCGCAACGATGCCCGCGAACAGCAGGATCGAGATACCGTTTCCGATACCGTACTTGTTGATCTGCTCGCCGAGCCACATCATCAGCGCGGTACCCGCGGTGAACACGAGCACGATGACGATCGCGGCAAATACCATTGCGAAGCCGTCGTTATAGATGGTGATGTGCTGGCCGTAGAGCGTGCTCTCCTTGTTGGTGACCACGGTGTTCTTCAGATAGAAGAAGTAGGCGGTACCCTGGATCAGACCGAGCGCGACGGTCACGTAGCGCGTGATGGTTCCGATCTTGCGTCTGCCCGCTTCGCCCTCCTTTGAGAGGCGCTCAAGAGCGGGGATAGCGACGCACAGGAGCTGGATGATGATCGAGCTGTTGATGTAGGGGGTGATACCCATTGCGAAGAGCGTGGCGTTTGAGAACGCACCGCCCGAAAGTGTGTTCAGGTACGCTACCATGCTGGAGCTCGCCTCATTGGTCACATCGTTGAGCGGAGCCATTACCTCGTTGAGTACGTTCATGTCGAGGAACGGAACGGGGATAATGGAACCGATCCTGAATACGATGATTATCAGCAGCGTAAATAGGATCTTTTTGCGCAGGTCGGGGATCGACCAAGCGTTTCTGATTGTCCTAAACAACTCAAATCACCTCTGCCTTTCCTCCGGCAGCCTCGATGGCAGCCTTAGCTGATTCGGAGAAAGCAGAAACCTTAACAGTGAGTTTTTTCTCAAGCTTACCGTTGCCGAGAACCTTTACAGCGTCAAAGCCGTTCTTCACAACGCCCGCCGCCTTCAGAGACTCGAAATCAACGGTATCGCCGTCGTTAAACTTTCTGTTGAGCGTACTGAGGTTAATGGCAACGACGTTTTTCGCAAAGATGTTGTTGAAACCTCTCTTCGGGACGCGGCGCTGGAGCGGCATCTGACCGCCCTCAAAGCCCGGGCGGATGCTGCCGCCGGAGCGAGCCTTCTGACCCTTGTGTCCCTTGCCGGCGGTTTTTCCCCAACCGGAACCGTGACCTCTGCCGATTCTTTTGGATCTCTTCTTGGAGCCCTCAACCGGTGAAAGTTCATGTAACTTCATTGTTCGCACCTCCTTGCTTACGCTTCACTAACCTCTACGAGGTGGATGATTTTTGCTACCTTGCCCTTTGTCTGAGGGTTGTCGGGCTGTGTCGTTGTGTCACCGATCTTTCTCAGGCCGAGAGCGTGGGCGGTTGCAATCTGATCCTTTTTGGAGCCGATAAGGCTCTTTACTAACTTGACTGTCATGACTTGCAGCCTCCCTTATTATAAAATTTCCTTTACGGATTTACCGCGGATAGCGGCGACCTCCTCGGCGTTTCTGAGAGCGCCGAGACCCGCCAGCGTCGCTCTGACGACGTTGCAGGGGTTGTTGGAGCGGAGCGCCTTGGTACGGATGTCCTTGATGCCGACAGCCTCGACTACCGCACGCACGGGACCGCCCGCGATAACGCCGGTACCGGGAGCGGCAGGCTTCATCAGAACCTTGCCGGCGCCGTACTCGCCGATGATCTCGTGGGGGATGGTTGTGCCGCGCAGAGAAACCTTCATCAGGTTCTTCTTGGCGTCCTCGATGCCCTTGCGGATAGCGTCGGGAACCTCGCCCGCCTTGCCGATGCCGAAACCGACGGTTCCGTTGCCGTCGCCGACGACTACGAGAGCGGCGAACTTGAAGATACGTCCGCCCTTGACGGTCTTGGAAACGCGGTTGATGGTAACGACTCTTTCCTTGAGCTCTCCGTTTACTTCTACTTTATTAGCCAAAGTTTTTTCCTCCTGTTCCCTTAGAAATTGAGGCCGCCCTCGCGGGCGCCTTCGGCCAATTCCTTAACACGGCCGTGATAAATGTTGCCGCCTCTGTCAAAAACAACATCGACGATGTTCTTTTCCTTGGCGCGCTCTGCGATGAGCTTGCCGACAGCTCTTGCTGCCTCTTTGTTTCCGCCATTTCCAGTAATGGTCTTGTCAAGGCTTGAAGCCTGGGCAAGAGTAACACCGGCTACGTCGTCAATAATCTGAGCGTAGATGTTATTGGTGGAGCGGAATACGCACAAACGGGGGCACTGAGCGGTACCGCTGATCTTAGCGCGGACTCTCTTATGGCGTTTTGCGCGTGCCTTTTTTGTATCAGGTCTGCTTACCATTATTTTTCACTCCTTAATTATTTGCCCTTACCGGCCTTGCCTTCCTTGCGGCGGATAACTTCGTCAGCATAGCGGATACCCTTGCCCTTATACGGCTCGGGCGGACGCTTTTCTCTGACCTCGGCAGCAAACTGACCAACCTTTTGCTTATCAATGCCGATGATGTGGATGGTGTTGGGATCGGGTACCTCGATCTTGATATCGTCGGTATCCTCAACAATAACCTGATGGGAATAACCGAGGTTCATGACGCACTTGTTGCCCTGCTTCTGAACACGGTAACCAACGCCTGTGACCTTGAGCTCCTTCTTGTAGCCCTGAGTAACGCCGATCACCATATTGTTGATGAGCGTTCTTGTCAGGCCGTGGAGCGAACGGTTTTCCTTGCTGTCGTTGGGACGGGACACCTCAAGGGAGCCGTCCTTTACCTCGACCGTCATGGCGGGGTTTACCTTGTAGCTGAGCTCACCCTTGGGTCCCTTGACGGTGATTACGCCGTTCTCGGTCTTGACCTCGACTCCGGCGGGAATATTTATAGGTTTTCTTCCAATTCGAGACATGTTCGCACCTCCTTCTTACCAAATGTAAGCGAGAACCTCGCCGCCGACGTGCTGCTTTCTTGCCTCGCGGTCGGTCATAACGCCCTTTGAGGTCGAGATGATCGCTACGCCGAGACCCTTCATAACCTTCGGCATGTCCTCTGCATTGCTGTAAATACGCAGGCCGGGCTTGGAAACGCGGCGCAGACCCGTGATAACGGGGGTCTTGCCCTCAAGATACTTGAGTGTGACCTTGATGATGCCCTGCTTGCCGTCTTCGATAACCGTGAAGCTCTTGATGTAGCCCTCGTCCAGAAGGATCTGGCAGATCGCCTTCTTGAGGTTCGAGGCGGGGATCTCTACGGAATCGTGCTTGGCTGCATTTGCGTTACGAATTCTTGTAAGCAAATCAGCGATAGTATCTGTAATCTGCATTACCTTTTTCCTCCTTGCTTACCAGCTTGCTTTCTTTACGCCCGGGATCTCGCCCTTGTAAGCGAGCTCGCGGAAGCAAATACGACAAATACCATACTTGCGG
>CACWKB010000021.1 GCA_902761375.1 uncultured Ruminococcus sp. | reverse complement strand
ACGCCCTCCTTAGCCTCGATAGCCTGATGCAGACCCTCGTTGAAGCGTCTGCCGTACATCAGACGGCCGGTGAACTCGTCGACGATGATGACCTCGCCGTCCTTGACGACATAGTCAACGTCGAGCTTCATGACGCCGTTCGCCTTGATCGCCTGGTTGATGTGGTGCTGGATGGTGAGGTTGTCGGGATCGGTGAGGTTCTCGATGCCGAAGAATTCCTCAGCCTTCTTGACGCCGATCTGGGTCAGGGTGGCGGTCTTTTGCTTCTCGTCCACAACGTAGTCGATCTGATTCTCGGCGTAGTAGTCCTCCATGTCCTCCTTGGCGTCGATCTCGGTGAAGCGCTGGAGCTTCAGGGTCTTGGCAAAGCGGTCGGCGCGCTCATAGAGATCGGTGGACTTGTCGCCCTTGCCCGAGATGATAAGAGGGGTACGCGCCTCGTCGATGAGGATGGAGTCGACCTCGTCGACAATGGCGAAGCTGTGGCCGCGCTGTACCTTGTTCTCCTTGTAAACGACCATGTTGTCGCGCAGGTAGTCGAAGCCGAGCTCGTTGTTTGTGCCGTAGGTGATGTCGGCGTTGTACGCCTCCTTGCGAAGCTCGTTCGAGAGGTCGTGGACGATCAGACCGACCTTCAGACCCATGTACTTATAGAGCTTGCCCATCCACTCGGAGTCGCGGCGGGCGAGGTAATCGTTGACTGTTACGATGTGTACGCCGTTGCCCGCGAGCGCGTTGAGGTAGGCGGGCAGGGTGGCGACGAGGGTCTTGCCCTCACCGGTTTTCATTTCGGCGATACGTCCCTGGTGCAGGACTACGCCGCCGAGCACCTGTACCGGAAAGTGCTTCATGCCGAGCACGCGCCAGCTTGCCTCGCGGCAGGCGGCAAAGGCGTCGGGAAGGATGTCGTCGAGGGTCTCGCCGTTGGCGAGGCGCTCCTTGAGCAGCGCGGTCTGGTTTTTGAGCTCGCTCTCGCTCATCGCGGCGTACTTGTCCTCAAGGGCAAGCACCTTGTCGGCGATGGGCTGTACGCGCTTGACCTCGCGCTTGCTGTAGTTGCCAAACAGTGATTTAAGTATGTTCATGCAGGTGGTTTCCTTTCATATATGAAGATTGCGTTTTATTATTTATGATACGGACATTACAAAAACCGTAATCCCGCATTCCGGATTCCGAATTATTATCAGTAGCCTCTTACCGCCGCCGCATACCGCGAGACCGCAGCCTGGAGCACAGGGCAGGCGTACTCGATTCCGAAGCCCGAGTCCTCTACCACGCAGGCAAAGGCGAGCGGACAGTCCTCGTCCTGAGAATAGCCGACCATCCAGCCGTTGGGGTTCTTGTCCTTGCCGACCTCGGCGGTGCCGGTCTTTGCGCAGACGCGCAGCCCGTCAAAGAGGTAGTCGCCGTAGTTGTCGCTGACGGTGTAGCGCATGATCTCGTCGAGCTTGCCGGCGGTGTCGGCGCTGAACATCGTGCGCGAGGGGCTTTTGTTGAGCCCGATAAGCGAGAGCAGATTGCCCGAGCCGCCCTTGATGTAGGTCGGAGTCACAGACTTTCCGCCGTTTGCTATCGCGCCGCAGATGATCGCCATCTGCATCGGGTTGACCTTGTCGTTGTACTGACCTACGCCCGACCACGCGAGCTGGTTTTTGTCCGCGCCCGAGAGGTCGAAGTTGCCCTTGGCGGTGCCTACATCGTCGACCTCGAAGCTCAGGTTTATGCCGATCTTCTCAGCCGCCGCGGTCATCTTTTCCGCGCCGAGCTCGACGGCGAGCTCCGCGAACACGATGTTGCACGAATGCGCCATCGCCTCCTTGAAGTCGATGGTGCCGTGCTCGTCGACGCAGGTTATGTCGTTGCCGCCGATCTCCTCGCGCCCGTTGCATTCCCACGTGCGCTCAAAGAGATCGGGGATGTTTTCGATAGCCGCCGCCGCGGTCACGATCTTAAAGATCGAGCCCGGGGTGTATGACGAGGACATCACGTTGTCGAGGTAAACTCCGTCATACTCGCTCTCGTTCTCCTCGGTGATCTCCGGAGGAGCCTCGGGGTCGTAGGCGAGCGTGCTGACCGAGCAGATCACCTCGCCGGTCTTGTAGTTGTAAACCACGCACGCGCCCTTTTTGCCGTATGAGCTCAGCACATCATACGCCGCGGCGCACGCCTGAGCGTCAATTGTCAGACTGATATCGTGAGAGGTTTTGAGGGTCTGGGGCATATTGAGTCCCCAGATCAGGCTGTAGCCCGTGAGCAGCGAGCGGTACTTGCTCTGCACGGCTGTTGAGATATTGAGGCTGTTGTCGCCCACAACGTGCAGAGTGCCGCAGCGGACGCTGTAGTCCTCGTTATATACGCGGTCGCCGTTGACTGTCTGAGCCATCACGCTGCCGTTGCGGTCGAAGATCGTACCCGCCTGCTCAAGGCCGCCGCTGCCGGAGATATGGGCGTTATAGGGCTGGTTAGCCCACGCGTCGGCGTTGAGTATAAGCTCGACGACAAAGAATACCATGCCGCCGATAAAGCCGAGCGTCAGGATGAGTATCATGGTGCTGCGGCGAAGAACTCTTTTCAAATGATATCACTTCCTTTAGAAGGTGAAAATAATTGATAATTGAAAATGGATAATTGATAATTAAAGTAGCCTCAGCCAGTAATTTGTTTCTGTGGCTTCCTTGAGCGCTATATTCATTTTTGAAAGGAAATCAGCTTTGCTTTGCGCATTTTGAGCCTCGGCAACATTCGCGCCTATACTTGTACCGGCTTTTAATACCTGCCGCGACAATACATATTCTTTTTCTTCATAGAAAAGCGTTTTATAGATATTTACGGTTTTAATTGCAAATTCAAAGCTTTTCTTTTCAATAATATTATTCATGGCTGTCAAAGCAACGCAAGCTTTTTCGGTCGGGAGTAATACTTATTGTTTATCGAAACGATTCTTCTCGACCGAAATTATCAACTTTCAATTTTCCATTCTCAATTCTACATAGCCTTATCGCTTCATCGAATACGTTCTCTCATCCGCCGCCTTTATGAACGCCAGCAGTCCCCAGACCGATAGGATCGAGGAGCCGCCGCAGCTTATGAACGGGAAGGTCACGCCTGTAAGGGGCAGGATATCGGTCGCGCCGAAGATATTCAGCGAAAGCTGGATGAGCATCAGTCCCGCCGCGCAGCATGCCGAGATCGAGTAGAAGGTGCTGCGGCTGCGGGTCGTTATCGCGCGCGTGTAAACGAACATCAGTCCCACGGCGAGCGCCAGCGTGATAGCCACGATCACACCCATCTCCTCGGCGACAAGTCCGAACACGAGGTCGCTCTCGGACGCCGCGACCTGCTTTAGGAAGCCGTTGCCCACGCCCACGCCGAAGAGTCCGCCGCTGGCGATGAAGGTCAGCACGTGCGCCTGCTGGTAGCCCTCGTTCTGGGCGTATTCCCAGACGTGCCTCCACGCCTTGAAGCGGTTCATCACATAGGGCATGAAGCGCAGCACGATGAAGCCGCCGAAGCCCGCCGAAGCTACCGCGGCGATAACGATCTTGAAGTCGCCCCACTGCATGAACGCGATCAGCAGGAAGGTGATGAAGAAGATAAGCGCGGTGCCGAAGTCGCTCATCAGCGCCAGCAGACCTACGCAAGCCGCCGAAAAGCCGATGAAGATGAACATATATATGTAGCCGATCTTGCCGTGCAGCTTATCAAGCGAAGCCGCGCCGACAAGTATGTATATGACCTTGACCAGCTCCGAGGGCTGGATCGAGATGCCTCCGATGTAGATCCAGTTCGCCGCGCCGCCGACGATCTTGCCGAACAGAATGCTCGTCGCGAGCAGCATGAGCGCAAGTCCCATCAGCGAAAAGCGTATTACGAGCCACGCGACCATATTTTTGGTCATGTCGGGGTTTTCGATGAATTTTATGATGACGCAGTACAGCACCATTCCCGCTGCGGCGGCTATGAGCTGCACGTAAGCCGAGCGCTCAACCTGACGGACAAGCAGCATCACGCCTATGCCCGTCAAAAACAGCGCCAGCGCCTCGAGCTCGAAGGTCACGCGACGCAGTATAAAGTAGGACACGAAGAAAAAGCCCCACTCGACGAACATCAGCGCTCCGAACAGGATCAGCGGCGAAAACACGTTGGTGTTGTCGTTCCAGAACATCGCCTCGACGCACATGAAGAAATGAAACACCGTCACCATCAGCATGAGCTTCCACGCGGTCATCGCGGGCTTTGAGCTCGGCTTCTTAAAGAAGCGGTCAGCCTTGAGCTCCTCCTGATATTCGTCGCCGCGCTTGAAACGGTACTGAGTCCTGCCAAAGGTAATCACGTCGTCGATCAGCACGCGCGTCCTGCCGAGGGTGCGCTCGCCGTTCACATAGGTGCCGCCGGTCGAGCCGGTGTCGCTGACGAGCCAGCCCTCCTTGCGGCGGAGCAGTACGCATTGATCCTTCGACACAGTCGGGTGGTCGATGACGATGTCGTTGCGCTTTCCGCGCCCGATCGAGTTCTCCCAGAATACCACCGGGAGCTTTTCGCCCGTTTCGAGATTGCACAGGGTGACAAGAGGCTTCTCGGGTCGCCTGCGGCGGCGCATGGCGGCGAAGCACTGGTAAACTATCAGAATGGCGAAAACCGGCATGATTATCCTTAACGCGATAACTCCGATGTCAAAAACGATCGCTATGTCAAACATTCATCCGCCGTCCTTTCATACAGAGTTCAGAGTTGAGAGTGGAGAGTTGAATACCGTAGATCCCAAACTCCGATACTTACAGATATACATACTAATAATACTCCAAAGCTGATGAAAAGTCAAATGTTTAATTTAGGGGTTAGGGATTAGGCGTTAGGCGTTAGGCGTTAGGCGTTAGGGGTTAGAATTGTAGGGGTCGGTCTCGACCGACCCGAAACCGACGTTGCCTTCATGTCAGATCTTTCGGCAGTGAGCCGAACGTTCGACGGCAGCAAAAGCCTCCTTTGTTAAAGGAGGTGGCGCGGCGCTCTGCGCCGTGACGGAGGATTTACATGGCAGGTGTTAACCGATAAACGAAAACGTTTCTCGATAAAACCTGCTGCGCGTTTAAAAAGTAGGGGCGGATCCGCTGTCCGCCCGCATTTTTAAAATTCCCTTTTTCAGCTTTCAACTAAAAAAACTCTGAATCAAAACGACATCATCATTCTCCTGCGTCGAGATTCTGATAAACGTCGGAGTAATTTTGGTACTCGCTTTCGGTTTCGGGCGCGGCGGGGATAAGCCCCGTCATATCCGTAGCCGAGGCCGCGTTCATGTTCTCGAGCAGCTCTGTGTTGTTCATTTCGGCAAAGCGCTTCGATTTTTTGTACGTTTTCTTTTTCTTCATAAAAAATCACCTCGGGATAAGTATTCCCGAGATGACCTGAATAATGTAAGCTTCTCACAAAACCGTAAGCTTTTTGATCCTGAACACATTGCCGTCCATGACCGTGTAGGTGCTGCGCAGCCTGCCCTCGATCTCGGGCGAGATGCTCTGGTGGATATAGAGGCTGTCGATGCCGAAATCCGCCGCGCCGCCGATATCCGAGCGGAAGTCGTTGCCGATCATTATTGAGTCCGATTTTTTGAGCTTATAGCGGTCGAACAGGCAGGCGAAGTAATGCGGATCGGGCTTGGAGCACTCCTCGTCCGAGCTGATACACACGCCGTCAAAATACCTGTCGAGCCCGAACATCCGCAGCTCGTTTTCGGTGAAGGAGCGCTGGGCGTTCGAGAGCAGATATATCCCCTTTCCGCGCTGCTTAAGGGTATCGAGCAGGTCGATGACTCCGTCATAGAGGCGTATGTATTTGGTCGAAAAGCAGCGGAACGCCGCCGCCGTGAACAAAACCTGACGGTCGTCGACCTTGGCGACGCGCTGCTCGTAAAGGGTGCGGAACACCTTTTCTATTTTAATGTCGATCACGCTGTATTCGGGATGCCGCCTGCGCACCGCCTGCTTTTCGCGCTCAACAAGGCGGTCGTACTCGGCGTGGAGCTCGCGGAAGCCGTAGACCGCTCCGCTGTAGGCATAGAGCACCCGAAGCTTTTTCCAGAGCTCATCGCTCCACTCGTCGGTGTTGATGTCGATCAGGGTGCCGTAAAGGTCGAAAATATAGTTTTGATACATAGTCATACCTCCGTGTTCTGTTTTTATTCTACCAACAAAGACAAATAATTGCAATAGTTTTTTAAATATGATAGAATGTATACAGCATCATCAGGGAGGGTTGTCCCATGACAAAAAAACAGATCGCGCTCGCCGCAGTCGAGGCGCTCAGGGCGGAATATCCCGACGCCAAATGCTCGCTTACCTACGAAACTCCGCTGCAGCTGCTGATCGCCACGCGGCTCTCGGCTCAGTGTACCGACGCGAGGGTGAACCTCGTCACGCCGGCGCTGTTTGAGCGCTTCCCTACGGTTGACGATTTTGCCGAAGCCGATTACGGCGAAGTCGCGGAGTACATCAAGAGCTGCGGGCTCTTCAAGACCAAATCGCGCGACATCGTCGAGATGGCGAGGATGATAAAGAGCGATTTCGGCGGCGAGGTGCCGGACAACATTGACGACCTCACCAAGCTGCCCGGGGTCGGGCGCAAGACCGCTAACCTGATCTGCGGCGACGTTTTCGGCAAGCCCGCAGTCGTGGTCGACACCCACTGCATCCGCATAACCTCGCGCCTCGGACTGCACGAGCTGAGCGACCAGAAAAAGATCGAGGACGCGCTGCGAAAGCTCCTGCCGCCCGAGGAGAGCAACGACTTCTGCCACAGGTTAGTGCTCCACGGCAGAGCCGTCTGCTCGGCGCGCTCCCCGAGGTGCGCCGACTGCTGCATGAGCGGATTCTGCAAAACGGGAAGGAAGGCGCTCTCATGAAGGACATAAGGCTCGTCGCCCTCGACCTCGACGGCACCACCCTGCGCTCGAATAACACCCTCTCGCCCGCCGTGAAAAACTCGCTGGAGCTTATGATAAAAGGCGGCGTCGAGGTTGTCGCCGCCAGCGGCAGACCCTTCGGCTCAATGCCGCGCGAGGTGCTCGGCATCGAGGGGCTGAGGTGGGTGATCGCCTCGAACGGCGCGGCGGTATATCTCGGCGGAAAGCGAGTGATCTCGACCCTGCTGGAGCCGGACAGCGTGCTTCGCGTGCTCGAGCTGACCGCCGATCACGACCTGATCTGGGAGGCGTTCTCTGAGGGCGAGACCGTGACCGACAAACGCTACTACGACGACCCCATGCGCTACGGCTGCTCGCAGGCATATGTGGGCTATGTGCGCGGCTCAAGAGAGTGCAGAGCCGACATGAGGCGATACATTCTGGAAAACCGCGGCAGGCTCGACAGCGTTGAATTCGTCACCACCGACCGTGCGCTGAGGGAAAGGCTTTGGAAAAGGCTCGAGGGCTCGGGCGAGCCGCTGTACATCACCTCTTCCTCGGCGAATTTCGTCGAGCTCATGCACCGCGACGCCACAAAGAGCGGAGCGCTGAAAAAAATCTGCGAACGGCTCGGGATAGGCCTCGGGCAGACCCTCGCCGCCGGAAACGCCGACAACGACGCCGATATGCTCCGCTGCGCCGGAACGGGAGCGGCGGTCGCCAACGCGACCCCAAAATGCCTTGAAGCCGCCGATATCCTCCTGCCGTCCAACGACGAGGACGGCATCTGCGAGCTTGCCGCGAGGCTTGCGCAGCAGCGCTGAAAATATAAATAACCTCTGATAATCCATTGACGCGCAAAGTGCGGCGATGAGCTATCAGAGGTTTTCTTTTTTTAAAACCAATAACAATAAATATTACAGATCGGTCTGCATGATCTCGCAGCTAAAGGACTCGACGGTCAGCTTTTGATTTTCAAGCTTTGAGCCGAACATGATCTTCGGGTCGGTAAATCCGGGCGGCGGATCGATCGTCGCGGCTTGGTCGCTCAGGTTGAACACGCAGTAAAGGGCGACGTTGCCGTCGTAGCGAACATACGACATCCTTCTGCCCTCCGCGAAGGTGCTCAGAAACTCGCCGTCCCAGAGCGCCGAGCACGAGGCGCGGAGCTTTCCGAGGGCGGCGTGCCATTCGACCAGCTCCTTGTCCTCCTTGCCCCACGGGTAGCAGCAGCGGTTGAACGGGTCGCGGTAGCCCTCCATGCCCGCCTCGTCGCCGTAATAGACGCAGGGGAAGCCGGGCAGGGTATACTGCATTGCGACAGCGATCTTGAGCAGCTTTTTGCCGTATTCGCGCTGACCCTCGTTAAGCTTGGTGTGAGCCTGCCAGTAACGGTCTCTGCCGTTGAGCGGCTCGCCCGCCAAAACGGTGATAGCGCGCTCGGTGTCGTGGGTCGAGAGCGAATTCATCAGCACCCTGAGCACCGGTCTGGGGTAATTTTCAACGACGCTCATGATCGTCGCCATGGTGTAACGCGCGTCCTGTCCGCGGCAGAAGTCGATGATAGCGTTGCGGAAAACGTAGTTCATAACGGTGTCGAGCTGTTCCCCGAGCAGGAACTTTCTGCGCGCGCCGTAGCTCTCCTTGTTGCTCGCGTCCTCCCAGACCTCGCCGACGATGATCGCCTCGGGGTTTTCCTCCTTGACCGATCTGCGCAGGTTCTCCATGAACTCATCGGGCAGCTCGTCGGCTACGTCGAGCCTCCAGCCCGAGTTGCCGCAGCGCATCCACTTGCGGATTATGCCGTTCTCGCCGTTTATGTATTCATTAAACGCCGGGTCGGTCTCGTTGACCTCGGGCAGCGTATAGAAGCCCCACCAGCTATGGTAGTTGTCCGGCCACTCGTTGAACTTGTACCAGCTATAGTACGGCGACTCCCTGTCGCGATAGGCTCCGCCGTCTCCGTATCTGCCGGAACGGTTGAAGTATACGCTGTCGGAGCCGGTGTGCGAGAACACGCCGTCGTTGATGACGTGGATGCCGCGCTCCTTAGCCCTTGCGCAGAGCTCCCTGAAATCCTCCTCGGTGCCGAGGATCGGGTCGATGTGCGAGTAGTCGCCCGTATCGTAGCGGTGGTTTGAATAAGCCTCGCCGATCGGGTTCAGATAAATACAGCTTACTCCCAGCTTTTGCAGATAGTCGAGCTTTTGGGTTATGCCCTTGAGGTCGCCCATGAAGAAATCGCTGTTTGTGATCTCGCCGTGCTCGTTCGGCTCCCAGACGGGCAGCGCGTACCAGTCGTCGTTGCGCTTGAAGTCCGTGCGCTTTATGTCCTTTTCCTCGCCGCTGAAATAAAAACGGTCGGGAAAGATCTGATACATTACTCCGCCGACAGGCCACATAGGAGTTGTAAAGCCCTTTTTGTAGCAGGTGAGCTGCCAGCTCCGCCCCGGGGAATCCTCCACCGAGCTGATGGTATAGGGATCCGACGGCACTACATAGCGGTGGTTGCCCTCGGGAGTGAGCACGCGGAAGCTGTACCAATACAGTCCCATGCGCTCGGGCGTGAAGTCGCATTCCCAGATCTCGGACTCCGCGTCAAAGGTGCCGCACCAGATCAGCTTGTGGTACTCCCAGTTGTAATCGTAATCGTATTTTATGCAAAGCTCGACCGCCCTCGCGTGTTCCCTGCGCGGCAGAAGCACGCGAAAATGTACGCGTGTACCCTGCTCGACCGCGCCGAAGGGTGAACGGTAATAAATTTTCTGTGAATCAAAAGGAACAGCCATGTGTTTCTCCCCTTGCAGACATTATCAGTTATATTATACCATATCTCGCCGCCAAAAACAAGTTTTAAATTTATTGCCGACTCAATGCTGCTCCTATCATTACGTTTGCTTACTCTACAAGTTTGTTTCCCTATCTACTGTTTTTTAAATACAGCTACATATACAATGCTGCTCCTATTATTATGTTTGCTCGTTCTATCAGTCTGTTTTCCTGTCTACAGTTTTTTAAATTCAGCTACATAAACAATGCATCTACTATATTTTTTCATACCACAAAATCCTTACGTTCGTATACCGTTGTTATCGACCGTATACGTTCGCTACCAATAATAAGAAAAAGAAAAAGAAAAAAATAAAAAAAAAATAAAAAAATAAAAAAGAAATAAAAAAGATAATGAGAAAGAAAAAGACAAAGACAATGGCCGGTTGAATCCGGTTGAAACCGGTTATTTCAACCGACCGTCAGGTCGGAAAACGCGGTTTTCCTTACCGGGCTCGGCTTTTTGAGAGCAAACGCCTCTTATGCAGACAGAAGTTTGACAATCGTTGTGATTTGCGCTATAGTTATATACATATCATAATGGGGTGATGTCATGGATGACAGGCTGAAGCGTCAGCTTGATTTTTCTTTAGAGCTTGACAAGGAGAAGAACGTGTTCCGTCAGACGCATCTTTCGGGACACGGGCGCAGCGAGAACGACGCTGAGCACGCCTGGCACATGGCGGTGATGGCTTATGTGCTGCGCGAATACTCAAACGCGCCTGTGGACATCGCCAAGGTGATGCTGATGTGCCTCATCCACGATGTGGTCGAGATCGACGCGGGCGACACCTACGCCTATGACGCGGACAGCCTCAAAACCCAAAAAGCGCGCGAGGATGCAGCCAAGGAGCGGATATTTTCGCTTTTGCCCGATGACCAGAGGTCAGAGCTCATCGCGCTGTTCGACGAGTTCGAGGCATACGAGACCGCTGAATCCAAATTCGCCCACGCGATGGACAACCTCCAGCCGCTCATGCTCAACCACAGCAACGACGGCGATGACTGGCGGCGGCACTCCGTCACCTCCGAACAGATATACGGCAGGCAGCGCAAAACCGCCCTCGGCTCCGAGAAGCTGTTCGAGGTCGTCGACGATATCATCAAGGAGAACATCGGCAAGGGCAACATAAAAGCATAATACCGCAAAAGACCGGGCAGACAGGACGCGATCAAAAGCGTTCCGTCTGCCCGGATAAGTTTTTTAATCCTTTATAGATAGCTCGTCAACGGGAATGCGGTTGTATTTTATCCCGTCAAGCGTGAGGACGTCGCCGCTGACCGAATACTGCGACTCGTTGTTGATCTCGTCCTTCATGGTATAGGTATAGGAGAGCGATTCGCCGGTTGCGGAATACTTGGCAAAGATGAAGCTCAGCCCCGAGAAGTACTCGAGCATAACGCCGCCCGCGTCAAAGTAATAGCTGTTGCCGTTCTCATCCTTCCACGCGCCCACAAGCTCCTCGTCGATCACCGGCTCCTTGTCGGGGAAGGGGATGTATTCATACGCCGCCGTCCTTGTCAGCTCGGTCTCCTCGCCTGTCTCGGTGTCGGTCAGGGTCACGCCCTGCATATCGCTGTCGAACTTATAGGTATAGGTGCCGTCGATGCCGAACACAAGGTGGGTCGTCATGGTCTTTTGGGCGCCGTTCCCGAGATCCTCGGTCTTTAGCGTGTAGGTACCGAGATATCCCATGTTGCCGATCATCAGGAAGGAGCGGTCGTTGCCGTCGAACATGAAGGCAAAATTCTTGAACTGAGAGCCCGTGCCCCCGGTGATCTTCCACACGCCGGCGAACTCGTTGCCCTTCTCGTTGATTTGCAGCAGCGCGTGAAGATCGGCTGATTCCGAGCCGGGATTTGACGCCTCGGTCACTGCCGGGATGGTTTCTGAGCCCGAGGAGCCGCCGTCGCAGCCCGAAAACGACGCCGCCATCAGCGCCGCTGCCGCGAGCGCGGACAGTATTTTGATCGCTTTTTTCATATATAAGCCTCTTTTCGTGAGATAATCCTCAAAGAATGACCGGATCGTTCCGATACTCTATTTTATAATGCTTACCGAAAAATGTCAAGGCATTAGCGGCTTATTGTGCGTTATTGACCAAAACGCCCCCGATACGGCAAAAACGCGCAAAAAAACAAGTAAAAAGCAAATTTAATATTGCCATTCGGCAGGAACTTTGTTATAATATAGGATATATTAAAAATTGAATGGAGGAAGAGTATGCTGAATACCAATTACAACGAGAAGTTCGGCAAAGAGGGACTGACCTTTGACGACGTCCTTCTGATCCCCGGAGAGAGCCATGTCGAGCCCAAAAACGTTGATGTTTCCACCAACCTCACCAAGACCATCCGTCTCAACACCCCGCTTATGACGGCGGCGATGGACACCGTTACCGAGACCGCGATGGCGATCGCCATTGCAAGAGAGGGCGGCGTGGGCATCATCCACAAGAATATGTCTGTCGAGAAGCAGGCAGATATGGTCGACCGCGTAAAGAGAAGCGAAAACGGCGTTATCGTCAACCCGTTCTTCCTCTCCCCCGAAAACACCGTGCGCGACGCCGACGCCCTGATGGGCAAGTACAAGATCTCGGGCGTGCCGATCTGCCGCGACGGAAAGCTGATTGGTATTCTCACCAACCGCGACCTGCGCTTTATGACTGCGGAGGACTTCAACCTTCCGATCTCTCAGGTCATGACTCAGGAAAACCTGGTGACCGCTCCCGTCGGCACCACCCTGCTCCAGGCGCAGGAGATACTCAGACAGCACAAGATCGAAAAACTCCCGATCGTTGACGGCGCCAACAACCTCAAGGGACTCATCACCATCAAGGATATCGAGAAGAGCGTGCAGTATCCCAACTCCGCGCGCGACGACAAGGGCAGACTCATCTGCGGCGCGGCTATCGGCGCTACCGCCGACGTGCTCGACCGCGTTGCGGCGCTCATCGAGGCTCAGGTGGACGTAGTGGTGCTCGACTCCGCTCACGGTCACAACTCCAACGTCATCAACTCCGTAGCCAGGGTCAAGAAGGCATATCCCGACCTGCCGCTTATCGCGGGCAACGTCGCCACCGCCGAAGCGACCAAGGCGCTCATCGACGCGGGCGCTGACGCGGTAAAGGTCGGCATCGGACCCGGCTCTATCTGCACCACACGTATCGTCGCCGGAATCGGCGTTCCCCAGATCACCGCTATCTATGACGCGGCGTGCGAGGGCGCAAAGCACGGCATTCCCGTGATCGCCGACGGCGGCATCAAATACAGCGGCGACATCGTCAAGGCGCTTGCCGCGGGCGGCAGCGTGGTAATGGTCGGCTCGCTGGTAGCGGGCTGCGAGGAGAGCCCCGGCGAAAACGAGATCTATCAGGGCAGACAGTTCAAGGTATACCGCGGAATGGGCAGCCTCGGCGCGATGGGCAAGGGCAGCGCCGACCGCTACTTCCAGGCGAGCAACCGCAAATTCGTTCCCGAGGGCGTCGAGGGTCGCGTACCCTACAAGGGAGCCCTTTCGGACACCGTTTATCAGATGATGGGCGGCCTCAAGGCGGGCATGGGCTACACCGGCTGCGCCACGATCGCCGAGCTCCACGAGAAGGCGCACTTTGTACGCATCTCCGGCGCGGGACTCAGAGAGAGCCATCCCCACGACATCCAGATCACCAAGGAAGCTCCCAACTACTCCTATAATTTCAGCTGACATTTTTAATACGGCGATAAAAACCAAACAGCGGACGGAAAAACCGTCCGCTGTTTTTGCGTATCCGAATATCAAATATCGCTTTATCACTTTGCGAGGTGTATCATCAGCTCCGCCTTTTCGATGATCCTGAGGTCGTTGTCATAGGTACAGAGCTTGCGCGCCTGCTGAAGATCGACCCAGATGTAGCTGTCGATCTCCTCCTCCTGGATCCTGACGTTGTCGGTGAAGGCGCGCGCGAGGAAGAAAACCACGCGCTTGCGTATCTTGCCGAAGGGACAATACTCGCTGATCTCGCGGAAGCCCTCGACGAGCGTAACGTCCAGCCCGGTCTCCTCTCTGATCTCGCGGATGGCGGTCTCCTGTTCGGTCTCGCCGTCCTCGATATGACCCTTGGGGAAGCTCCAGTATCTGCCGTTATTGTTTTTGACGAGCAGGATCTTAGTGTTCTGCTTTGACTTGTAGAAGATTATGCCTCCGCAGGATTTCTCATACAGACAGCGGATGCTCCTGACGCGCACGTTGCGCAGCTTCGAGAGCCTTTCGCGCAGCTCGGGCTCATAGAACACCTCGCCGTACTGCGAAACTATCAGCCTCTCGCCGGGCTGTCCCTCAAATTCGGCGACGGCAACCACCACGCCGTCAAAATATTCGCCGACGCGCCTGCGCGTGATAACATACGCGTTTTTTCTGACCGAGCCCACTCCGACATAAGCGGAGTACAGACCCTCGGAAAGCTTTCCGAAGATATTGGCTTTTACGTTTTCCGCGAGCATTGCCTCGCCTCCTTTCGTTAGGGATATTTGCGGCGGAAGCTCGTCAGTCGAACATCGCGCTCATGTTGTCGAGCTGGACCTGGGTGCTGGCGCTCATCACGCCGTTGAGGTAGAGCACGTCGGTTATGCCTGCCGAACGGCAGTAGGTCAGGAAATCCATGCCCACGTTGTCGCGGAAGGTTCGGAAGTCGATGACGTGTACCTCCTCGAAGTTATTGGTGAGGTAGGGAACAAAGGCGTTGCCGTAGCTCTCCTTGATGACCGCTATCCTTCTGCCCTGCTCCACGTCGGGGGACGAGGATTTGAGGACGGTCAGCGGGTTGTCGCCGAAGATGAACACGCCGTAGGTGAGCTGACCGGCGGAAGCCGCGGGATAGTAGGGGCTGTCCCAGGTCTCGGTGTTGCCGCCCTCATAGGTCAGATCCATGGAGACCGTATAGGGGAACTCCCAGTAATGCACGGTATCGGATTCAAGTCCGTCGGCGGTGTTCGAGAAGCTGCCCGTAAAGCCCTCGATCTGCTTTTCGGTGCAGGTGCTGAGGTCGAGCGCCTTCATGCCGAGGGTATCGGCGAACGCCTTGTAGGCATAGTACGCGCCGAGTCCCGTCCAGTGGTGGTCGGACTTGAAGTAGGTGTACTCGTTGTTGTGATCGGCAAGGTAGTTGTAGGCGTTGACCGGAGTTACCTTGTCCGAGAGCTTTTCGTATGTCCACTTGATGGTGTCCGCCTGAGAGGTCGAGGGAGCGGGGCCGCTGTTCACGTCCTTGAGCCTCTGGGGAAGTCCGGTCTCGGTGTGGTTGGGGATGACCATGTCGTAGACCTTGATGCTGGTGAGCTTTTCGGCGAAGGAATTGATCGTCTCGGCGTAGGTCGCGGCGTTGTCCTCGGTGCCGTAGAACAGCTCATAGCCCGTGTTGTGCCAGACGTAGATTCCGTAGACCAGCTCGCCGAGCGTGCCGTCGTCCTGGATGTTCGGCGTCTTGAAGTAGGTCGGCGAAAGGTCGTTGCCCGAGGAAGCGGCGCTGCCGGACGATGCCGAGGTCGCGGGCTGAGAAGCCGGAGCGGTCGTGCCCTGCTGCTCGATGGTGCTCGTGGAGACGTCCGGGGTCTCCTTCTTGTGAGAGCAGCCGTTCGCTATCGCCACGATCATAATGATGAACAGCGCCAATATCAGCAGCGCGATGCTCACGATGATGATGCGGTTGCGCAGTCTGCGGCGGTTGCGCCTTTTGGCTCCCTTGCTGCCGGTGCGGTAAACGGGTCTGCCGTTATAGGAGCTTTGGCGGCGGTTGGGCTGACGGCGGCGGTATTCTCTGCTGTCGAGACTGTCATCGAAATTATCCAAATCAAAATATTTGTCGTTGTCGTTCAAGATGATCTCCTCCAACTCGGCAAATTTCCGAAAAAATCATATATATAGTTATTATACATCATAATTTCCGTAAAAACAATACAAATTGACAAAAAAATCAGCCGCCGGGCAAGTTTTTCACCCGGCGGCACGGTATTATTCAGTTTCGGCGGCGTCGTTTTCTCCGTCAGAGTCGGGTTTCAAAACCACCGGCAGCTCAAACCAGAAGGTGCTGCCCTTGCCGAGCGCGCTCTTTACGCCGTAGCGCGCGCCGTGAGCGTCCAAAATGCTCTTGACGATCGACAGTCCCAGACCGGAGCCGATGACCCCTCGCCTGTGCTCTTTGTCAACCTTGTAGTAGCGCTCCCAGATATACGGCAGCTTGTCGGCAGGTATTCCCTCGCCGTGATCGACGACCTCGACCCTGACCCTGTCTCCGCTCACAAGCTGGCGGATGATCACGGTCTTGTCGGCGCCGGCGTGGTTGACGGCGTTGTTTACGAGGTTATAGATGACCTGCGACATCCTGAGCTCGTCCGCGTTGATGTATACCTCCTCGGCGCAGTCGAAGGTTATCACATAGCCCTCCTGCTCGATGAGCTTGGAGTAACGGCAGAGGATATCGCGGACGCTTTGGGTGAGGCTGAAGTCGAGCTTCTCAGCCTGCAGCGCTCCGGACTGGAGCTTTGAGAGGTCGAGCAGGTCGCTCACAAGCGTCGACAGCCTCGACGCCTCGTCGATGATCACCTGGACGTTCTCGGGCGTGTTTTCGTCGGGGATGTCGCGCATCACCTCGGCGTAGCCCTTTATCATCGTCAGCGGCGTCCTCAGGTCGTGCGAGATATTCGCGATAAGCTCCTGCTGCAGCTTTTCGGTCGCGGCAAGCTCGGTCTTGGCGTAGTTCAGGGTCTCGTTGAGCTCCTCGACCTCAAGGTAGCCCACCGCGTTGAAGTTCACGTCGTAGTCCTTTTCGGCGAGCTTCTTGGCTGCGCGGTTGGTCTTTGAGATCGGGCTGGCGATGTGGCGGCTGACGATGATCGAGAACACCACGGCGAGCAGGATGAATGCTATCGACACCAAGAGCATCTGACCGCGGATTATCTCGATGGTATTGCTCAGCGGCGTGATCGACGAGGTTATCACCATGAATTTCTCGCTTCCGTCGCTCTGGGTGATGATGTCGGCGTAGATCATGTTCTCGTTCTCGGCGCTGTAGTCCGCGCTGAAGCGCACGCTGCCTCCCACGCTGTCCTCGGTCGCGACCAATGCGCGCTGGAGCTTTTCGAGCTTTGCGCGGGCGATATCCGAGACCGAATTGGTGTTGACGGTCATATAGGTGCCGTTGTTGCTCTTTGCCTTTGAATACAGCTCGTAGACCTGGTGCTCGTCGAGGTAGAGCCTTGTAGCGGGATTGTCGTAGCTGCACTGGTACTTGGGAAACAGCAGACCCGCGTTTGACTCATAGATGTCGACCGACAGCGAGTTGTAGCTCGCCACGTTGTCGATGGTCGTCCAGATGTTCTTGTTCTGCTCGATCGCCACCGATATCTTTGAGGCTCCGCTCTTGACCTGAGCGGACTTCGACATCGTGAACAGAGGCTTCAGGCAAAACGACTGGAACACCCACAGCACGATCAGGATTATCGCGCCGAACAGCAGAAAATAGCCGAGCAGCTTGTACTGCAGGGGTATATATTTGCGGTTGAACCGCTGTTTAACACTCTTCAAACCGGTAGCCCACCCCTCTCAGGGTCACGATGCAGCGGCTGTAGGCGCCGAGGCTCTTGCGCAGCAGCTTGATGTGGGTATCCAAAGTGCGCTCGTCGCCGAAGAAATCGTAGCCCCAGACCTCGCTGATCAGGCTCTCCCTCGTGAGCGCGATGCCCTTGTTGCGAACCATATAGAACAGCAGCTCGTACTCCTTGGGGGTCATCTCGGCGCGTACTCCGTCGACGGTGACGATCCTCGCGGAATAGTCGATCTTGAGACCCTGATATGTATACACGTCCCTGTCCTGTCCGGCGTTGCCCTGAGAGCGCTTGATGACCGCGCCGACGCGCATCATCAGCTCCTTGGGCGAAAAGGGCTTGACCACATAGTCGTCCGAGCCGAGCTCAAAGCCGTGGATCTTGTCGTACTCCTCGCCTCTGGCGGAAAGCATGATGATGGGCGTAGAGGCGAATTTGCGGATCTCGCGGCAAGCCGAAAAGCCGTCGAGCTCGGGCATCATCACGTCCATGATTATCAGGTCGAAGCTCTCGCTGCGGCAGACGGAGATCGCCTCCATCCCGTCGCACGCCTCCCTGACCTCATAGCCCTCAAACTCGGCATATTTCCTGATTATCTTGCGGATACCCGCCTCATCGTCAACAACCAATATCTTAGCCATATCTCTATCTCCTTTTTTTACGAATCTCACATATTTACGAATCTCACATAAACGATGTATTTATTTGGATAAGTTCTGCCTTTGTCATACTCTCCATCAAGTATAGACGTAGCGGTTTTGGAAAAGTTTTGCTTGCTTCGCCCTTAACCGTTCACACTGAAAGGTTTGATAGAGAAACACAAAAATTGTCATACTCTCCATCAGGTATCAACGTAGCGGTTTTGGAAAAGTTTTGCTTGCTTCGCCCTTGAACCGTTCACTATGAAAGGTTTGATAGAGAAACAC
The DNA here is from genome assembly GCA_902761375.1 of uncultured Ruminococcus sp. Classification (GTDB taxonomy): domain Bacteria; phylum Bacillota; class Clostridia; order Oscillospirales; family Acutalibacteraceae; genus Ruminococcoides. Next base: position 5,831 of record CACWKB010000021.1, on the reverse strand, counting down.
GTAAATTGTCATACTCTCCATCTGGTATAGACGTAGCGATTTTAAAAAAGTTTTGCTTGCTTCGCCCTTAACCGTTCACACTGAAAGGGTTGCGCCGGACTCCGACGAATCAAGGCTCCCCTGCGCAGGGGAGTCTTTTTATGTGTGCCGAAAAGTTATCTGTAAACAATGTAGCTTATCTAATCCCTAACACCTAATTCCTAAATCCTAAATCCTAATCCCTAAATCCTAATTCCTAAATAATTATACCACATCAAAATAAATATTGAAATACCCGAAAAAAAGTTTTATAATAGAAATGTATAAACTTTTTTAAGGGGAATAACATGGAAATCAGGCAAATCGCCGCTTCCGAGATAACGGCGGCGGTCAAAAAACTGTTTATGGACTGCAATTATTACATCGGCGCCGACATCCTCTGCGCGCTTGAGTCGGCGCGTGAGCGCGAGACCTCGCCTGTCGGAAGGAGCGTGCTGTCTCAGATACTCGAAAACGACCGCATCGCCGCCGAGGAGGAGATACCGCTCTGTCAGGACACGGGCATGGCTGTGCTCTTCGTCGAGTACGGCGACCGCGTCTGCGTCTCCGAGGGCAGCTTTGAGGAGGCGATCCAGGAGGGCGTCCGTCAGGCATACCGCGACGGCTACCTGCGCAAGAGCGTTGTGAGCGACCCCGTGTTCGACCGCGTGAACACCCGCGACAACACGCCCGCTATCATCCACACCCGGATAGTCCACGGCGACAAAATCAGGATAACCGCCGGCGGCAAGGGCTTCGGCAGCGAGAATATGTCCGCGATCAGGATGCTGACCCCGTCCTACGGAGCCGAGGGAGTCAAGAAATTCATCCTCGACACGGTGCGCGCGGCAGGCCCCAATCCCTGTCCTCCGGTAGTTGTCGGCGTAGGCATAGGCGGCACCTTTGAGCGCGCCGCGCAGCTCGCCAAAAAAGCCACCTTCCGCCCGATAGATTCGCGCAATCCCGACGAGCGCTACGCCGAGATGGAGGACGAGCTGCTCGAAAGCATCAACAAAATGGGCTTCGGCCCCGCGGGGCTCGGCGGCAACACCACCGCCCTCGGCGTGAACATCGAGACCTCGCCCACCCACATCGCGGGAATGCCCGTCGCGGTCAACATCTGCTGTCACGCCGCAAGGCACGCGAGCACGGAGATATAACAGATAACAAATAACAAGGGACAAGGAACAAAATGGATAAAAGAATAAATCTTCCCATCAGCGACGAGGACATCAAAGGCCTGAAGGCGGGCGACAGCGTGCTGCTGTCCGGCTCGTTCATCACCGGGCGCGACGCGGCTCACAAGCGGCTGTATGAGCTGCTCGAAAAGGGCGAGCCTCTGCCCGTGGATATCGAGGGCGAGCTTATATATTACGTGGGTCCGGCTCCCGCAAAGCCCGGGTACGCGGTCGGCCCCGCAGGTCCTACCTCGAGCTACCGCATGGACAAATACGCTCCCGCCCTGCTTGACAGAGGCTTAAAGGGCATGATCGGCAAGGGCGCGAGGTCGCAGCCCGTCATCGACGCGATAGTGCGCAACGGCGCGGTCTATCTTGTTGCCATCGGCGGAGCGGCGGCGCTTATCGCCAAGAGCATCCGCAGCGAGGAGCTGCTCTGCTATGAGGATCTCGGCACCGAGGCGGTGCGCCGGTACGTCGTCAAGGACTTTCCGTGCATCGTCGCCATCGACTGCGAGGGCAACAACGTCTATGAGACCGAGCCGAAAAAATATTGCACCGAATAATGGCGCAAAATACTTGCATAAAGCCGCGTTTCCCGCTATAATATAAGGTGAGATTTTAAACAGAGGTGTAAAAAATCATGCCGTTTATCAGAGTTACCACTAACGCGGAGCTCAGCGAGGACTCCAAGGAGCTTATCGAGAACCGTCTGTGCGACGCTATACAAATCATACCGGGTAAAAGTGACAGTTATTTGATGATTTGTGTCGAGGACATGAAAGAAATGATGTTTCACCGCAACCGCGACAAAAACATCGCCATGGTCGAGGTAAAGCTCTTCGGTTCATGCTCCAAATCCGCCTGCGGCGACCTTACGGAGATGATCTGCGAGATACTGCGCGACGAGGCGGACGTCGATCCCTCCTACTGCTACGTCAAGTTCGAGGAGGTCGAAAAGTGGGGCTACAACGGCTTCATGTTCTGAGACAGGAGAAAGCGATATGAAAAGCTACCGCAAGGAACTTTGGTTCAACATCCCGGAGCGCAGAAGAATAGTATGCATCACGGGTCAGGTACAGCAGGCGATCGACGAGAGCGGCATCCGCGAGGGTCTGGTGCTCGTCAACGCGATGAACATCACGTCGTCGGTCTTTATCAACGACAACGAGAGCGGTCTGCACAGCGACTACGAGCGCTGGCTCGAGAAGCTCGCGCCCGAGAAGCCCTACAGCCAATACGCCCACAACGGCTTTGAGGACAACGCCGACGCCCACCTGAAGCGCACGATAATGGGACGCGAGGTGGTCTGCGCGATAACCGACGGCAAGCTGGACTTCGGCACCTGGGAAGAGATTTTTTACTACGAGCTCGACGGCAAGCGCAAAAAGCACGCGCTCATCAAAATAATCGGAGAATAAGGAGACAGTAAATTATGAGAATAGTCGTTCTGGCAGGCGGCACAAGCACCGAGAGAGACGTTTCGATTTCATCGGGACTTCTGGTTTCCGCCGCGCTTAGAGAAAAGGGGCACGAGGTAGTTTTGCTCGACGTTTTCACGGGCTACGAGCAGGATATCCTCGATATTGACGCGCTGTTCAAAAGCAACTACAGCTTTACCGATCACGCCGGAGTTGGCGAGACGATCTCGGACATCGACGAGGTGCGCGAGCGCCGCCGCGACCAGTCCAACCGCTTCATCGGCGAAAACGTCATCGACATCTGCTCCGGCGCAGACATCACCTTCCTCGCGCTTCACGGCGGCGAGGGCGAAAACGGCAAGATCCAGGCGGCGTTTGACCTGCTCGGTCTTAAATACACCGGCTCGGGCTATCTCGGCTCGGCGCTCGCAATGAACAAGGGGCTTACCAAGAGCGTGCTCGTCCAGTTCGGCATCCTCACGCCCGCGGGCATGGTATATCACTCCGAGGAGGAGGCGATGGCGTGGAAGGTGTTCCCCTGCGTCGTCAAGCCCTGCTCGGGCGGCTCCAGCGTGGGCATCTCGATAGTTGAGAACGCCTCCGATTTTGCATCGAGCGTCAAAGAGGCGTTTGAATACGGAGATCACGAGATCGTGATCGAGAAGTACATCAAGGGCAGAGAGCTTTCCGTCGGTCTTATCGGCGGCAGGGCGCTTCCCCCCATCGAGATCATCCCCAACGAGGGCTGGTATGACTACTACACCAAATATCAGGCGGGCGCCGCAAGGGACGTCTGCCCCGCTCGGATATCGCCCTCTGAGGAGGCGGATATGAAGCGCGCCGCGGAGACCGTGTACAAGGCGCTTCACCTTGAAAGCTACGCGCGGGTAGATTTCATCCTCGACGAAAACGGCAAGCCCTATTGCCTCGAGGCGAACACCCTTCCGGGCATGACCCCGACGAGCCTGCTGCCCCAGGAGGCGCTGGTCGAGGGCGTGAGCTACGCCGATCTTTGCGAGAAGATCATCGAGCTCTCGCTGAAAAAATACGAAAAGAAGTAATACCATGATGAAACCCTTTACCTTAGCCGAGATCGCGGCTGCCTGCGGCGGACAGTACGTCGGCAGCAACGAGCTCAAAGGCTCCGTCATAACCTCCGTCGAGCGCGACAGCCGCGCCGTCAAGGAGGGCTCGCTGTTCCTCGCCATCAAGGGAGAGCGCGTCGACGGTCACGACTATATAGAAAAATGCTACGAGAGCGGAGCGGTCTGCGCGATCTGCGAGAAAGCTCCCGAAAATGCCGAAAAGCCCTACATCCTCGTCGGTTCCACCCTGAACGCGGTCAAAAAAATCGCCAAGGCGTACCGCGAGAAGTTCGACATCCCGGTCGTAGGGGTCTCGGGCAGCGTGGGCAAGACCTCGACCAAGGAAATGCTGTACGCGGTGCTCTCTCAAAAATTCAGGACACACAAAACTCAGGGCAACCTCAACAACGAGCTCGGCGTTCCGCTGACCCTGCTTTCGATGCCCGAGGACGCGGAGGCGGCTGTGATCGAGATGGGCATCTCCGACTTCGGCGAGATGTCGCGCCTGTCCGAAATGGCTCAGCCCACGATCTGCGTGCTGACGGTCATCGGCACCTGTCACCTCGAAAAGCTCGGCAATCGCGACGGCGTGTGCCGCGCAAAAACCGAGATGTTCCGCTTTGCCCGCGAGGGTGCGGAGTACATCCTCAACGGCGACGACGACAAGCTCTGCGAGATCTCCGAGGTCAGGGGCAAGGCTCCGATCTTCTTCGGTATCTCGGACAAAAACGCCTTTCACGCCGAGAATATCGAGAACAACGGCGAGGGCGGCGTGAGCTGCACTCTCTGCTTCAACGGCAAAAAGCTTTCCGTCACCATCCCCGCTATCGGCAGCTACATGGTGTCCAACGCATTAGCGGCGGTCGCGGCGGGCAGTCTGCTCGGGCTCAGCGACGAGGAGCTGATCGCGGGCGTTCAGGCGTACAAGACCGTCGGAAGCCGCGCTAATGTGATAAAGACCGCAAAGCTTCGCATCATCGACGACTGCTACAACGCGAACCCCACCTCGGTCAGGGCTTCCCTTGACACCCTGAAAAACTTCGGCGGCAGGACCGTTGCGATCCTCGGCGACATGAAGGAGCTCGGACGCGACGAGCTGCGGCTCCACTTTGACACAGGAGCCTACGCAAGGCAGCTCGGTATCGGGCTTGTTTTAGCCGCGGGTCCTTTAGCTCAGGAGCTCGCCAAGGGCGCGGACGGCGTTTGGTTTTCCACTGTCGAGGAGCTTATTGCCGACCTCGGCAAATATATCTCGGACGGCGACACCGTGCTTGTCAAGGCGTCGCATTCCATGCACTTTGAACGAATCACCGAAGCGCTGAAAGCGCTTTAAAATATACGGATTAATAATAGAAAGGATGTCTGAAATGTCGGTATCATATATGACCCATCCGCTGATCAAACACAAAATCACCCTGCTCCGCAAGGAGACGACCGGCACAAACGAGTTTCGCAAGCTGATCGAGGAGATCTCGATGCTCATGGGCTATGAGGCTCTTGCCGACCTGCCCACCGCCGACATCGAGGTAACCACCCCGATCGAAAAGACCATCCAGCCCGTAATCAACGGCAAAAAGCTCGCGGTCGTGCCTATCCTGCGCGCCGGACTCGGCATGGTCAACGGCATTCTCGCGCTGGTTCCCTCGGCAAAGGTAGGTCACATCGGACTTTACCGCGACCCCGAGAGCCATCTTCCCCATGAGTATTACTGCAAGCTGCCCGACCCCATCGAGGAGCGCCAGATCGTGGTAGTAGACCCGATGCTCGCCACCGGCGGCTCCGCCATCGCCGCGGTTGATTTCATCAAGCAGCGCGGCGGCAGAAGGATCAAGTTCATGTCGATCATCGCCGCTCCCGAGGGAGTGAGCGCGCTGATGAAGGCTCACCCCGACATCCAGCTCTATGTCGGCTGCCTTGACCGCTGCCTCAACGAAAACGCCTACATCTGCCCGGGCTTGGGCGACGCGGGCGACCGTATCTTCGGCACAAAATAATAAATCCATACCTCATATAAAAAGGCTGCCGCAAACGCGTGAGGTTCTTAACGGAAATAAAATCGAATAGGTATGCAAAAAGCTCGTCTCGGAGAAAAATGAGGCGAGCTTTTATTTTTTTGACGTGATGATGAA
>CACWKB010000020.1 GCA_902761375.1 uncultured Ruminococcus sp. | reverse complement strand
TGATTGTCCGCCGGGATTTGATTCGGTAGAATGGCATAAACAAATGGCTCGTGAGGGACATTTGTATCTGGCAATGATAGGAAAAGATTTGGTAGGGGCAGCCGTTATATTCCCGGATGAAACTAAAAACAGCGTATACATTGGCAGAATATTTATTGACAGCGTCTATCACAGAAAAGGTTACGGAATTCGTCTGATGGAATGCATAGAAGAGAATTTCCCGGGTGCTGCTGAGTTTGATCTGGATACCCCATGTTGGAATGAGCGGACAAATGCTTTTTACAAAAGATTAGGCTATCGTATCATAAAGGTTGAGGATGGATTAGTCTTTTACCGGAAAAAGAAAAATTGAACCCGGTATCATTCTGAATTTCACATAAAAATATTCCCTTTTTCGTTTTTTGTGATAGAATATAATTACGATCATACCGTAAAAGCAAAGGAGGTATATCTGCTTTGGATAAGACGGAATTTCAAAGGTATGTTTTCGATACCTACGGCGTATCGCCCGATCATCCGTGGGAGAGCGAACCGAGCTTTGCCGTTTTTCGCCATGAAAGCAACCGTAAATGGTTTGCCCTTGTAATGGATATCCCAAAGGAAAAGCTCGGCTTAAAGGGCGGCGGTATGATAGATATCGTCAATCTGAAATGCGAACCCTTGCTGATCGGCTCGCTGCGAAGCGGAACCGGTTTTTTCCCCGCCTATCACATGAGCAAGGACAAGTGGATCTCCGTTGCCTTGGACGGCAGCGTCGACGATGAACAAATCAAAATGCTGCTCGACATGAGCTTTGACCTGACGAACGTCGGGAAAAAACAGCGCAGACAATGAGAAACCGACCGGTTCGATCAGGAATCGGTCGGCTTTTTGGGGGAGGATAGATGCTGAATCGATTCGGGGTCGGCTCAAAAGTCCAACCGAAAATCTAAAGGCAACGCCGCACAATTCGCAGCTCGCGTAGAGCCTGCGCTCAGCGATAGCCCTTTCCCGATGAAGGATCTTTGATTTGAATTTGACCGCGTCTAAGCTCAGTCCCGCCGCGACGAACACGACTCCGCCGATAAATGCCTGGAACAGGTTCGGCAGCAGCTCCGCGACCGCGGCTCCGACGTCGTACATCAGGGCGTTCGCCGCGAAATAGCCTCCGAGCGTTATGATTGTGGTCGGGATCAGCATAAGCAGGTTTTGCAGATTGATGATCTTGTTCAGCTTGGGGGAGCTTTTCAGCGTGAACCTTATCAGGAAAAACGGCAGCGCGTTAAGGGCTTTGATTATCGCCGTCGGCAGCGCCCACTGCGGATAGCCCGCCAGTAGATCGGCGGTCGCGCCGCCGACGGCTACTGCGAGGAAGTTGAAGGGGAAGGGCAGGATCGCCGCCGCCAGATATACCATCGAGTCGCCGATGTGGACATAGCCTAAGGGAGCCGGGATTTTTATGTATGCGGTCGTGACGATTATCAGCGCGGCGAACATCGCCGACAATGCGCCGATCCTCAGTCTTGACTGTCTGTTCATATATATCACCTCAATAACTGTATTATGAAAATATTATACAGAGCCGCCCGGCGCTTGTCAATAGTGCGTCGGGCTTTGTCCGATACGAATAATTTATAGCTGGCTATAGATCAGGCCTATAACCCTGCGCTCGTTGACAAAGCGGGCTTGCGAGGTTATAATAATACTGTGCAAGTACATTTTTGCCGCGCAGGGCATTACAAGGGGGCAGGTTATGGAAAATATCATCATAAAATTGCTGGATCAAACCAAGATGAAATTCGACGCCGAGGTGATAATCAGGATCGCCATCGCCTTGGTTTTGGCGGTGGGCGCGTTCATCGCCTTGGCGATAATCCAGAGGCGGATCAAGGCGAGGCTGATCGCAAACCGCGACCTGAAGCGCGTCCAAGCCTGCACCACGGCTTTCCGCGTCGCAAGGGTGGTAGTTGTTATCGTGGCGCTGATCGCCATTCTGAGCGCGGTGGGCATCACCTTTGCGGGACCCTCGATCATCTTTGCAGCGCTCGCGGTGATCGCCGTGCTGGTGGTCAAGGACGCCATGCAGGACGTTTTCGCGGGCTTTATGATAATGTCCGACAAATACTACAACGTCGGCGACGCCGTCTGCTATGACGGCAGGGACGGCATCGTGGTTTCGTTCACGGCGCGAACCACCAAGATCGAGTTCCTCGACGACCGTTCGGTGATGTCGGTCGCCAACCGCAATATCTCGCAGATCACCAAGCTCACGCACCTTGTCGATATCGATCTTCCGCTGCCCTATGAGCTCAGCGGCAGAAAGGCGTTCGAGCTCCTCGGGGGGATATGCGAAAGCATCCGCAGGATAAAGGGCGTCGAAAGCTGCGAGCTAAAGGGTACCCAGAGCTTTGACGAGAGCGCGATAATCTATAAGATACGCTTCTTCTGCGAGCCGAACGACCGCCCCGACATCCGCCGTGCGGTGCTCAAAACCATCCAGGACGGGCTCGAGGACGCCGGCGTGCGCATCCCGTACCGCCAGATCGACGTCAATCAAAAGACCGCTTTGCAATGATTTTGGCTATAATATACTAAATCGCGGTTGACAAATGCTGTAATTTGGCGTATATTATAGATGATATCATTTCCACAAGGAGGAACGGTCAATGGATAAAACAGATTTTATTTCCGAGCTGGTCAAAAAGACAGGCATCAGCCGGTCTGACGGCGAAAAGGTCAACGAGGTAATGGAGAGCAACAATATCCTCGGCAACGCCGGCAACATCGTCGCCGAGATCGCCAAGAAGCTGAATATCGGCGAGGATCAGGCGAAGATGATCTTTGAAAAGGCGCAGGAGATACTCAAAAGCGGCGTTCTCGACAAGATCAAGCTGCCCTTCGGAAAGTAAGATAAAAACCGCAAATAATACATATACCGGCTCATCATCCTGCTTCGGGTGATGAGCCGGTGTTTTTGCTTTTGATTTTTGATTACATCAGTTGTCGTAATTCTCCATTGCCTCAAGTCCCGTCTGACCGGTTCTGACCTTTACGACCTCCTCAACGTCATAGACGAAGATCTTGCCGTCGCCGATGTGACCGGTGTAGAGGGTCTTTTTGGCAGCCTCGATAACCTTGCTCACGGGAACCGTGCAGACCACGATGTCGACCTGAACCTTAGGCAGCAGGTTCGCCTCGATCGGAACGCCTCTGTAATACTCGGGCTTGCCCTTCTGGACGCCGCAGCCGAGCACGTGAGATACCGTCATGCCGGTGATGCCGATCTTGACCATTGCGTTTTTAAGCGATTCGAGCTTTGACTCGCGGCAGATGATCTCGATCTTGCTGATCTTGGGCGTGCCGTCGTCGATGACGGGCATCTTCTTGACAGGCACAGCCTCGGCAACGGGAGCGTCGCCGCTGACCATAACGGGAGCGCCGTCCTCCTCCTCGACATATTCGGGAGTCATCGCAAAGCCGGCGTATGCCGAGGGCATGCCGTGCTCTGTGGAGTCGAGTCCCATGACCTCCTCCTCGCGTGAAACGCGCAGACCGAAGATCTTCTTGATGAGCAGGAATACCAGGGTCATGGTGAGAGCCGTCCAGCCCGCAACAGAGGCAAAGCCGAGGAGCTGCAGACCCATCAGCTCAAAGCCGCCGCCGTAGAATAAGCCGACGAGCTTCTGACCGGAGGCGTTGGCTATGGAGTAGCCGGGAGCGGAATCGGTTGCGAACAGACCGACCGCAAGGGTTCCCCAGATGCCGTTGAGCATGTGGACAGCGACAGCGCCGACGGGATCGTCGATGTGAAGCTTGTAGTCGAGGAACCAAACGCCGAAGCAAACCAAAAGTCCGGAAACCGCGCCGATGATGACAGAGCCGAGGGCGTCGGTCACGTCGCAGCCCGCGGTGATGGCGACCAGACCCGCAAGGGAAGCGTTAAGGCACATGCTGACGTCGGGCTTGCCGTATTTGATCCAGGTGAAGATCATGCAGACGACCGTGGCGACAGCAGGGGAGACGGTGGTGGTCAAAAAGATCGAGCCGAGCTGACCGATCGAGGTCGCCGCGGCGCCGTTGAAGCCGTACCAGCCCAACCAGAGGATGAACACGCCGAGGGCGCCGAGGGCGATGTTGTGACCGGGGAAGGCGCCGACCTTGACAACCTTGCCGTTTGCATCCCTCTTGAATTTGCCAATGCGCGCGCCGAGGATCTTCGCGCCGATGAGAGCGGAGATACCGCCGACCATGTGGATCGCGCAGGAGCCTGCGAAATCATGGAAGCCGAGCTGACTGAGCCAGCCGTTGCCCCAGATCCAGTGCGCCTCGATGGGGTAGATGACGGCGGAGATTACGCCGGAATAGACGCAGTATGAGAGGAACTTGGTGCGTTCAGCCATAGCGCCGGAAACGATGGTAGCTGTGGTGGCGCAGAAAACGAGGTTGAACACAAAGCTCGAAAAATCAAAATTCGCGTATGATGTGAACAGATCGAAGCCCGGTTTTCCGATCAGACCGATCAGGTCCTCGCCCATCAGCAGACCGAAGCCTATCAGGATAAAGGTGACGGTGCCGATACAGAAGTCCATGAGGTTCTTCATTATGATGTTGCCGGTGTTTTTGGCTCTGGTAAAGCCCGCCTCGACCATTGCGAAGCCCGCCTGCATCCAGAACACCAGCGCCGCGCCGATCAGAAACCATACGGCGAATAGCTGTTCGTTTGTAAATTGGGTGACAAATTCTCTTATGGATTCATTCACCATGATCACTCCTTAAAATTGCATTGTATATGTGAACCCGCAGCGCGGGATTGTCGATATGACACAACGGCACGTCCCCCTTGTCCAAGGAAACGCGCCGTTGCGTTGTCATATGTAAGCCTTTCAAGAGAAGAAAGCTTTTTGACCCGCCGTTGATGAAAGTCCGGAAAAAAGCCGAAGGTTTCAAAAGGCGGAGTTGGGTGCAGCGTCACGCTGCCGCCGTTGCGTTGTCATATGTAAGCCTTTCAGAGAAGAAAGCATATTAATTATTCTAACATCTAACTTCTATTTTTTCGCTTCTAACTTCTAACTTCTCGCTTCTCACTCCTACCCTCAAACTCCGAACAGCAGCTCGGTGTAGGACGGGTAAGGCCAGTAATCGGATGAGGTCTCGGTCTCCATGCTGTCGCCGAGGACTCTCAGCTCGTTCATCAGGGCGAATACCGTGTTTCTGTAATACTTTGCCCTGTCGAGGTTGTCGGTGTGCTCAGCCGCCGCCGCGACCGCCTGCTCGAGCTCCTCTGTCTTTTCCGCAAACTGTCCGAGCTTGTCGGAAAGACTCTGCAGAAGCTTTTCCTCAGCCGCCGTGGACAGCGACGCGGAAACGCTCTTCTTGACCGCGACCGCGTCCGCAAGCTCCTTGACGAAGGAGATGACGGAGGGCGTGATGTCGCGCTTTGCCATGTCGAGCATCGTCAGCGCCTCGATGTTGAGCAGCTTTGAGTAGTGCTCGAGCTCGATGTCGTAGCGAGCCCGGATCTCGGTCTCGGTCACGATGCCGTTGCGAACGAACAGCTCGACGTTCTTCTTATCTATATAGTGCTCCATAGCCTCGGGCAGGCTCTTGTAGTTGCACAGTCCGCGGCGCGCGGCCTCCTCGACCCATTCGTCGGAGTAGTTGTCGCCGTTGAAGATGATCCTCCGGTGCTCGGTCAGGGTCTCCCTGATCAGCGCCTTGAGAGCCGCCTCCATATCCTCTGCGCCGCTCAGCTTATCGTAGAAGCCGCTCAGCTCGTCGGCTACCATGGTGTTGAGCATATAGTTGGGGCAGGCGATGTTCAGCGAGGAACCGAGCGCGCGGAACTCGAACTTGTTGCCGGTGAAGGCGAACGGCGAGGTTCGGTTGCGGTCGGAGTTGTCCTTTTTGAAGTCCGCGAGCACGTCGACGCCGGTCTGCATGCGCTCCTTGTCGCGGCTGTGGTAATCGCCGCCGCTGATGATCGAATTGACCAATGCTCCGAGATCGTCGCCGAGATACATCGAGATGATCGCCGGCGGAGCCTCGTTGGCGCCGAGCCTGTGATCGTTGCCGGCGGAGGCTACGGTGATGCGCAGCAGATCCTGATACTCGTCGACCGCCTTGACCACAGCCGAGAGGAAGAGCAGGAACTGCAGGTTTTCCTCGGGCTTCTTGCCGGGGTCGAGCAGGTTTTCGCCGGTGTCGGTCGAGATCGACCAGTTGTTGTGCTTGCCGGAGCCGTTGACGCCCGCGAAGGGCTTTTCGTGGAGCAGGCAGACAAGACCGTGCTTCTCGGCGACCTTGCGCATGACCTCCATGGTCAGCTCGTTGTGGTCGGTGGCGATATTTGAGGTGGTAAAGATCGGAGCCAGCTCGTGCTGAGAGGGCGCGACCTCGTTGTGCTTGGTCTTTGCGAGCACGCCGAGCTTCCAGAGCTCCTCGTCGAGCTCACGCATATAGGCGGCTACTCTTGTCTTGATCGAGCCGAAGTAGTGATCCTCGAGCTCCTGACCCTTGGGAGCCATCGCGCCGTAGAGCGTCCTGCCGCAGAGCTTTAGGTCTACGCGCTGCTCATAGAGCTCCCTGTCGATCAGGAAGTACTCCTGTTCGGGTCCTACGGTGGTGGCGACGCGGTTCACCTCGGTCTTGCCGAGCAGGTGAAGCACCTTGACCGCTTCGCTGCTGAGTCTTTCCATAGAGCGGAGCAGAGGGGTCTTTTTGTCGAGCACCTCTCCGGTGTAGGAGCAGAACGCGGTGGGGATGTACAGCGTGCCGTCCCTGATGAAGGCGGGTGAGGTGGGATCCCAGGTGGTGTAGCCTCTCGCCTCAAAGGTGGCTCGGATGCCGCCCGAGGGGAAGGAGGACGCGTCGGGCTCGCCCTTGATGAGCTCCTTGCCGGAGAATTCCATGATGACGCCGTCTCCGCTGGGGCTGATGAAGCTGTCGTGCTTTTCGGCGGTGCCGCCGGTCATGGGCTGGAACCAGTGGGTGTAATGGGTGCAGCCCATCTCGACCGCCCAATCCTTCATGGCGTTCGCCACGACGTTCGCTACGCTCAGATCGAGCGGCTCGCCGTTGCGGACGGTCTTTTGCAGAGCCTTATAGGTAGCCTTGGGAAGGCGCGCCTGCATTTTGCTGTCGTTAAAGACCATGCTGCCGAATTCCTGAGATACGTTTTTCATAGTTGATTGCTCCTATCTATAAATATACTTTTGATAACTGATCAAATGACAATATCAAAAGGGCGCCGAAAGCGATCTGCCTTCAGCGCCCTTGCTGTGTCATTGATGACAGTATACACCCGTAAGAAGGGTTTGTCAAGAGAAAATGCAATATTTTTTTTGAAACTTGCAAACTTGCTCGAAAATACAGCCAAAAAGCTGCGATATCAGGGAAATAAATGAAACAAATATCAAAAAACTTGCAAAACTATATTGACAAAACAAAAGCGTCGGTTGTATAATAGGGCACATAAGCTTTGTAAGGAGAGGAAGAAGGTTTATGGATCAGGAGAAAAATCGACAAATCAGGAGCTCGCTTTATTCACCCCGCTTCGAGCACGACGCCTGCGGCATCGGAGCCGTGGTCAACATCAAGGGCGTCAAATCCCACAAGACCGTCGAGGATGCGCTGACGATCGTTGAGACGCTGGAGCACCGCGCGGGCAAGGACGCGGAGGGTAAGACCGGAGATGGCGTCGGGATCCTGCTTCAGATATCCCACCGTTTCTTTAAAAAGACAGCCCAAGAGATCGGCATCGCCCTCAAGAACGAGCGCGACTACGGTGTGGGAATGTTCTTTTTCCCGCAGTTCGAGCTGTTCAGGAACCAGGCGAAGAAGATGTTTGAGATCATCGCCGAGAAGGAAGGGCTCAGGGTGCTCGGCTGGAGACCCGTTCCCTTTGACGGCACCGCGATCGGCAGCCGCGCCTTTGAGTGCATGCCGAGCATCTGGCAGTGCTTCATCGAGCGTCCCGAGGGCGTAAAGCGCGGTATCGAATTTGACCGCAGGCTCTATGTCGCGCGCAGGATATTTGAGCAGAGCAACGAGGACACCTACGTCGTTTCGCTGTCCTCGAGAACTATAGTATATAAAGGTATGTTCCTGGTCGGCGACCTGCGCAGATTTTTCACCGATCTTCAGGACGAGGACTTCGACAGCGCGATCGCCCTTGTGCATTCCCGCTTCTCCACCAACACCAACCCGAGCTGGGAGCGCGCTCATCCCAACAGGATGATCGTCCACAACGGCGAGATCAACACCATCCGCGGCAACGCCGACAAGATGCTCGCCAGAGAGGAGAATATGCGCTCCGAGCACCTCAAGGGCGACCTCGACAAGGTCATCCCGGTGGTCAACGCCGAGGGCAGCGATTCCGCGATGCTCGACAACACCCTTGAATTCCTGGTGATGAGCGGCATGGATCTGCCCCTTGCCGTGATGATAACCATCCCGGAGCCGTGGGACAGAAACGGCACCATGAGCCGTAAAAAGAAGGATTTCTACCAGTATTACGCCACGATGATGGAGCCGTGGGACGGCCCCGCCTCTATCCTTTTCTCGGACGGAGATATCATGGGCGCGGTGCTCGACAGGAACGGACTTCGCCCCTCGAGATACTACATCACCGACGACGGCAGCCTGATCCTATCCTCCGAGGTCGGCGCGCTGCCGATCGAGCCCGAAAGGGTAGTCAAGAAGGACAGACTTCGCCCCGGCAAGATGCTGCTGGTCGACACGGTCAGGGGCGAGCTGATCGACGACGACGAGCTCAAGACCCGCTACGCCTCGCGTCAGCCCTACGGCGAATGGCTCGACAGCAATCTGCTCAGGCTAAAGGATCTGAGGATCCCGAACCTGAGAGTCGAGGAGCATCACAGGGCGGAGCGCAGAAGGCTTCAAAAGGCGTTCGGCTACACCTATGAGGACGTTATGACCTCGATCCTGCCGATGGCGAAAAACGGCAGCGAGCAGATCGCCTCGATGGGCGCAGACAGCCCGATACCGCCGCTCTCGAACGAGCCGCAGCCCCTGTTCAACTACTTCAAGCAGCTCTTCGCTCAGGTCACAAATCCCCCGATAGACGCTATCCGTGAGGAGATCGTCACCTCCTCGACCGTATATCTCGGCGAGTCGGGCAACATCCTCGAGGAGAAGCCCGAGAACTGCAAGGTCATCAAGATCCACAACCCGATCCTGTCCTCGACCGATATATTAAAGTTAAAGAGCATGAGGGAGAGCGGCTTCAAGGTCGCCGTCATCCCGATACTATATTATAAGAACACCTCGCTCAAAAAGGCGATCCGCCGCCTGTATATCGAGGCGGACAAGGCGCACAGGGACGGCGCCAACATCCTGATCCTCTCGGACAGGGGCGTTGACGAGAACCACCTTGCGATACCGTCGCTGCTGGCGGTCTCGGCGCTCCACCAGCACCTTGTAGCCACCAAGCGCAGGACCTCGCTCTCTATCGTTCTCGAGAGCGCGGAGCCCAGAGAGGTACACCATTTCGCCGCGCTTTTGGGCTACGGCGCTACCGCGGTCAATCCCTATCTCGTGCAGGAGACAATCCACGAGCTCATCCACGACGACCTGCTCGACAAGGACTACTACGCCGCGGTCAACGACTACAACGAGGCTGTGCTGCACGGCATAGTCAAGATCGCCTCAAAGATGGGCATCTCCACCATCCAGTCCTACCTCGGCTCGCAGATCTTCGAGGCTATCGGCATCAGCGAGGACGTTATCGAGAATTACTTCACGGGTACGGTCAGCCGAGTCGGCGGCGTCACCCTGAAGGACATCGAAAAGACCGTCGACAGGCTCCACACCGCCGCGTTCGATCCGCTCGGACTTGAAACGGGCTCGGAGCTCCCGTCGCGCGGCAGCCATAAATTCCGCAGCGGCAAGGAGGAGCACCTCTACAATCCGCGCACCATCCACACCCTCCAGGCGGCGACGAGAACGGGCGATTACAGCCTGTTCAAGAAGTATTCGAGCCTCATCAACGAGGAGCTGTCGCCCGTCAGCCTGCGCGGACTGCTCGACTTCAACTACCCTGAAAACCCCGTTCCGCTCGATGAGGTCGAGAGCGCGGACGAGATAGTAAAGCGCTTCAAGACCGGCGCGATGAGCTACGGCTCGATCTCTCAGGAGGCTCACGAGGCGCTTGCGCTCGCCATGAACAGGCTCCACG
The DNA here is from genome assembly GCA_902761375.1 of uncultured Ruminococcus sp. GTDB lineage: Bacteria > Bacillota > Clostridia > Oscillospirales > Acutalibacteraceae > Ruminococcoides. Next base: position 13,947 of record CACWKB010000020.1, on the reverse strand, counting down.
GCAAGTCCAATTCGGGCGAGGGCGGCGAAAGCCCCGAACGCCTGCTCACACGCGGCACAAGCGAGAATCGCTGCTCGGCGATCAAGCAGGTCGCCTCGGGACGCTTCGGCGTTACCAGCGAGTACCTGAACTCCGCCGACGAGATACAGATCAAGATGGCTCAGGGCGCAAAGCCCGGAGAGGGCGGACATCTGCCCGGCAACAAGGTCTATCCGTGGATAGCCAAGACAAGGCATTCGACCCCCGGCGTATCGCTGATCTCGCCGCCGCCTCATCACGACATCTATTCGATAGAGGATCTGGCGCAGCTCATATATGACCTGAAAAACGCTAACAAGAGCGCGAGGATATCCGTAAAGCTCGTTTCCGAGTGCGGAGTGGGAACCGTAGCCGCGGGCGTCGCAAAGGCGGGCGCGGGCGTGATCCTGATTTCGGGCTATGACGGCGGCACCGGCGCGGCTCCGAGGAGCTCCATCTACAACGCAGGTCTGCCGTGGGAGCTCGGACTTGCCGAGGCTCACCGCACGCTGATAATGAACAACCTCAGAAACAGGGTGGTAATCGAGACCGACGGCAAGCTGATGACGGGCAGGGATGTGGCTGTCGCCGCTATCCTCGGCGCTGAGGAGTTCGGCTTTGCCACCGCGCCGCTGGTGACGCTCGGCTGCGCGATGATGCGCGTCTGCAACCTCGACACCTGTCCCTTCGGCGTGGCGACCCAGAACCCCGAGCTGAGAAAGCGCTTCATGGGCAAGCCCGAATATGTGGTAAACTTCATGAGATTCATCGCCGAGGAGCTCAGAGAGTACATGGCAAGGCTCGGCGTTCGCACCGTCGACGAGCTGGTCGGCAGGACAGACCTGCTCAAAGCGAAGGACGGTCTTTCGGAAAGCGAGAGCAAGATAGATCTTTCGGCTCTGCTCAGCCGCGAATGCGACGGCGAGAGAGTCGAATACAACAGCAAGAGCCTCTATGATTTCAGGCTCGGTGATACGGTCGACGAGCGCGTGCTCGAAAAGAAGTTCAGCCTCGGCAAAAAGGCGAAGCAGACCGTAAGCCTCCGCGTCAAAAACACCGACCGCTCGCTCGGAACCGCCTTCGGCTCGGAGCTCACCAAAAAATTCGGCGGCTCGCTTGCCGAGGACAGCTTCACGGTCGAGTGCAGCGGCTCGGGCGGCCAGAGCTTCGGCGCGTTCATACCCAAGGGACTGACCCTCAGGCTCGAGGGCGACAGCAACGACTACTTCGGCAAGGGACTTTCGGGCGGAAAGCTCGTGCTCTATCCGCCGAAAAAATCCACCTTCAAGGCGGAGGATAACATCATAGTAGGAAACGTAGCGCTTTACGGCGCGACAAGCGGCAAGGCGTTCATCAACGGCGTCGCGGGCGAGCGCTTCTGCGTGCGCAATTCCGGCGCGACGGCGGTTGTCGAGGGCGTCGGCGACCACGGCTGCGAGTATATGACGGGCGGCAGGGTCGTCGTGCTGGGCAGGACCGGCAAAAACTTTGCCGCGGGAATGTCGGGCGGCGTAGCCTATGTGCTCGACGAGCATCACCACCTCTACCGCAGGCTCAACAAGGAGCTTGTCGAGTGTACTCAGCTCAGCGAAAAGGCTGATATCGACGCGCTCAAGGCGCTTATCGGCGAGCACGTCGAGGCTACCGGCTCCGAAAAGGGCAGGAGGATTTTGGACGATTTCAGCTCCTATCTGCCGCTGTTCAAGAAGATAATCCCTCACGACTACAAGCGCATAATCGAGGAGATCGCGTTCAACGAGGGCAAGGGTCTTGACGAGGAGCAATCGAGAATAGAAGCGTTTTACAAGCTTATAAAGGAGGAGCAATAATGGGAAAGCCTACAGGATTCATGGAATATGAGCGTGAGGAAGCCCGCGCCCTCTCGGTAAGCGAACGCATCTGCAACTACCGCGAATTTCACGAGGAGCTTTCCGCCGAGGAGCGGAAAAGACAGGCGGCGCGCTGCATGGAATGCGGAGTGCCCTTCTGCCAGTCCGGAATGAACATCGGCGGCATGATCAGCGGCTGTCCGCTCAACAACCTGATACCCGAGTGGAACGATCTGGTCTACAGGGGCAGCATGGAGGCGGCGTACCGCAGGCTCAAGATCACAAACTGCTTCCCCGAGTTCACCTCGCGCGTCTGTCCCGCGCTGTGCGAGAAGGCTTGCACCTGCTCGGTCAACGGCAGCGCGGTCACCGTGCGCAACAACGAGTACGCCATCGTCGAGACCGCCTACAAAAACGGCTGGGCAAAGGCTCAGCCGCCCAAGGTCAGAACGGGCAAAAAAATCGCCGTCATCGGCTCGGGACCCTCGGGTCTCGCGGCGGCGGACAGACTGAATCTGCGCGGACACAGCGTTACCGTGTTCGAGCGCAGCGACAGGATCGGCGGTCTGCTGATGTACGGCATCCCCAACATGAAGCTCGAAAAATCGGTGATCGACCGCCGCGTGAGCATCATGAAGGAGGAGGGCGTCGAGTTCAGAACGGGCGTTGACGTCGGCAAGGATATTTCCGCACAAGAAATAAAGAACAGCTTCGACCGCGTTATCCTCGCCTGCGGAGCCTCGAATCCGCGCGACATCAAGGCTGAGGGCAGAGAAGCCGAGGGCATTTACTTCGCCGTTGACTTCCTGAGATCGACCACCAAGGCGCTGCTCGACAACGGGCTCGAGGACGGAACATATATCTCGGCACGTGATAAGAACGTGATCGTTATCGGCGGCGGCGACACCGGCAACGACTGCGTCGGCACCTGTGTGCGCCACGGCGCGAGGAGCATCATCCAGCTCGAGATGATGCCTAAGCTCCCTGATACAAGAGCCGAGAACAACCCCTGGCCTCAGTGGCCGCGCGTCTGCAAGACAGACTACGGTCAGGAGGAGGCTACACAGGTCTACGGAGCGGATCCGCGGGTATATCAGACCACCGTCAAGCGATTTATCAAGGACGGAGAGGGCAGGCTCACGGGCGCGGTTCTGGTCAAGCTGAGCTATGAAAAGGACAAAAATACCGGCAGGCTGAACATGAAGGAGGTCGAGGGGAGCGAGTACGAGGTCAAAGCCGAGCTTGCGCTGATAGCGGCGGGCTTCCTCGGCAGCGAGAGCTACGTGACCTCGGCGTTCGGCGTTGAGCTCGACGGCAGGACGAACGTCGCCGGCGTGAACGGCACCCACAAGACCAATGTCGAAAACGTCTTTACCGCGGGCGATATGCACAGCGGTCAGTCGCTCGTCGTCCGCGCCATCCGCGAGGGCGTCGACTGCGCCCGCGAGGTCGACATGGATCTGATGAGCTACAGCAATCTATAATTCAAGGGTGTTTCTATGACAAAATACATTTTCGTAACGGGCGGCGTTGTTTCGGGGCTCGGAAAGGGCATAACCGCCGCCTCGCTGGGAAGGCTTCTGAAGGCGCGCGGGCTCAAGATCGCGGCGCAGAAGCTCGACCCCTATATCAATGTTGACCCCGGCACGATGAGCCCCTATCAGCACGGTGAGGTCTACGTCACCGAGGACGGAGCCGAGACCGACCTCGACCTCGGTCACTACGAGAGGTTCATCGACGAGGATCTGAACAAGTATTCAAACCTCACCACGGGCAAGGTCTATTCCAACGTGCTCAGCAAGGAGCGCAGGGGAGAGTACCTCGGAAAAACCGTGCAGGTCATACCTCACATCACTGACGAGATCAAGCGCTTCATCTATTCGGTCGGCAAAAAGACCGACGCGGACGTTGTGATCACCGAGATCGGCGGCACCATCGGCGACATCGAGAGCCAGCCGTTCATCGAGGCGATACGCCAGGTCGGTCACGAGGTGGGCAAGGACAACAGGCTCTACATCCATGTGACGCTGGTGCCGTACCTGAAGGCTTCGGGCGAGCACAAGTCAAAGCCCACCCAGCACAGCGTAAAGGAGCTGCAGGGCTTGGGCGTTGCGCCGGATATCATCATACTCAGGACCGACGAGCCGATAACCGACCGCGCCATCTTCGACAAGATCGCCGGCTTCTGCAACGTCTGGCCGGACTGCGTGATCGAGAACCTCACGCTGCCCGTGCTCTATGAGGCTCCGCTGATGCTCGAAAAGGCGCACATCTCCGATATCGTCTGCCGCGAGCTGAATCTGAAATCCCGCAAGCCCGATCTTACGGACTGGGAGCACATGGTCGAGCGCGTAAAGGCGTCCGAGCAGACTGTCAAAATAGGCTTGGTCGGCAAGTATGTCGAGCTGCACGACGCTTATCTCAGCGTCGCCGAGGCGCTGCGCCACGCGGGCTACTACCTCAACTCAAGGGTCGAGATAAGCTGGATCGACTCCGAGAACATCACCGATGAAAACGCCGGCGACGTCCTCTTCGGGCTCGACGGGATTATCGTCCCGGGCGGCTTCGGTCAGCGCGGCGTCGAGGGAATGATCTCCGCGTGCAGATACGCGAGGGAGAACGGACTGCCCTATTTCGGCATCTGCCTCGGCATGCAGATCGCGGTGATAGAATTCGCGCGGAACGTCGCGGGCATAGAGAACGCGAACTCAGGCGAATTTGCGCGCGACGTGCCTAAGGTGATCGACTTCCTGCCCGACCAGAGCGACAGCACCGACAAGGGCGGCACGCTCCGCCTCGGGGCTTATCCCTGCGTCATAGCCGAGAACACGACCATGCACCGCGCCTACGGCAAGACCGAGATCAGCGAACGCCACCGCCACCGCTACGAGTTCAACAACGAATTCCGCGAGCCGCTCAAAGGCGCGGGACTGACGCTCTCGGGAATGTCGCCCGACGGCAGGCTGGTCGAGACCGTCGAGCTTTCCGACAGACCGTTCTTTGTGGGAGTGCAGTATCACCCCGAGTTCAAGAGCCGACCCAACAAGCCGCATCCGCTTTTTACGGCGTTCATCAGGGCTTCGCTCGGCTGAGCTTGATAATATAATAAAATGTACCGCCGGCATTACTGTCGGCGGTACTTTTCTTTTCTGTGATTTTAATTATTTTATGTCGTTTTTGTTATCAAAAGCCTTATTACCACGATCAGCTCTCCGATGAGGAAGGACGAGCCGTTGAGTATCAGCGAGAGTCTGAAGCCGCCGAACCTCCTGAAGCGCAGCAGCCTGCTAAACAGCAGACCCTCGGCGAACACCGTCCCTATCTCCAGCACAGCGAGGATGATATAGGGTATTGCGCTGCCGTATCCGCAGAAATACAGTGCGAGGTCGTAGAGGTAGTTCACTATCGGGTTGGTAAGGCAGTTTATCAGGGCGATGAACAGGAAGTCCCAGCCCCTGACGCCGACGAGCGCGGCGACGCCGAGCTCTGCCGCAAGCGTCAGACACAGGCTTATCAGCAGGGCGAAAAGGAGCGCGCTCACCGCTTTTTTCTGTTGAGGACGACGACGAGCACCACGATGCCGCCGATCACGAGCTGGATAAAGAAAAACAATATGACAGCGAGGAAGATCAGGACTACCGGGCCGAGATTCGTGAGCGGACTTGTCGGGTAGGCGACGTCGGCAAAGAACGACAGCAGATAATAACAAATATAGCTAAGCATCTTTATCCTCCTTAAAGGCTTCAGCGCGTGTTTGCGCCGGGATTATTCGGCGGAGCCGTATTGCTCTTGTTTTTGCGGATCATTATCGCACCGACCAGCACTGCGGCGGCGACGATGAGCACCGGGATGATTATCAGCAGCGCGGTCAGAAACGGGTTCATACCGCCCTGAGCGGCAGAGGGAGGCGCAGAGGATGGCTGGGCGACGGTCGTCTCGGTCTCGGTCTCCCAAGCCGTTGTCGGCTGTTCGGTGTCTTGGGGCGCGGTCGTGAGCTCCGGCTCGGTGAAAACCTCAGCGGGAGGCGAAGTAAGGTCAGGCGGCACCAGCGCGTCGCCGGTCAGCGGAGAAAACGTGTAAAGCGGCATGAGCTATCACTCCTTGAGTTTTTGGTTTTTTACGGGCTTTGCGCAGATGAAAAACAGGATCACGGTACACATCACGGACAAAACCGATATCACGATACAGTTGACCCAGAACGAATGGATGCGGAAGAAGAAAACCGGCGCCGTGCCGAGAAACAGTCCCACGGTCGTAAAGCCGAAGGACAGCCCCGGGAATCGAGGCAGCCTCGATACGATTATCGCCAGCGTGACCGCCATGGTCATGCTGAAAAAGGCTATGCCTATCAGCGAAACGGGCATCACCTCGGCTCCGAAGAGCAGCAGCGGCAGCGCGCCGATCGTGCTTATCAGCGCGGTTTTGCGTATGCCGATCAGGTCGGTCAGCACGCCTCCCATAGCCTTGCCGACGCCCATGCAGCAGTAGAGCATCACGGTCTGCAGTACCGTTTTGTTCCATGAGGTGGGTATCCCGTAGCCCATATAGGAACGCACGACGACCACAAAGGTCGCCAGGGCGATGACCGCGGCGGCGTTGAGCTTGGTGTTTGAGAAGTGATACCTGCTCAGGTTATCGCTGCCGTCGGGGTCTTTGAGCTTCTCGGCGACGAGGATGGGCGCGATCATCAGGATGTTCAGCGCGAGCACCCACGGCGCGGCTATGCCCGACGAGGACAGCAGCTTGCCGGTTATGACCCCGAACGAGCCTCCCGAGACGAACAGCGCGCTCGGCGTGATCCTGCCCGGAGAGGTGCGCAGCGTGAGCTGAGCCCCGTGGATATGCACAAGGCAGTTGCCGACGGAAACCACGGCGACGATCAAAAAGGCGTTGAGACCGAACGTCATCAGCACAAGCGACAGCGAGGTCAGCGCCGCTCCGATAAGCGCGAGGTTTATTCGGATACCCATGTCCCGCAAAAACCCGAACGCGCCCTGCGGCACGAACGCCATGAAGTCGTAGATGAACATCAGCAGCCACACAAAGGGGCTGTCGATGTAGGAGGTCAGCACATAGAACGAGGTTATCTCCACCAAAAAGTGGACGGAAAAATATAGGAAACCCACGGCGTTGGCTCGTTTCATCGCGTCACCCTTTCCTTGACTTCTTTAGAAAAGTATATCAGAAAAGCGATAAAAATACAATACCGTGACGAAATATTTCATGAGATATTCACAATCCCGTCCCGCCTTTTTCGGAAAAAAATTAAATTGTTTTTTCGGCTTTTAAGCATTTTTTAATATAGGCGCGGTATGATCTGTACAAATCAAAGGGAGGTGCTCATAATGAAATTCAGGATATCAAAAACATATCTGATCGCTCTGGCTCTGCTCACCGCCGCGGCGACGGCGATAGCGATCAGCGGCTGCGGCAACACGATCTCATCCGCTGTCGATTCCTCGTCGCAAAGCGAGACCGAAAGCTCCTCGGCGTCCGGGGAGGAAGCCACGCAGCCCGCGACGGAGGCGCAGCAGAAGCGGCTGACCGAGAGCGACGTTACAATCAACGACACGATCACGAACAGCGAGGACGGCGGCCACGCGATCACCGCCGACGGCGAGAGCGCCGACTACAGCAGCGTGCTGGTGACAAAGACCGGCGAGGCTGACGGCGACGAGGCGGATTTCTACGGCGAAAACGCCGCGGTTTACGCCCTTAACGGCGGCACGCTCAACCTCAGCGACATGGTGATCAAGACCGACGGCACCCACGCGAACGCCGTGTTCAGCTACGGCGAGGGCACGACGGTCAACATCTCGGATTCCTACATCAACACCACGGGCAACTGCTCCGGCGGTCTTATGACGACGGGCGGCGGCACGATGAACGCCGAAAACCTGACGATCGAGACCTCGGGCAATTCCTCGGCGGCGATCCGCTCCGACAGAGGCGGCGGCACGGTGAACGTCAGCGGAGGCTACTACTCCACAAGCGGCAAGGGCTCGCCGGTGATCTACTCCACGGCGGATATCACCGTGAGCGACGCCGAGATGGTCTCGACGGCTTCTCAGGGCGTTGTGGTCGAGGGCAAAAACTCGGTGACGCTCAACAATGTGAGTCTGACAGCCGACAACAACACCAAGAACAGCGACAAGTCGAGCTACTATCAGGCGGTAATGATCTATCAGTCGATGTCCGGCGACGCGGCGCAGGGGCTCTCGAGCTTCACGATGAACGGAGGCACGCTCGTCAACAAAAACGGCGACGTTTTCTTCGTCAACAACACCGCGACCGACATCACCCTCAACAACGCCTCGATCACCAATGAGGGAGAGGGAGTGTTCCTCAGAGCCGCCGCGGCGGGCTGGGGCAACGAGGGCTCGAACGGCGGTCAGGTCAATCTCTGCGCCGAGAACCAGACCATCAGCGGCGATATGCTTGTGGACAGCATCTCGGTGCTCAACCTCTATCTCAAGAGCGGCTCGGACTTTACGGGAGCGATCAATCCCGACGGCGCTCAGGGCGAGGTCTATGTTGAAATCGAGGACGGCTCGACGTGGACTCTGAGCGGCGACTCCTACATCACGTCGCTGACCTGCGGCGCGAACGGAGTCAACCTCAACGGTCACAAGCTCTATGTGAACGGCGAGGAGTACGCGGCAGGCTCCGCCTCGACCGGTCAGGCGATCGAGATCAAGGTCTCGACCTCCGCGGGCGGCGGCACGGGAGCTCCTCCCGACGGCGGCAGACCCGAGGGAGCTCCGCCCGCAAAGCACGACTGATATGATGAAAACGGCACAACAAAAAACCCCGGGGACGTTTTGTCCTCGGGGTTTGTCGTTTTGTTATCAGTCTGCGGTATAGGGGAGCAGAGCGAGGTGACGCGCACGCTTGATGGAGGTCGTGAGGTCACGCTGATGTCTTGCGCAGGTGCCGGTCACACGGCGGGGGAGGATCTTGCCTCTCTCGGACATATAACGGCGAAGACGCGCGATATCCTTATAATCGATGTGCTCGATTTTCTCAACGCAGAAGCCGCAAACCTTCTTGCGGGACTTTCTGCCGCGGTTGTTGGGTCTTTCAGCCATTGTGAGGTTCTCCTTTCGTGAGAATTACAAAAAATCGTTATTCATTCAATGATCAGAACGGCAGATCGTCGTCGAGCGGCATATCCTGAAAATCGGCGTTAGAGCCGCTCTGGTAAGAGGTCTGGGGCTGAGGCGCGGGCTCCTGATAAGCCTGCTGAGAGCCGCCGTATTGATTGCCGTTATACTGGCTGCCGCCGTACTGGGAGCCGCCGTACTGGGAGCCGCCCCTGTTCTGGTCGCGGCGCTCGCCGGTGAAGGACACGTTGTCGGCAACGACCTCGACAACATAACGGTTGGTGCCGTCCTTTGCCTGATAGGTCCTGCTCTGAAGCTGTCCCTCGAGGGCGATCATCGAGCCCTTGCCGAAGTAGCGGCAGACGAACTCCGCCGTGCTGCGCCAGCAGACGATATCAAAAAAGTCTGCCTTGCGCTCCTCGCCCTGCTTGACGTAGCTGCGGTCAACGGCAAGGCGGAAGGTGGTGACGGACACGCCGCTGGGCGTGGTCTTGAGCTCGGGGTCGGAAACGAGTCTTCCCATTAAAATTACTCTGTTTAACATTAGCCTTCATCCTTTCATGTTCGGAGCATAGCTCCTACAACGCGATCATTCGATCAATCTTCTTCCTTCTTGATGATCATGGAGCGGATAACGCCCTCGGTGATCCTGTAGACACGGTCAAGCTCCGCAGGGAACTCGGCTGTGCTCTCGAACTCAAAGAGAACGTAATAGCCTTCGCTTTCCTTGTTGATGAGATAAGCGAGCTTTCTCTTGCCCCACTCGTCTACATTCTTCAAAGTGGCACGCTTTTCAATGAGGTTCTTGAACTTCTCGACGATAGCCTGGATGCCTTCCTCGCCCTTCTTCATTGAAACGATCATTACGGTCTCGTAATTCGCGGTTACTGCCATTTCTTTGCACCTCCTTCTGGACTTAATGGCGGATCTCTCCGCAAGGATGAGCCGCGTTTGCGGCACGGTCGCATAAAGCAACGTATATATTATATCATACAAAAACGAAAAGTCAAGGATTTTTTTGCTCGGAAGCCGAGCCCTGCCGTTTCGCTGCTCACGGCGGCGGACACCGAACGGCAGCACCTAAATTTTTACAATTTTATCACCGCGCCGCTGCGCTTTATTGGCTATTAGACAGATTGACAAATATGCAAAAAGAGCTATAATTATAATGAATGCGACCGAAAGGTTTTTACATATAGATACGACATAAACACAACTCACAGCTAACACCAAACGGAGGTTGCGAATTGATTACTTCTATTCTGAAAGAGCACAAGGGCTTCGGACGGCAGATATTGCTGCTCAGCCGCGACGAGCTCATCAAAACCTACAAGGGCGCCGTCATCGGTCCCTTCTGGGCTGTGGTCAAGCCCGCGTTCACGGTATTCGTCTACTGGTTCGCGTTCTCGGCGGGAATCAAAACGCTGAAGAACGTAGGCGTCCATCTCGGCGGTCCCGAGCCGTTCTCGATCGACTTCTTCACCTTTATGTTCGTCGGCATCATCCCGTGGTTCTTCATCCAGGAGAGCATAATCCAGGGCTCAAAGGCGCTGAGAACCAACCGCCAGTTCATTACCAAGGTGAAATTCCCCGTGTCGACCATCCTCACCTATACGGGCTTGTCGAGGCTGTATGTCCATCTGTTCCTGCTTATCATCCTCTACGGCTACGTTATCTATCACCGCGTTTTGACGGGACTGCCGCCGTTCTCGGTGTATGACGTGCAGATATTGTTCTACTGTCCGCTGATGTTCATGTTCTTCCTTGCGCTTTCGTGGAGCACCGCGCCCATGGCGGCTTTCAGCAAGGACTTCGAGAGCCTGATCGTTTCGGTCATGTCGGGCATCTTCTGGCTGTCGGGCATAATGTACGACTCCTACAACTTCAAGGGCGTCTTAAAATACGCCATGCTCGCAAATCCCATCAACTTCTTCGCCAACGGCTACCGCAACTGTTTCCTTTACAACCGCTGGTTCTTCGAGTATAAGACCGAGCTGGTCATCTTCCTCGTTGAGTTCGTCGCGGTATTCGCCCTCGGCATCTTCAACTACAACCGTCTCAGGAAGCGCCTTCCTGACGTGCTTTGATCGGAGGTAACGCCATGTCAGACTCTATCGTTGCCGCGGCTCCGTCGGCGCTTGCCGAGCAGCCGATAATCTCGTTTCGGAACGTCAGCAAGACCTATATCCTCTATAAAAACGACCAGGCGCGCTTCAAGGCTCTGTTCTTCAAGCCGCGCAACCCCAAGACCAACAAGGCGCTCAACGACGTCTCCTTTGACATACAGCGCGGAGAGTCGATCGGCATCGTCGGCGACAACGGCGCGGGAAAATCCACCCTGCTCAAGATGATAACGGGCGTTGCCTTCCCCGATTCGGGCGAGATCACCGTCAACGGCAAGGTCGCCGCGCTGCTTGAGCTCACCGCGGGCTTCTCGACCGAGATGACTGGACGCGAGAACATCTACCTCAAGGGCTACATCCTCGGACTCGACAAGGAGTACATCAAAGAGATCGAGGAGAAGATCATCGAATTCGCCGAGCTCGGCGACTACATCGACCAGCCCGTCCGCACCTATTCGAGCGGTATGAAAATGCGCCTCGGCTTCGCCATCAACGTCAACATCGAGCCCGACGTGCTCGTTGTCGACGAGGCTCTGTCCGTCGGCGACGCGAGCTTCAAGATCAAGTGCAAGGAAAAGATCAAGGAGATCATCGGCGCAGGCACCACGGTGCTCTATGTAAGCCACAACGCCGAATCCGTCCGCGAGATCTGTCCGCGCTCGATCTATCTCAGAAAGGGCGCTGTCATCCACGACGGCCCCACCGACGAAACACTGAAGGTCTATCAGGATTACAAGGAAAGCATCAAGAAGAATAAGAAAAAATGATAAAAACCAAGCTCGATGAGTTCCAAGCCGACTGGGCGGCGATGCCACAGGTCGAAAAGGAACAGTTATTCAAATTAAAACAGAAAACGATACTGATCAGCGGACATGAACTTGCCCGCTGTCTTTGCTATGCGCTGCTTTATCAGAACGACGCGCGAAACCTCGGGCTCAGGGTGATCCTCGCCACCGACGGCAAGGAGAGTCTCGGCGGCTTCTATCTGCCCCTCGTCGTCCGCGAGGATTTTGAGCTGGTGGATTATAATTCTCTGGCGGAAATAAAAAAAGCCGATCTCATCGTCCACACTGGTCTTTGCGCCCACAGCGACAGCCGCTTTTTCGGCGGCGCGCTGAAGGAGGAGACCGAAAGGGCGAGGGCGGTCTGCGCCGTTGCCCGCAGGACGGGCGCGCCGGTCACCCTGCTGAGCGACAGCCGCGTTTACGGCAGAGCAAAGCGCGGCAGGGTCTATGCCGAGAACGAGTACGCCGAGGTCGTCAACGCCGACGACTGCGAGAATCAGCTTCTGCGCGCCGTGGAGAATCTCTTTGCCTGCGAGCAAAAGCAGCTCGGGCTGACCGTGACCACGCTGCGCACCGGCATAGTGCTCGGAGCCCATGCCTCGCTCTCGACGCCCTTTGACGGGCTGTTCGGAGCGGTCGCCTGCGGAAAGCCTTATAGCCTCGAAAGCTCCTTCAACAAGCTCTCGTTCGTGTACATCACCGATGTGTTCCGCGCTATAATATACTCCTTCACCACGCTCAAACGCGGCGAGGTCTATAATGTCACGGGCGCGGACTCGACCGTGTCAACGGGGATGCTGGCGGCGATCCTGCACGATATTTACGGCGAACAGGCTAAGCTCACCCTGACGGAGGAAAGCAAGCCCGTCAACGCCTGCGCGATCTCGAACGGCAAGACAGCCCACAGCGGCTGCGCGCCCGCGCTGAACCTCGAGACAGCGCTCGAGCTGATGGTGATGAGCTTCATGCCCGACGCCAAGGGGCTGCAGCTCCCCAATACCCACGACGGCAGGCTCGACGCGATCCAGAAGATCCAGCTCGCCTATCTGCTCGAGGTGGATAAGATCTGCAAAAAGCATAACATCAAGTATTTCCTCGGCGGCGGCACCCTGCTCGGAGCCATCCGTCACGGCGGCTTCATCCCCTGGGACGACGACAGCGACATAATGATGCTGCGCCCCGATTACGATAAATTCTGCGAGGTCTGCCGCACTGAGCTGCCCGCGAATATGACGCTGCAGTACGGCAAATTCGATCACAAGAGCTTCTATGAATTCGCAAAGCTCAGGATCGACCACACGATCTTCGCCTCCGAGCTCTCGGGAACGCACGACGATATAAACCTCGGCATCGCCTTCGACATATTCTGCCACGACAAGACCGCGAACTCTGCTCTCGGACAAAAGCTTCACCTTGCGGCGACGCTGTTCACGCGCTCGATTACCCTGAGCAAATGGGCTCACCGCAAGGCGGACAACGGCAGCCGCATCCAGTCCGCGGTCACGAATTTCGTCTCGCGCGTCCTTCCGCTGCGTTTCAGCTATTGGCTGATGCTCAAGACCTTCACCGTTTTCAAGCATAAGAAGAACGCGAAATACCTCTACGACGGCATGGGACGCAACGTCTACAACGGCAGCTTCCCGATCGGTCTGCTCGACGAGGTGATAGAGGTAGGCTTTGAGGGCTGCGACCTGCCCGCGCCAAAGCGCTACGACGAGTACCTCCGCTTCCTCTACGGCGATTATATGGAGCTCGCGCCCCTGAGCACAAGGCTCGGCTGCCACGAGATCGCCCTCTGCGACATAGGCAAATACGACATCCTCGAAAAATAATTTAAAAAACCGATTGACAAAGAGAAAAATCTTTGATATAATAAGCTTCGCGGATCAAGCAGTAAAGCTCCGTCCCGGTCACTCTCACCGAGTAAAAATCGAGAGCATACGCAGGTATGGCGGAATTGGCAGACGCGCATGGTTCAGATGACACCCCTTCGGTGCAGCTGAAAAATCCCCTCGCTTCCACTCTAACACCACAAAAATTTTATACTCGCAGGTATGGCGGAATTGGCAGACGCGCATGGTTCAGGTTA
>CACWKB010000019.1 GCA_902761375.1 uncultured Ruminococcus sp. | reverse complement strand
AGATGATGGGCGGCATCGTGAAGAAAACCGCCGAGATCACCGCCGACCGCAACTGCATCGGCGCGGCTAAGCTCGTGATCTTCTGCAACGCTCCCGAGGACAACCCGTTCATGGCGGGCGCGTTCCACGGCGTCGGCGAGGCTGACACCGTGATCAACGTCGGAGTATCGGGCCCCGGCGTTGTCAGAGCGGCTTTGGCTAAGAACGGCGAGGGCAAGGACATCACCGAGATTGCCGACATGGTCAAGAAAACCGCGTTCAAGATCACGCGGATGGGTCAGCTCGTCGCCAAGGAAGCCAGCAAACGCCTCTGCGTGCCCTTCGGCATCGTCGACCTCTCCCTCGCCCCCACTCCCGCTGTCGGCGACAGCGTAGCGTACATCCTCGAGGAGATGGGCTTGGAGAAATGCGGCTGCCACGGCACCACCGCCGCGCTCGCCCTGCTCAACGACGCGGTCAAGAAGGGCGGCGTTATGGCGTCCTCGCACGTCGGCGGACTCAGCGGCGCGTTCATCCCCGTTTCCGAGGACGCGGGCATGATCGCCGCGGCAAAGAGCGGACACCTCGACATCACCAAGCTCGAGGCAATGACCGCCGTCTGCTCGGTCGGACTCGACATGATCGTAGTGCCCGGCGACATCACCGCTGAAACGATCTCGGCTATCATCGCGGACGAGGCGGCGATCGGCATGGTAAATTCCAAGACAACAGCCGTTCGCCTTATCCCTGCCATCGGCAGAAAGGCCGGCGATATGCTCGAGTTCGGCGGACTGCTCGGCTCGGGTCCCGTAATGCCCGTGCGCGACGGCTCGCCGGCGGTATTCATCAACCGAGGCGGACGCATCCCCGCACCCATACAGGCTCTTAAAAACTGATAGAATTATAAAGGACGTGAATGAAGCGGCTGCTCCGTTCACGTCCTTTTCTTGTTTTTAAAATAATTATCCCTGCAAAACCTTTGTCGCCGCGAGCATTACGCCTAACTTGCCGCCGTGATAGTTGAGCCCGCCCTGCATCCATACGGCGTAGGGCTCGCGCAGCGGAGCGTCGGCTGAGAGCTCGATCGACGAGCCGAGCGTGAACGCGCCCGCCGCCATGATCACCTTGCTCTCGTAGCCGGGCATATCCGACGGCACGGGCTGCACAAAGCTGTCCACCGCCGAACCGCTTTGAACTCCGCAGCAAAAGCGCTCGAGCAGCTCGGGGGTACCGAGCTTGATGAGCTGGATGATGTCTCCCCTGCTCTCATTGTAGCGCGGAAAGGTCTCAAAGCCGAGCAGCTCAAAGAGCGCCGAGGCGAAAACCGCGGTTTTGAGCGCTTCACCCGTTACGTGGGGCGCATGGTAAGCGCCCATGAACAGCTCGCGGTTGACGCCGAGCGTCGCGCCGATCTCCTTGCCCGTGCCCGGGGTCGTCAGGCGGTAAGCGCACATCTCGACAAGCTCTCTCTTGCCGGCGATATAGCCGCCCGTCGGCGCTATGCCGCCGCCGGGATTCTTGATCAGCGAGCCCGCCATCAGGTCGACGCCGAGCGTCAGCGGCTCCACCTTTTCAACGAACTCGCCGTAGCAGTTGTCAAGCATCACTATCGACCTCGGAGAAGCCGACCTTGAAATATCGCAGAGCTTTTTAATCTCGCGCCAAGTGAGCGACGGGCGCAGGCTATAGCCGCGCGAACGCTGTATGTAGACCATTTTCGGCTGCTTTGCGCGGATATCCGCCTCGATCTGCTCATAATCAAGCGTGCCGTCGGGCAGCAGCCCGGTGGCTTCAAAGCCGATTCCGAAGTCCTTCAGCGAGCCCGGATAGCTGCCCTCGATGCCGATCGCGGAGCGGATGGTGTCGTAGGGGATGCCGGTCACGCTGAGCATGATATCTCCCGGGCGGAGCACCCCGAACAGCGCGACGGTCAGGGCGTGGGTGCCGCTGACAAAGCTGTGGCGCACCAGCGCGTCCTCGGCGTCGAAGGCGAAGGCATACACGCGGTCGAGCGCGTCTCTGCCGTAATCGTCGTAGCCGTAGCCCGTCGAGGCGGCAAAATAGCTCTCGCGCACGCCCGCGTTCTGGAACGCCTTGATCATTTTGATCTGATTGTACTCCTGGATCTCGTCTATCTCGCGCAGCTTGTCGCGGCAAAGCTCCTCGGCTTTTTCCGCCGCCTGCGAAATTCTCTCGTCTATGTCAAAAAATTTCAAATAATCACCTGTTGTTTTCTGTATTCGCGCCATGCGCCGCACTCGGAGAAGCCGAGGCTTTGATAGAACAGCTCGTTGGCGTGTTCGGCGCGGTGAAGATACACGCGCCTGCCCTCCGAGAGCAATTCGTTGGTTATCGCGCCCACTGCGGCAGAGCCTAAGCCCTGTCTGCGGAATTTTGGAGCGCATGCCGCCGCGCCCAGTACAGCCGATCTTCCGCTTTCCGCAACGGTCATCACCACGGCGGCAAGCTCTCCGTCCTTATCGATGCCGACAAGCCGCGAGGTCTTATGCCTCAGCCTGTGGTTCATGTCGGGGTAAAAATCCTCAAACGGCGGCAGAGCAAAGCCCTCGCCCTCACAGAGCCCGAGCAGCGAATAAGCCGACCTCAAATCGGGGCTCGTCAACACGTGATAAGCCCTGAGCTCTATCGGCTTATCGCGGAAAAACACCCTGCCCTCCGTCGTCGCATATCCGGGCAAATCGAGCGCGCAGCCTCCGTCGCACAGCACCTCACGGGCGCCTGCGACCTTCAAAAACGAGGAAACCTCCTCAGAATCGGAGCCGTCCATCAGGAAGAGCGTGAAGCTCATTCCGTTTCGGGCGACGGCGCCGGTCTCTGTCCCGCCGTCGGATATCAGCCAGTAATCGACAAAGCTATACTTCGGCGGATAGCTGCGCAGCAGAGAGGCTATCCGGCAGGCGAACGGGTCGGCCTTGTCATCCAAGAAGGATAAAAGCCTTGCCGATTCCTCGATATACTTTATCATCAATGATCTCCGTTTGCGGTGAAGGCTCCGCCGGCAATGGCTTCGGCAAGCGCCGCAACGAGCTTCATAACGCTCTCGCAGTCGTCCTTGTCCGCAACGCAGTTGGGAGCGTGGAGATAGCGGCAGGGCAGCGAGACCGCCAGCGTGCGGACGCCTCCCCTGCTCTGATGGATAGCTCCGGCGTCGTTGCCTCCGGCTACGGCGCGCTTATACTGCGCCTTCGCGCCCGTCTGAGCCGCGCAGTCAAGGGCATAGCGAACCAGCTCCCTGTCGTAGATCGTGTGCCTGTCCATCACCGAAATGACCGCGCCCTCGCCGAGCCTGCAAACCCGGCGCGACTCCTCGACCTCGGGGACGTCGGCGGCTGTGGTGGTCTCGACTACCAGAGCGAATTCGGGGTCGGTGGTATAGGACGCGACCCTTGCGCCGCGCAGACCGACCTCCTCCTGAACTACAAATGAAAAATCCGCGTCGTATTCAAGCTCGCTTTTGATGAGCCCGATCAATACAAGGCAGCCGAAGCGGTCGTCGATCGCCTTTGAGCGGATGGTCTTGTTGTTTTCGTAAAAATCCGAGCGGAAGCTGACGCTGTCGCCGACGCGGACAAGCTTCTCAGCCTCCTCGCTGTTCGACGCGCCGATATCTATATACAGCTCGGTCATCTTAGGGATCGCCGATTCCTCGTCGCCCTCGGTGAGGTGGATAGGCTTTATGCCGATCACGCCGTCGAGAGCGGCGTCACCCACCAGCACACGTTTTCCGGGCAGCACCCTGCGGTCGATGCCTCCGACCTCGTCAAATTTCAAATAGCCGTCCGAGGTGATATCGGTCACCATCAAGCCGACCTCGTCCATGTGAGCGGATATGAGAAGCCTTGATTTTGCGGGGCTTTTGCCCTTTTTGTGAACCAGGATATTGCCGAGCGGATCGACCCTGACCGTGTCGGCGTAAGGGCGTATCTCGTCGAGGATGCGTCGGCGCACCCTGTCCTCGTCGCCCGAAATGCCGCTGAGGGCGCACAGCTCCTTTAGCAGCGAATAATCAATCATTGCCCACACCTCCGCTGAGAATATAGGCGGCGATCAGCCGCGCGGTGTTTTCGATATCGGAGATCGCGACGACCTCAGCCTGAGTGTGCATATAGCGCTGAGGGATCGAGAGCACCGCCGTCCTCACGCCACTGCGCGAGACCGAGATATGATCGGCGTTCGTGCCTGTCCTTCCGGCGAGCGGTTCGAGCTGGAAGGGCAGCCCCTCGGCTTCGGCGAGCTCGCGGAGCTTTTCGGACATCGCCCTGTCCGTTGTGGGAGATATCGCGATCATCGCGCCCTTGCCGAGCCCGATCTTGGAGTACATCCCCGAGATATCGGGCTGCGAGGCGAAGCTGACGTCCACAGCTATCGCCTCGTCGGGGTCTGCTGAATACGCCCCGGTTTTTGCGCCGGAGCCGAAGGTCTCCTCCTGAGCGCTGAGCAGGATGACCACGTTATACGGCAGACTCTTGCCGCTGAGAAGCTCCGCGACGCGCAGAAGGCAGGCGACTCCGCTGCGGTCGTCGGTCGCCGGAGAAGTCACCCTGTCGCCCAAAAGCGCTGCGGGCGGCTCGGAGAAGGTCAGAGTGTCGCCGATCGAAAGGCGGCTTCTGAGCTCCTCGCCGGTCATGCCGAAATCGACCCAGCTCTTTGAGAACGGCGTCGCCTTGTCCTCGTTGCCGTCGCTGAGATGCGGAGGCATACAGCATACGACTCCCGTCAAGCCGTCCGCGCTGACGAGCACAGAGTCCTGAAGTGTGCGCGCGTCCGCTCCGCCGCATTTCTCTATCTTGGCGAAGCCCTCGTCGGTTATTTCCGTTACAAGAAAGCCGATCCTGTCCATATGCGAGTCGAGCAGGATGGTTTTTCGGGCGCCGTCGCCCTTCAGTTCGGCGAACAGGTTGCCGTTCGGCGCGGTGCGAATGTCGGCAAACGGCTTGAACAGCCTTTTCACAGTCTCCGCGCCCTGCTGCTCGCAGCCCGAGACAGCGTGCTGTGAGCAGAGCTCAAACAATGCGTTTTTTATATCCATCAGCTTACTCCAATCCGTTTACGATAGACCTGAAATGATTGCCTCGCTCCTCAAAGTTGCGGTACAGCCCGAAGCTCGCGCTGGCGGGCGAAAGCGAGACGATGTCGCCGCTTTGGGTGTTTTCGACCGCCGCCGCGACAGCCTCCTCCATATTCGTGACGTTGATGATCTTTATGGTGCCGTCGTAGTTGTCGGCGTTCCTGACCGCCTGCTCGATCTTGGGCGCGGTGTCGCCGAGGAGGATCAGCGTTTTTACCTTATTGTTTATCACGGGTCCGAGCGGCTCGTAGGGGATGTGCTTGTCGTAGCCGCCGGCGATGATCGTGATCTTGAAATCGTAGAGCGACAGCGTTCCGAGCGCGGTTCTGGTCGGGCTCGAGGCTATCGAATCGTTGTAATACTTGACGCCGCGGTACTCGCGCACGAATTCCGCGCGGTGTGCAACTCCGCCGAAGGTCTTTGCGACCCTCACGATGCTCTCGACGCTGACCTCGCCCCAGACGGCTGAGATCGCGGCGAGGTAATTCTCTACGTTGTGCATACCGGGTATCTTGATGTCGGAGATATGCATTATCCTCGTGACCTTGCCGTAATCGCTGTAGCATACGGTCGTGCCGTCGAGATACGCGCCGTTGAAGAGCTTCTCCTTTACGCTGAATTTGGCGAGGGAGCCGCGCACAGACTCGGAAAAGCTGTTCGCTATCTCGTTGTCGAGGTTGAGCACCGCCTTAGAGAACGCGCTCTGGTGGAGCACGATGTTCCTTTTGGCGTCGACATACTCCTGCATATCCTTGTGGATATCGAGGTGGTTGGGCGCGAGGTTGGTCACTACCGCCACGTCGGGGCTTTGGCGCATGGAGATGAGCTGGAAGCTCGAGAGCTCGACCACGGCGTAATCCAAGGGAGAGACAGTCTCGATCTCGGGCAGGAGCGGCTTTCCGATGTTGCCGCCGAGATGCACGGTCTTGCCCTCCGCCTTTAGCAGCTCGGAGATTATTGTGGTCGTTGTGGTCTTGCCGTCCGAGCCCGTCACCGCTATCGTGCGGCAGGGACAGAGCTCGAAGAAAACCTCCATCTCGGAGGTGAGCACCGTGCCGTTTTCGCGCAGGCGCACAAGCTCCTCCTTATAAAACGGCGTTCCGGGGCTGCGAAAAACGATATCCGCGCGGATATCGGAGAGGTAGCTGTCGCCGAGGACAAGCTGCGCTCCGTACTCCTTTGCCTTTAAGCCGTTCTCGCCCAACGCCTCAAAGGACTTGCGGTCGCAGGCGATAACCTCGGCTCCCTTTTCGGCAAACTGGCGTATCAGCGGAAGATTGCTGGTGCCTATGCCGATAAAGGCGACGGTCTTGCCCCTGACCGACTCAAAGAAACGCTCTGTAGATGTATTCATAAATATCCCTTCCTATACAAAAAACTCATACATAGATTATTATACTAAGTTTCGGCGAAAAATGCAACAATTATCTGAGGCTTATTGCGCGCAAGTAAAAAGGCTGTACCCGCAAAAAGCAGGACAGCCTTTCGATTCGGATTTTCGGGAGCGCATCAGCCGCGTCCCTTTATCGCGCCGATCAGCGAAAATACGCCGAAGGCGAGGATATCGACCGCGACGATCGTCGCGCCGACGGGAGTTTTGGCGAGCAGGGAGATCACGATGCCCAAAGCGGTGCAGACCACCGAGAGGCAGGCTGAGCAGACCGTGACCGAGCGGAAGCTTTTGAAAACGCGCATCGCCGAGAGCGCCGGGAAGATTATCAGCGCGGAGATCAAAAGCGAGCCGACGAAGTTCATTCCGAGCACGATGATAACGGCGATGATCACGGCGATGATCAGGTTGTACACGCCTGCCCTTGTGCCGGTCGCGCGCGCGAAGCTCTCGTCAAAGGTGACCGCGAAGATCTTGTTGTAGAAGATGACGAACAGCGCGACCACTATTATCGACAGCACGGTGCAGATAATGACCGTTTCGGTACTCAGGCTGAGTATCGAGTAGGAGCCGAACAGCGAGGTGCAGACGTCGCCCGACACATTGCCCGAGGTCGGGAACTTGTTCATTATCAGGTAGCCGAACGCGAGCGCGCCGACGGAGATCATCGCAACCGCCGCGTCGCCCTTGATCTTGGTGTTCCTGCCCGTCGCCAGCAGCAGCACGGCGCAGCCGACGGTCACGGGCATCACGATTATCATGTTGTTGGTCAGCCCCGTCACGCCGGCTACAGCCATCGCGCCGAAGGCGACGTGCGAGAGGCCGTCGCCGATGAACGAGAACCGCTTGAGCACAAGGGTCACGCCGAGCAGCGACGAGCAAAGCGCGATCAGCACTCCGACGATCAGCGCGTAGCGGACGATGTCGTACTGAAAGTAATAGGCGAGCTGAGAGAAAATATCGGTCATTTTTTCAACCCCCTCAGCGTGGAAAAGCCCATTCCCATGCGGGTCTGGGTGAATTTTTGACGGGTGCCGAAGAAGATCTCGTCGCCGATATGGAGGATGTGCGTGGCGAATTTGAGCGCCGCGTCAACATCGTGCGAGATCATGATTATCGTTATGCCCTCGCGGTTGAGCGATTTTATCAGGGCGTACATCTCAGAGGTGACCATGGGGTCGAGCCCAGCCACCGGCTCGTCGAGCAGCAGCATTTTCTTGGTCGCGCACAGAGCCCGCGCAAGCAGAGCCCTCTGCTGCTGTCCTCCCGAAAGCTCGCGGTAACAGCGGTCGGCAAGGTCGGTTATGCCCATCTTCTCCATATTCTCTTCGGCGCGGCGTTTTTCCGCGCGGGTATAGAACGGGCGAAGTCCGCAGCTCCCCTGGAAGCCCGACATCACGACCTCGCGCACCGAGGCGGGAAAATCGCGCTGTACGACCGTCTGCTGCGGCAAATAGCCTATCTCGCGCGCGGCGAGCCCGTCGCCGGTCGTAACGCTGCCCTCCATCGGCTTGAGCAGACCGAGGATGGTCTTCATCAGCGTAGACTTGCCCGAGCCGTTCTCGCCGACTATGCACAGGTAGTCGCCCGCGTTGACGGTAAAGCTGAGGTTTTGGACAATGCTCTTGCCCTCATAGCCCAGCGATAAGTTTTCACAAGTTAATTGCGCCATTGGTAAGTCTCCTTATGCGCCGAGCGCTTTCAGCAGCACCCCGAGGTTCGAGTTCATAATGCCGAGGTAGCCGCCGTTCGTCTTGCCGGACTCAGCGGACTCGCGCTGTATTGAATTGACCGTGAGTATCTCGGCGTCGCTGTGCGCGGTACGGATGATCGAATCCGCGATCTTGCCGTCGGAGCCCTCGATGGTGAGTATCGCCGGGAGCCCGAGCTCATTGAGCTTGTCCGAAAGGAAGGTTATCGTGTCAAAGCTCGCCTCGCTGTCCGCCGAACAGCCGGCAAACGCGGCGTAGTATTTTAAATTATAGTCGTCTGTGAGGTAGCGGAACGGGAAGCGGTCGCCGAAGATCAGCGTGTCGTACTTAGCCTTGCCGAGAGAATCGGCGTAGGTCTTGTCGAGCTCATCGAGCTTTTTGACGTATGCCTCGGTGTTTTTGCGGTAGGTCTCGGCGTTTTCGGCGTCGGCGTCCTCAAATGCCTTGCCGATCGCCCTGCAGCAGAGCTCGGCGTTCCTCAGCGAGAGCCAGATATGCTCGTCATACGCGGCTTCATCCTCGTCCTCTTCCCCGGGCTGCATTCCCTCGACGGTCTCCTCCTCCTTTGCGGCGTCGCCGAGCACGTCCATCAGGTTTACGACGATCATGTCCTTATTGACCGCCTGTTTGAGCACGTCGTCCACCCACTTGTCGGACTCGCCGCCCACATAGATGAACACGTCGCAGGAGGATATGCGGATGATGTCGTCGGCTGTGGGCTGGAAGGAATGCATATCCACGCCGTTTTCAAGCAGCAGCTCAAGGTCGGCGTTCTCTGTACCCTGAGCGATATTAAGCGCCCAGTCGTACTCCGAATAGACCGTGGCAATAACATTAAGCCTGCCGTCGTCCGCCTCGGGCGCGGAGACGCAGCCCGCAAAGGCGGTCAGCGCGAGCAGACAGCACAAAACTATCGATACAAATCTTTTCATACGCTCTTATCCTCTTTTCCGGCAATCTCTGCACACTCCGTAGAGGACGGTGTTTGCCTTGTCTATCTCAAATTCGTCGCTTTGGGCGAGGTTGCTGACCAGCAGCTCCGCGCCCGGAACGCTCATATGGTAGGTCTTGCCGCATTTCTCGCACGAGAGGTGCAGGCAGTCGCGGCAGGACGAGCAGTCGGTATACTGATAAAAAACCTCGCGGCTCCCGCTTTTGGTGAGGCGGCGTATCTTGCCCTCCTGCTCCAGCGCGGAGAGATTGCGGTAAACCGCGCTGATGCTTATCCCCTCGCTTTGCAGCGCTTTCTCTATCTCGCGCGCGGAAAGCTCCTCGTCGGCATGCTCCGCGAGATAACCGAGCAGAGCCTTTCGCTGCTTTGTCATATATTTCGGCACATCCGCACCTCCAATTTGCGATTCATTCGCAAATCATTATAGCAAAACGCTGTCGGTTTGTCAATAGGATAGAAGTGAGAAGTGAGAAGTGAGAAGTGGGAAGCGAGAAGCGAAAGTCTCTTTTGTTAATGGAGGCTTTTGCTGCCGTCGAACGTTCGGCTCACTGCCGAAAAACGGATATACAGGCAACATCGGTTCCGGGTCGGTCGAGACCGCCCCTACAATTCCAGCTCTAACTCCTAATCTCTAACCCCTAACTCCTAATCCCTAACTCCTAATCCCTAACCCCTAATCCCTAACCCCTAACTCCTAATCCCTAACCCCTAACTCCTAATCCCTAACCCCTAACCCCTAATCCCTAAATCCTAACCCCTAACCTAAAAAAACCGACGGTCATCAAAAATGATAACCGTCGGTCGGGGTAAATTATGCTTTAGAATTTGTCGATGATGCCTGCGGCGTACTTCTGGATCTGAGTAGCGTCGTCTACCATGATCACGCCGTCGCCGTTCGCGTCGGCAGCCTTGAGCGCGTTGCCGGTGAGGGTGATAAGACCCGCGACGTGCTTCTGAACAAGAGTAGCGTCGTCGACCAAGATCTTGCCGTCGCCGTTTACGTCGCCGAGCAGGAATTCTGGCTCGGGAACGGCGCCCTCGTTGTAATGCAGCTCGTCGGTGTCGATCAAGTAGCCGTAATAGCCCTCGTACTCCACATTTTCGAGGATCGGGGTGAGCAAATCAAAGTCCACGTCTTTGTTCTCGGTGATGAAGTAGTATTCCTTGCCGAGCACCTCTGTTTTGTTGTTCTCGGAGAAATCGTAGACCGTGTTTGCCCAGCTCTTCTGAGCGGCATAGATATTGCCCTGAGCGTCCTCATAGAGGTTCATTTGGCTGAGGGTGACTCTCTGGGTATACTCTACCCTGCACTTGGTGGGCTGCTCGGCATAGACGATGCTGTAGCCGTTAGCCTCGAGCTCCTCGGGCTTGAGCCATACGCCTGTCTCGCCCTCAAAGTAGTAGCCTCTCTTCTCGTTGTAAACAAGCTCGGTCACCCAATACTTCATTTCGCCTTCAAAGGAATACTCCACGGCGATATATACGCCGTCGGGATCGCCGTCCTTTTTAACAAGGGGATCGGTATAGCCGTAATTGTCGATACCGGTGTAGTCGTCGAGATAGCGAACGGTCTCACGCTCAAGGTCATCGTTTATAACATAGCTGAAATCGGAAGCGGCGAATTCGTCGGGATCATAGCTTATGTAATCGAATTCCGCGTCGGGTACATAGAATTCGATGTCCTCGTCCCATACAAGACGATCGATATAATACCCGTCGGGATGCTCTCTGTCGATAGTCCAGCTGTAGTTGCAGGCATAGATCGCACCCGGGTCGGATTCCCTTACAAGCTTGTCAGCCTCGAGACCGCGATTGTGCTCCTCCGCCCATTCGGTGGTGTAGAGCTGCTGAACGGGAAGGTTCTCGGTCACGAGCGAGTATTCGGACTCGGCAAACTCTTCGGAGGTAAGCGTGAGAGTGCCGTAATTTCCGAAGTCGTCATCCTCGATATAAGCATCGTAATCCTCGAGCTTGATTATTCTTCTGACATAATATGAATCATATTCTTCTACATAATTCGCTGCGTAGATCACGTTGGGGTCGGTCTCGGTCGCGCAGGCTACGTTGAGCCCGTAAGTCGTCCACCACATGTCGTCAAGATCCTCAACTTCGATATACTCGATGTATTTAGGCTCCAAATCGGTCTGTACTCCGGAAACTACGGGTATCTTCTGACCGTTCTCAAAATTGATACCGGTCGCGAGGTCGCTGTAGGTCGAAAAATTGATCTTTGCGACCTGCTCCTTGCCGTAGAGGTTGAGCTTGACGTCCTTGCCGAAATTCAGGTTTGCTTTGCTTCCCTCGGCGTTCATCATTATCGAGCAGTCGCGGCTCTTGCTCTCGTTGACGGTGAGAGTGCCGGTGCCCTGGATATTGAGGCTTCCGCCGTAGCCCCAGCCCCAGATGTACATCATATCAAGAGCGCACTCGCCGTCGATAACGAGCTTGAAATCATCGCCCATCATATTGGTGCTCATGGAGAGCTCGGGATGATTGAAGTCCTTGAGGGTGAGGGTGTTGGTCGCGAGGTCATAGGTCGCGCCCTCGATGGCGTCATTGTGGGCTTCGCCGTTGCCGAACACAGTGTAGTGGTCTTCTTCCGAGGTATTGCTGTAAATGTTGATAAAAGCAAAGGATTGCACTGCCGGTCCGTTCTCGGCAAAGGCGGTGATGGGCGCAACGCTCAGCACCAGCAGCACGGCGATTATTATCGCGATTATCTTTTTCATTTTCATGTTGTTCATTCCTTTCAAAATCGCTAATCAGAATCCGAGAAGCCTGCGCTTTTGCTCGGTAAATTCCTCGTCGGTGAGGATGCCCTGATCTCGCAGAGCGGCTAACTTTTTGATCTCGTCCGCGACGAGCATAGAGGGATCTACCGCGGGCTGTGCAGCGGGCTGAGGAGCCGGCTGCGCAGGAGCTTGCCGTGACGCTCCGAGCTCAGCCTGGAGCGCGTTGAAGATCGCGGCGATATTGCGGTTGTTCTTGCCCATGTCGCCGATATTGCCAGCGGCTCCGGTCTTGGGCGCGGAGATGACCTCGACCGCCGAGCCTCCGTTCGAACCCTGCATCACGTTGACCGTCACGCGCTCTCCCCATGAAAACGCGCTTACGCCGGTATTGACGAGCAGCGAGCGGTTGTTTTCGTCCACTCCGGTGATCTTGCAGTTTCCGATCCTGTCAATCGCTCTTTTAAGCGCGGCAAAGGTTTCGTTGGGATTATTGGGCAAGGTGAGCACCTGAGCCTTGTTTTGGAATTTTCCTCCCTGCTCGACAACGGGCTGCGCGGCAGGCTGTGCGGCAGGCTGTGCAGGCGGAGCCTGAGGAATATAGGGCGCGGGCTGATTCATGTCCTGCTTGCCGGTGGGAGCAGCCGTCGGCTGGTTTGCCGGGGGCTGAACATACTGCGCCTTCCGGGGATCATAAGGCGACTGCTCGGAAGCCTGTCCCTGCTGAGGGAGCTCCTCCTGGGGCTGATTGTCGCCGCCTGCCCAGTCCACGGCGTGATCTACGCCCTTTTTGCCGGTATTGATGAGCGTTTTGCCTAAATCGCGGAAAGCGTGACCTAAGCCTGTTCCTGTTTGTTTCCAAGTTTCCTTGTCTGACATTTGCACATCTCCTTTATAAAATACACAAAAATATATAATGGTTTATAATTTTTCTATTATATTATATCGTATTTTTAAAGAAAAGTAAAGCATTTATATTGAAATTCACAAAAAATCTGTTTTTCCCAAAAAAATAACCACCGCAAACCATATGATCTGCGGCGGCGATGATGATATATAATGTTATTCTCCGCCCTCTGTCCACGGGTCGGGGGTTGGGTCGGGCTCGGGCTCTGTCCACGGATCGGGCTCGGGCTCTGTCCACGGGTCAGGCTCGGGTTCGGTGTATTCGGGTTCCGAATAGGAATCCTCGCTCGACTGTGACGGGATATCGGAATACTCGGTCTGAGAGGACGAAGGCTCGAGGTCGTCCACGTCGGAATCGACCGCCTGAGTATCGTTGTCCGCCTCGATAAAGACCATGCCGTGCTCGGGGTCGTATCTGGAGCTCGGGAGCTCCTCGCGGTTGATCTCGGCGCCGTCCTTCAGATACACGCGCCAAGCCCTTACGGAATATCCGCTGCTGTCGGAGGAAACGAGCTGGTTGCTCGTGTGTATCTCGTCGTAGTTGCCCTCCTTTACGCCCCAGATCGTGGCGTAGAGGGTGCTGTCCACAAGCTTGCACTCGAGGAACATCTGGAACTTCGAGGGATTCGAGAGCTTGAGGTCGAGCCCCGGATAGTCGATCGTGGCGTCAAGTCCGGTCGGCACATAAGTCGAAGCCCATTTGTGAGAGTAGCGCTCGACTATCGTCATATTGGAGCGGATTGCGGCGTTATATATAGTCGAGCTCGCCTGACAGATACCTCCGCCGTTGCCCTGCTCGATCTTTCCGTTCGAGATGACGTTCGCGGGCAGGTAGCCGTTGGAGGCGAGGTTTGAGTCGCCGGTGCATTCGTTGAACGACCAGGTCTCGTCCGGCTCGATGATGGAGCCGTTGCAGGAGCTGAGCGCGACTCCCATATTGTGGGTGCCGTTCTCGGTATTGTAGGAGTAGGTCTCGTAGGACGCGAGCTTCACGAGCTTGCTCTTGAGGGTAGCGGCGTCGCAGTCGGCGTGCTCGGTCTCGACCTTGGCTTCGATCACACAGGACTCATCTTGGCCGCCGAGCGCCGAGACAAGGCTGTTCTTCAGCGCGGTCTCGTCTACCTTGCAGCCGTCCTCAGCCTCGGCGATCTCAAAGCGGTTGTCCGAATAGGGATGGAAGGTGGTGACGTGAGCGTTTATAGGCTTTGTATTGAACTTCTTGCAGACCGACGAGGTTTTAGAGTTGATCGAATCCTCGGTGGCGGTCGCGTTTACCGAATAGGTCAGACCGTCGGGGCCGTTCGAGCGGACTCCGTTGAAGGCGTCCTGCTTAGCCTGCTCGATCACCGCGTCGATGTTATAGCTGTAGTCGAAATCCGCCTCGGTGAGCGTGGCTTCCTTATCCCCTGCCTTGACCGAGATATTGACGGGCTTGATGAAGCTCTTCTCGTTGAGGCTGAGCAGAAGCTTTGTCTGCCTGAGATTCTTGCCCGTGACGTCGATACCCGAGATCACGGTCTTGTTTGAGAACACAAAGGTCTTGTCGTCGGTTGAGGCGGGCAGATTGACCCGGTTCGACAGGCTGTTGAAAATCAAGAAGCCTGCGGCTCCGAGCACCGCGACTCCGGCGACGATACCGGCGATGAGGATTATCTTCTTTTTATTCGCGCCGCTGCCCGTGGAATGGCGTGCGGGCTTGTCCTCCTTGTAATGCCTTACGCGGATGTAGCCCTGAGAAATATCTACCATCGGTTCCTCGGCGGCAGGTTTTTTTTCGGCTTTCATATTTCACCCCGAAAATACAAAAAATTATTACAAGGCGCACAGCGCCTGCTGTTGTTCTTATGAAGCATACTGTTATTATGCTTAATAATAATTGTACTATAATTATTTTTAAAAGGGAAGTGACAAAACCGAAATATAAGCCTACAAAATTTGCACTTTTTTGTATAATACTGATATTCTGCGGACTATGAGCCGAAACACGGCTCGCTCTCCCCTGTTCGCGCCTCAAATAACGGCCAAAAACCTTGTCATCTCTGCAAAAAATCTGTTGAAAAATTTTTTCTTTTGCTGTATAATTAAATTAACCATACAATAACAATGGCAAACTTCTTAAAGCAGGTATTGATTATGAAAGTATTGATTTTTACCGCCTCCACCGGAGGAGGTCACAAGCGCGCCGCCGCTGCGATCGAGGCTAAGATCAGGGAGATCAGCCCCGAAACCGAGGTCTCCGTCGTCGACGGAATGCGCGCCATCGGCCGCTTTTACAACAAGTCCGTCTGTACGGGCTACTATATCATGGCTACCAAAACGCCCGAGTTCTACGGACAGCTCTACAAGATCACCGACCGCCAGGAGCTCGCCGCGCGCGCCGTGATGAAGTCAAACGAGAATATGTCGCGCAAGCTGCTCGAGGTCATCAGCAAGCACGCTCCCGACGTGATCATAATCTGTCACGCCTTCATCGGCAACATGGTGTCACGCCTCAAGGCAAAGGGAAAGCTCACCACAAAGACCATTCTCCTGATCACCGACTACGACGCCCACCGCACCTATATCTCGCCCAACATCGACGCGTTCGTCATCCCTCAGCCCCAGATGAAGCAAAAGCTGGTCGAGACCTTCGGCGTCGACGAGAACAAGATATACGCCCTCGGCATCCCGACCCTCGACCGCTTCACCGAAAAGGCGGACCGCGCCGAGATCTGCGCGCGCGAGAGGCTGAATCCCGACAAGCCGACCGTGCTGCTGATGGCGGGCTCCTTCGGCGTTACCGGAGTGCTGAAATTCTATCAGCAGCTTGTCCGCAGCGAGGCGGATATCCAGATGATCGTTATCACGGGCAGAAACATCAGGCTGTTCGATCATTTTCAGCGCAAGATCGAGGCGCTCGACTCAAAGAGCAGCACCAAGCTTCTCTACTTTGTGGACAACGTCGAGGATTATATGCACGTTTCCGACCTGATCGTCACCAAGCCCGGCGGTCTGACCGTCACCGAGAGCATCGCCTGCGAGCTTCCGATGGCGATCTACAGCGCGTTCCCGGGTCAGGAGCGCGAGAACGCGGAGTTTTTGGTAAGCCAGAACGCCGCTATTCTGATCGAAAAGGACGTGGGCGCGGCTCAGATCGTCGCGCTGCTCAATTCCCCCGAGAGACTCCAAAAAATGCGCGAGAGCTGCCGCAACATGGCTCAGCCCAACGCCGCGGAGCATATCTTCCGCCTCGCGGTCCAGCTCTGCTCGCCCAAACAGCTTCCGGAGAGTGCCGCTGAATGAAAAAACATATCATCTCTTTTATCGCAATAATCGCCGCGCTCTGCGGCTTGTGCGCCTGCACCGAGGACGGAGTCCCTGCCGCCTGGGAGCTTTCCAAGGATTATGAGCGCACCGCCTCCGTCGAGGATACCTACAACTACTCCGACGGCGCGGTCGAGCCGCCGTCCGCCTATAACAACTACGCACAGCTCATCACGAATTTTGAGCTGAAGCTGTTCAGAATGCATTACGCAGCAGCCGCCGAAAGGAACGAGACCGAGGGCTTTATGATGTCTCCCGTGGGTACTGCGCTGAATCTCTCGCTGCTCACGAACGGAGCCGCCAAGGGAACCGCTCAGGATCTGCAGCTCGCGCTCGGCTTGGGACTCGACGACGAAATGCTGAATCAGTGCTCGTCATATTTCAAAAGCCGCCTGCTCGCCGTGAACTCCGTCGGCTTGGGCAAGACCGACGAGCTGTCGGGCAAAAAGGCAGAGGGCGATCCCAATGTATTCCTGACGCTCGACAACGTGTATATGATCGACGACGAAACCGATGTCCGCACCCCGTTCCTGACGCTGAACGCCAATTACTACGGCGCGGATATCTTCCGTTTTCCCTTCGGCGACGACAACGCCTTTGAAAAGCTTTCGGCGCGTTACGACTGCGCGCTTGACAGCGGCAGCGTCGAGCCGAACACGCTGCGCCTCTTCTCGAGGCTCAGGCTCGGCGATTACTGGCTCGGAGGCTATTCGGCTGAGAATATCAAAAAGGGCGATTTTACGGGCTCGGACGGAAAGACAGGCAAAGCCGTCTACCTCTGCTCCGAGGAAAGCTATGTCCACACCGACGCGGCGCAGGGAGTTTTGAAATACACGATGAAAAACCCGCTCAAGCTGCTGTATATCATGCCCAAGGACGAGGAGATCGACAGTTATATCGCGCATTTCGACTCGGTCGAGCTCAGCGCGCTGCTCGACTCGGTAAACATCACCGAGAAAATCCCCGTCCAGCTCCCCGAAACGGTCTGCAAGAATACGACCGACGGTGTGTGCTTAGACCCCGCGGTGAAAAGCTGCGGACTTTCCTCGCTCTACACCGACAAGGCGAACTTCTCCAGCATGGCTCATACCGAAGGTCTGAGGTTGAACGACGTCTGCGACTACTCAGGCTGTCTGAGCCTCACGGCGAGCGGTATCACCACCGGCACCCCTATTTCCCAATCCGTGCCGAGCGCGGAGACTGACAAGGACGTTCTCACACTCGACCACCCCTTCATGATCGCCGTGCTCGACAACGAGAGCAACATCCCGATCTGCATCTGCGTCAAGAACTGCTGAGGCAGATACGATAATAAATCCAAATAATCATCCCGGTACATACGATCGCTTTTAAAATAATGATCGTATGAATCGGGATTTTTGTTGACTGCATAAATCCTTAGTGATATGATATTATTAACGAATATACGTTCGCGTAAACAAGGCGGTGATTTGATGGCGGCGGATAAGTTTGAGGTGTTAAAGCGATACTTTGGTTACAGCTCTTTTCGCAACGGGCAGGAGGAGCTGGTCGACGCTCTGCTTGCAGGTCAAGACGTTCTCGGGATCATGCCGACCGGCGCCGGCAAATCGCTTTGTTATCAAATCCCGGCTATTATGATGAAAGGGATCGCCCTTGTCATCTCGCCGCTCATCTCGCTGATGAAGGATCAGGTCAACGCCCTGGTTCAGCAGGGCGTCAGCGCGGCGTATCTGAACCGTTCCCTGACCGAAGCGCAGTATAATAAAGCGCTTGCGAACGCCGCAAACGGTAAATACAAGATAATCTACGTCGCACCCGAAAGGCTTGAATCGAGCTCGTTTTTACGGTTCGCGTTGAACGCCGAGATATCCATGATCGCCGTCGATGAAGCCCACTGCGTATCTCAATGGGGACAGGATTTTCGTCCGAGTTATCTGAATATCGATTCGTTCATCTCAAAGCTGAACCTCCACCCGGTGATAGGCGCGTTCACCGCGACCGCCACCGAGGAAGTCAAGGATGATATCATCAGATTATTAAATCTGAACGATCCCCTCAAAGTTACAACGGGCTTTGACCGCCCGAATCTGTTTTTCTCGGTACTGAGGCCTCAAAACAACTCCTCTAAGCTGCTCGAGCTCATAAAGGAGCGAAACGGTCAATCCGGAATAATCTACTGCTCGACCCGCAAAAAGGTCGAGGAAGTCTGTGACCTATTGAACCGTAACCGGATCTCCGCGACGCGCTATCACGCGGGATTGAAGGATGATGAGCGCGTCAGGAATCAGGACGATTTCGTATATGACCGCAGGGATGTGATGGTCGCGACGAATGCCTTCGGAATGGGCATCGACAAATCCGACGTGCGTTTTGTGATCCACTACAATATGCCGAAAAATATTGAAAGCTACTATCAGGAGGCAGGCAGAGCCGGACGTGACGGAGTTGACGCGGACTGCATTTTGCTCTACGCGAAGGCAGACGTCAACACGTGCAAATACTTCATAGAAAACATCGAGGACAACGAGGACTTATCCCAAGAGCAAAAGGATTTCTTCAGACAAAGAGAAGAGGAACGCCTCAAGCAGATGGTGTTTTACTGCACCATGAGCGACTGCCTGCGCGGATTTATGCTTCGATATTTCGGCGATAAACACAAGGATTACTGCGGCAAATGCTCGAATTGCCTGACGGAATTCGAGACCGTCGATGTTACCGTTGAAGCGCAGAAGATACTCTCCTGCATCATCAGGACGGGTCAGAATTACGGCGTGAAAATGATCACCGACGTCCTGCGCGGAGTATCCACCGACAAAATCACAAGGGCAAGGCTCGACCGCCAGTCGACCTTTGGCATCATGAAAAATGTCAAGGCGGCAGAGATAAAATACCTCATCGAAAAGCTCGAGGAACAGGAGTACATCATCTCGGTCGGAGCGGAAAAACCGATCTTGCGCGTGACCGAAATGAGCTATCCGGTATTGAGAGGCAACTCAAGCGTCAAAATCTGCAAGGCGCGAAAGTTGAGATCAATAGTATCAAAATCAGAGCGCCACCACGTTGATCCCGAGCTGTTCGACGCGCTGAAGGTTGTAAGAACGTATTTCGCAAAAAAGAAGGGCGTGCCGGCGTTCGTGATCTTCTCCGACGCGACCCTCGCCGATATGTGCAGGATAATGCCGACGACGGAAGCTGAATTCCTGTCGGTCAGCGGCGTCGGCGCAAACAAGCTCGAAAAATACGGCGAGGCGTTCTTGAATGTGATCAGGAAATATAAACCCGACAAAAACGGAACGGCACCGTTTGCTATGGACGCCGACAGATTGAATTACTTTGCATACTCCGATAAGCCTATATCAGTTTCGGAAATCACATTCAGAATCAACGACCTCAACAAAGATCAAAACTGCAAAAAACTGAAAGCAACGGATATCACGGAATGGCTGCTGGAAAATGAGTTTTTAAAAGCAGCGACAATAAACGGCAAAAACTACAAGCTCCCAACACCAAAAGGCAAGGAGCTCGGAATGACAAGCGAAACACGAATCAACGACGACGGTAACTGGTATAAGATAGTCCTTTATAACCGTGCTGCGCAAGGATTTATAATAGATAATATAAATCGGATCATCTGCGGGAGGATTGAATGATGACTACAGTATTCATTCTCTGCTTCTATAATGTGAAGTGCAGGTGAAGATTCTTCACGTCTTTGATATTGTTAAAGCCGTACATCAATCAACAAATAACAACGAGAGCCAAAACGCACGGTAAAGCAGTTTTTGGCTCTCACTTTTGTTTTTTAATTGATTACTACGTCAAGGATTTTACAACCATACGTTATTATACAGGATAATGTGAAGATGCGTCACGTCAGCTGACAAGATTGATAAGATGGGCGATACTCGGGATCGACTTGCCCTGACCAGCCGTGGTCGTGCTCAACAGCGCGCCCGTGGCGACGAAAAGCACATTGTGAAGCCTGCCGACGCTGAGCTCGCCGAGTATCTTCGAGCACAGCACCGAGGCGCAGCAGCCCGCACCGGAGCCTCCCGAGTGAACATCCTGAGCCTCGCGGTCGTAAATCATCAAACCGCAGTCGTCGTGTCTGCCGCGAAGCTCTATCCCCTCCTTCAACAGCAGATCGCAGAGCGTCCTGCTCCCCACCTCGCCCAAATCGCCGGTGTAAACGATGTCGTAATCCTGCGGCTTTGTCTTTGTGTCGGCAAAATAAGCAAGTATGGTGTCCGCCGCAGCAGGTGCGATTGTCAAGTCTTAACCAAAAAATATTTTATCATAAAATATCGAGTATTGGCATAAACATTGGATTTTATGATAACAAGATTTTTCCATCGAATGGTTGTTCGCGAAAAAACGTCAAATTATTTGACTTGGCAAATCAATTGACTATAAATTCTGTGATTTTTCCGCATCACCATCGGTAAGCCTGTTTTCTAGCCAAACTGGAGGTTGATTTGAAATGAAGGTATTACCTATCTATTCATCTGTATCATTTAAATAGTCCCTGAACTTCTCTATGATTTCAAAAACCTTAGTCCCGGGAGCGGATTGAGTCGGTGTTTTTCCTTGATTCACCATATCAAGTTTACGCGCATTTGTTATTGCGAAATCAAGATTCGGATACAATATATCAAATATATCTTCCCTATTCTTGGCATATGCTCCGTGTTCCCCAAGATTTTCGGTCAGCTTTGGGAAATACTCGTCTCTGTGTAAATCAGACTGCAAATACATAAAGTGCAACAAAAACCACAACTCAATGCATTGGTTTGACCATATCGCATGATATTCTACACCATCTTCAGAACTATTGTTTCTACACAATTCTTCTGTTACGTTGAAATTGTCGGCCGGAAAATCATCTTTATCATATACTAACCATACATGACTGTATCCATTCGGACTTTCTTGCACAAGCTTTTGAGCATATTCAAACAATCCACGGGTATTTAATCCTGCCCCTACGATTTCAAACTGAACTCTATTTGCCTCTTTTAATTCTACACGATCCTTCAATGCCTTAAAATATTTCGGCTCTGTTTTTGTTCCCTCACAGATAATAAGATTATAATCCAGATGCAAATCGCGTTTTTTACTTGTTCTTTCCTTCAACCATTCACTGTGTTTCGGAGGTTTCAAACTCATTTGTCTTCCTCCCAATTAAGGAAATTTCTTAAATATGGATCAGCTCCATATCTTCCCTCCAAGTATTGCTTTGAATACGAGGCTGTGTTATTGACATGATTCTCCTTCTCGGTTCTAAAATCATACAAAGAATATATTTCGCTGCTTCTTGACTCATTGAGCGCCGCAAACCAAATCTCATCTCTTCTGAACACCCTATTGTTCATTGTAGTCAAATCATGCGATGTGAATAACAGCTGTGCGCCGTATTTATTTATATTTTTATTTTTGAATAACGAAATGATATAACGCAACAACTTCGGATGGAGTTTTGCGTCTAACTCATCTATAATAACAAGCCTACCTTGCTGTAACGCCAACAAAATATACGGAATCACAGTAAACAGCTTTTTGGTTCCGGCAGATTCGTCTTCATAATTCAGCTCATACTTTTGACCCAAAACCTCTCTTTGCAGATAGAATTGATTCTCATTATCATCAAACCTATAGTCTGAAATATCAACACCCATATCATTCAAACAGGTTAAGACATTTGATTTCCAAAAATCGTCCTCTTGAACATATATACTTAACTCAGACCTCCAATTGGCATAGTTTATCATAATACAAGATTCAAACCATTTTTGTGCTTCCGCAATAACAGGAATATCATAATTGATTGCCAAAAAAGACAGATACGGCATTTTGGGATTAACCTCTGTATTGATGGACTTTGACCTTATGCCACTGCCAAGTTCTATTTTTTCCCTCTCTCTTTCAAAAACCGTTGCTGTTTTTTTGCCGGTAAAAGCTCTCCAATATAAGCATTCATCAATAATCTCATCATCTTTAACTGAGAGATAATATCTAAATTCCTTTTCCTCTGTCCTGAAAAATAAATCAAAAACAGTTGGTTCATTCTTGGAACTGACATCAAAAGCAAAAGGCTTGATTTTTGTGTGTTGCTGAAAAACAGAAGTTCTGGTTTTTTCAAGTTTGGCAATAGGCAAAACGACAATACTGATCAAACTTATAAGCGCCATCAACAAATTCGACTTGCCTCCGCCGTTTGGTCCATATATTACGCTGACAGGCAATAAAGAAGAAACACTCTTTCTCTTTATTAATGTATCATCAAATTCCGGAATGGATACAGCCTGAAAATCAAAACAAGTTTCATCTTGATATGATTTAAAGTTTTGAAATGAGAACTTACTTATCATAACATCGCCTCCTATGAATATATTATACATCTAATATCGTAGAATATCAAGTTTTATTTGCGATTTTATGAAGATTTTTAATTTAATTGATTATATAAGTTTATATAATCAATCTATGCTCTAATTATAGATTTTTTATAAATTCTTACATTATCATTGCAAGAGTGACATTTTATGATATAATGTTAATATAGGCGTAAGTATAAAATTATAGACGATAAACAAAAATCTTTATACGAACATAACTGAATTGTTTTAACACAAATAAACACAGAAAAAAGTATTGACTATCATACGCAATAGTGTTACGATATAAATAAAAGAACATATGTTCGTATATGTTGGACGGTGATTTGATGGCAGCGGATAAGTATGAAGTGCTAAAGCGATATTTTGGATATAGCTCTTTTCGCAACGGGCAGGAAGAGTTGGTTGACGCTTTGCTTTCGGGGCGAGATGTCCTCGGAATAATGCCGACAGGCGCTGGAAAATCTCTGTGCTATCAGATCCCGGCTATAATGATGAGCGGAATAACTTTGGTTATCTCTCCCCTGATTTCGTTGATGAAGGATCAGGTCAACGCATTGGTTCAGCAGGGAGTCAGCGCGGCTTATTTGAACCGTTCTTTGACCGACGCGCAGTATAATAAAGCGCTTGAAAACGCAAAGCTCGGCAAATACAAAATCATCTATGTCGCTCCGGAAAGGCTTGAATCGAATTCATTTTTGCGGTTCGCTATGAATGCGGATATTTCTTTGATCGCCGTTGATGAATCGCACTGTGTTTCACAATGGGGACAGGATTTCCGCCCGAGTTATCTTAATATCAACGCATTTATCTCAAGGCTGGATCGCCGCCCTGTTATCGGAGCGTTTACGGCAACCGCGACCGAGGAAGTCAAAAGTGACATCATCCGATTATTGATTCTTAATACCCCAACTGTTGTAACAACAGGCTTTGACCGCCCGAATCTGTTTTTCTCGGTATTAAGGCCTAATAAAAAATCCGCTGAGCTTCTAAAACTCATCAGGGAGAGAAAGAATCAGTCCGGAATCGTATATTGCTCGACCCGCAAAAAAGTCGAGCAAGTATGTGATCTGCTTAATAAGCGCGGGATATCCGCAACGCGCTATCACGCGGGCTTGGAGGATGAGGAGCGCGTTAAGAATCAAGACGATTTTGTTTATGACCGCAAAACCGTTATGGTAGCGACTAACGCCTTTGGAATGGGAATCGACAAATCCGATGTGCGTTTTGTTATCCACTACAATATGCCGAAGAATATCGAAAGCTATTATCAGGAAGCCGGCCGCGCGGGGCGTGACGGCGAGGACGCGGACTGCATTTTGATGTATTCCAAAGCCGACGTCAGCACCTGTAAATACTTCATAGAAAACAATAATGACAACGATGGTTTATCTCCGGAACAAAAGGAGTTTTTCCGGCAACGTGAAGAAGAACGTTTGAAGCAAATGGTGTTTTACTGCACCACAAGCGACTGCCTTCGCGGATATATGCTAAAATACTTTGGTGACGAGCATAAAGAATCCTGCGGAAAATGCTCTAATTGCCTTACTGAATTTGAAGTCGTTGATGTTACCGTTGAAACGCAAAAAATCCTGTCCTGCATCATAAGAACCGGACAGAATTACGGCGTAAAAATGATTTCGGATGTACTGCGCGGTGTGTCCTCGGACAAAATAAGAAGGGCAAGGCTCGACCGCCAGTCTACCTTTGGAATAATGAATGACGTCAAGGCGATGGAAATAAAATACATCATCGAAAAGCTCGAGGAACAGGGATACATTATTTCTGTCGGAGCCGGGAAACCGGTTTTGCGCGTGACTGAGATGAGCTATCCCGTATTGAGAGGTAACGCGAGC
>CACWKB010000018.1 GCA_902761375.1 uncultured Ruminococcus sp. | reverse complement strand
TCCCAAAGCAGGCGCGCTACCAACTGCGCTACACCCCGAAATAATCTGAAATGTGGTCGGAGTTGTGGTCAGACATGTGGTCAAAGCTGTTTTTCGACCTTTGTCTGAGGGGTGGAACTATCCCCAAAAGCCAGATTTTATGCGGATTTTTGCCTGTCAAAGAAAGCCGACCGGCAAACCCGGTTACATGCTCCCAAAGCAGGCGCGCTACCAGCTGCGCTACACCCCGATTGCTGCTATTGATTATAGCTTAAATCCGCGGCTTTGTCAATAGCCGGTCTGACCGCGGATCATGCAAAAACTGCCGCCGCTCTAAAGCGACGACAGCTTGATATAGATTTCGCTTGCTTTGCCGAGGTATGCCCTGCAGTTATACTGCTCGGCGTCCTCCTCGCTGCGGAAGCCCCAGCCGTACAGCGCGGCGGCAAAGTCCATTCCGATCTCTCTGGCGGCGAGGGCGTCTACGTAGCTGTCGCCTATGAACACGCAGTCCTCGATCGGGATCCCGAGCGTGCTGCAGGCGTTGCGCAGCATATCGGTCTTTTCGATGTCCACGTCTACATTGGTGGCGCAGACGAGGTCGAACAGGCTGCCGATGCTGCGGTAGACGGAGAGCATATTGTTGAGGAATTTCTCGTTCTTCTGGGTGACGAGCGCAAGCTTACAGCCGGCATTTTTCAGCTTTGCGAGGGCTTCGGCGATCCCGTCATAGATGAGGATCATCTCCTCGCCCTTCATGGAGTAGAGCTTGCTGTAGTTGTTCATGGCGTACTCTATCTCGTCCTCCTTCATCCCGTAAAGGCTTCTAAAGCCCTGCTCAAGCGAAACGCCGATGACTCCGTAGAGCGCGTCGTGAGCCACGGGCTTGTAGCCCATGGAGATCGCGGTCATGTTCATGCAGTACAGTATTCCCGGCGAGGTGTCCGCAATAGTGCCGTCAAAACCGATTATTACAAGCTTTTTCAATTCATCATCACCTCTCGACATTATTGTAGCATGAAATCCGGGCAATTACAATCCTTTTTTTTGATTGACAATCACATAAACACGGTATAAAATAAGTGTGTATGCTCAACAGAAAGGATTTTTATATGGCTAATTCAAATAATAAGCCTAAGCCGGCGAAAAAACGGCAGGTCAGCCTCGCGGGAACGGTCGTCAACCTCTACCTGCTGCTG
This sequence comes from uncultured Ruminococcus sp., assembly GCA_902761375.1. Lineage (GTDB taxonomy): Bacteria > Bacillota > Clostridia > Oscillospirales > Acutalibacteraceae > Ruminococcoides. Next base: position 31,655 of record CACWKB010000018.1, on the reverse strand, counting down.
ATGTTCACGGTGTTTCCGCTTTTCGTTCAGGTTTTTGCAAACGCAAAGCCGCCGTTTTTGCATTTTGACAACGGCTTCTACGGCATTCGCCACGAAAAGCTGTATTTCTTCTGCGCTATTTCGGCTGTGGCTGTCATTGCCGAGATCATGGTGCTGCTGATCAATTTGGGCTCGACGAAAAAAGAGAGCAGTCTGAAAATCAAGCCGATCTCCGTCACGGACTGGGCGGCGCTGACGCTGCTGTTCGTCTGCGCGGTCTCCACGATATTCTCGCCTCATCCCCTGCTCGCGCTTTTGGGCGAATGGAGCGGAGTCGGACGAAACAACGGCCTGCTGCTGATATTGGTATATGTGCTGGTTTATTTCCTGATCACAAGGCTCTTTGAATTCAGCGAGCTGCCGTTCATCGGCATGGCGATCGGCTGCGGTCTGGTATATCTGCTGACCGTGCTCAACGGCTTCTATGTCGACCCGCTCAATATGTTCGAGGAGTTCGTCGACAACGAACAGGTCTACACAGAATTTCTCGCCACCATCGGCAACAAGAATATGCTTTCGAGCTTTATCTGCGTCTCTCTGCCGGTCGTGCTCTCGATGTCCGTCCACACTAAGCGGCTCTGGGCAAGGATCCTATACCTCGTCTCGACCGTGCTCGGCGGCGCGGCTGTGATCATCTGCGACAGCGACTCCTGCCTGCTCGGCATCGGGGTCTTCCTCGCGGTGTTCCTTGTCGTCTATCTGCGCGACCTCGATAAGCTCAAACGCTTTTTGCTGGCGGTCACCTGCCTTATCTCGGGCGTTGTGCTGCTGCGCGGCTTCTCGGCGCTGATGAACGACAACTACAAGAAGCTCGCCGACGATTCCAAGGCTATCCTGTACTCAAACGCCACCTTGATCGCGCTCGGCGGCGTCGCCGTCCTCACGGCGCTGGTCTGGCTTGTCAGCGTCAAAAAGCCCGGGCTCATGCTCCCGAAGGCGGCTCCGATCGCCCTCGCCTCTGTATTCGGCGCGGCTGTGCTTGCAGCGTTGGGCGCGCTGCTGTATTTCAGCGTGTTCGACACCGAGACCAAGCTCGGCAGCCTCGAAAAGGTGCTGCGCATGAACGACGCCTGGGGCACTCACCGCGGCATCATGTGGCTGCGCTCATTCAAGATCTTCGGCGAGGCGAATATCTTCCAAAAGCTGTTCGGAACGGGTCCCGATACCTTCTACTACGCCTTTGAGCCCTACTTCAAGGAACTGCAAAACTACGGCAACAGCTCCACGGACGCGGCTCATAACGAGTATCTCAACTACCTGATCACCATCGGCGTGTTCGGCTTGGGAGCCTATCTGACGTTCATGGGCAACGCCCTCAGACGCGCGTTTCTCGCCGCAAAGCAGACTCCCGCGGTCTTGGCTGTCGCCGCTGGCGTTGTGGGCTACGCGGCTCAGGCGGTGCTGAATATCTCGGTGCCGATCTCCGCTCCGCTGATGATAATCATGATCGCGCTCTGCGAGGCATTCGCAAGGCAGAGCAATAACAATTGACTGAAAAAACGGTCGGCTCTTTTATGAGTCGACCGTAGTTTTTTACATTTCGATTTTTCCGCTTTTGGGATGATAGGCGACGACCTCGCCCGAGGCTAAGGAACTCGGCACGTCGATTATGCGCTGGTTGGACGAGCCTCGGAACTGGAGGCTAATGTCGTACAGATCCTGCACGAATTCGCCGTCCACGAGCACGTCAATCAGCGAGAGCATTTCGTCGGTGTGCTCACAGCGCGCCCTGCTTTCGCCAAGCAGCTCTTTATCGAAGAGATAGCCTGTATAGCACCATACAGTCTTGTCGGGCAGCTCGGCGCGCACACGGCGCAGAAACGGCAGCAGCGCCGCCTGATTAGACGGCTCGAAGGGCTCGCCGCCGAGCAGCGACAGCCCGTTGATGTAGCTCGGGCTGAGCTGCGATATTATTTTATCCTCCGTTTCCGAAGTGAAGGGTTGACCGAAGTCGAACGACCAGGTCTCCTTGTTGAAGCAGTTTTTGCAGTGATGGGTGCAGCCCGACACAAAAAGCGACACGCGCACACCCTCGCCGTTGGCGATGTCAAAGGTTTTGATTTCTCCGTAGTTCATTTTATTCACTCATTTATATAAAGACAAATACGGTCGGGCGACAGACGCTTTTTTCAGAGCCTTCTGTCTGCCCGACCGAAATTCAGCATTCCGAATTGAATTAAAGGTGCAGTACGCGCTCGCGGATCTCCTGAGTCCTGCCCTGATTCCAGAACTGGGTGCCGATATAGCCGCAGGTACGGCGCGCGACGTTCATCTTGCTCTCGTCGCGGTTGTGGCACTTGGGGCATTCCCAAACGAGCTTGCCGCTGTCCTCTACGACCTGTATCTCTCCGTCGTAGCCGCAGACCTGGCAGTAGTCGCTCTTGGTGTTGAGCTCGGCGTACATGATGTTCTCGTAGATGAACTTCATGACCTGGAGCACCGCGGGGATGTTGTCCTGCATATTGGGCACCTCGACGTAGCTGATCGCGCCGCCGGGAGAAAGCGCCTGGAACTCGCTCTCGAGCTTGAGCTTGTCGAACGCGTCGATCTCCTCGGTCACATGGACGTGGTAGCTGTTGGTGATATAGTTGCGGTCGGTGACGCCCTTGATGATGCCGAAGCGCTTCTGGAGGCACTTGGCGAACTTGTAGGTCGTGCTCTCGAGCGGAGTGCCGTAGATGCTGTAGTCGATGTTCTCGGCTGCCTTCCACTTGGCGCAGGCGGCGTTGAGGCGCTTCATGATCTCAAGTCCGAGCTCCTTGCCCTCGGGCTCGGTGAGCTTCTTGCCGTTCAGGCTGTAAACGCACTCCCAGAGTCCGGCATAGCCCAGCGAAATCGTGGAGTATCCGCCGTAGAGCAGCGGATCGATGACCTCGCCCTTTTTGAGGCGGGCGAGCGCTCCGTACTGCCAGAGGATGGGCGCGGCGTCGGAAAGGGTTCCCTTGAGGCGCTCGTGGCGGATTCTGAGAGCACGGTGACAGAGCTCCATGCGCTCGTCAAAGATCTGCCAGAACTTGACCATGTCGCGGTTGGCACTGAGTCCGATATCGACCAGATTGACGGTGACGACGCCCTGATTGAAGCGTCCGTAGTATTTATGCTGTCCCTCGACGTAGTTGAGCGCGTGAGCGATGTTGCCCACACCGGCGTCGGTGAAACGGTCGGGAGTCAGGAAGGAGCGGCAGCCCATGCAGGTGTAGACGTCGCCCTTGAGCTCGAGCATCACCTTTTCGGAGATATAGTCCGGTACCATGCGCTTGGCGGTGCACTTGGCGGCGAGCTCGGTGAGATACCAGTATTTGCTGCCCTCGGTGATGTTGTCCTCCTCGAGCACGTAGATGAGCTTGGGGAACGCCGGGGTGATCCACACGCCGTCCTCGTTCTTGACGCCCTGATAGCGCTGCTTGAGGGTCTCCTCGATGATCATTGCGAGGTCTGCCTTCTGCTGCTCGTCCTCAGCCTCGTTGAGGTACATATAGACGGTGACGAACGGCGCCTGGCCGTTGGTGGTCAGCAGGGTCACCACCTGATACTGGATGGTCTGAACACCGCGGTTGACCTCCTTGCGCAGCCTCTGCTCGACGATCGCCGAAAGCTTGTCGTCATCAACGGTCAGTCCCGCCTCCTCAAACTCCTTGATGGTCTCCTTGCGGATCTTCTCGCGCGAGATCTGGACAAAGGGAGCGAGGTGGGTCAGGCTGATGCTCTGGCCGCCGTACTGGTTGCTGGCTACCTGAGCGATGATCTGGGTGGCGATGTTGCAGGCGGTCGAGAAGCTGTGGGGCTTTTCGATCAGCGTGTCGCTGATGACGGTGCCGTTCTGCAGCATATCCTCGAGGTTGACGAGGTCGCAGTTGTGCATATGCTGGGCGAAATAGTCGGAGTCATGGAAGTGGATCAAGCCCTGCTTGTCGGCTTCCACGATATCGGGAGGCAGCAGCATCCTGCGGGTCAGGTCGCGGCTGACCTCGCCCGCCATATAGTCGCGCTGAACGCTGTTGACGGTGGGGTTCTTGTTGGAATTCTCCTGCTTTACCTCCTCGTTGTTGCACTCGATGAGCGAGAGGATGCGGTTGTCGGTGGTGTTCGCCTTGCGGATAAGCGAACGGTTGTAGCGGTAGCGCACATAGCGGCGCGCAAGCTCGAACGCGCCCTTTGCCATGAGCTGATCCTCTACCATGTCCTGTATCTCCTCTACCGAGACCGCGCGCTTCATCTTGTTGCAGCGGTACTCAACATAGTCGGCGATGTCGGCGATCTGCTCCTCGGTCAAAAAAGGCATGTCGGAGGAATTGTTCGCCTTGCGGACGGCGTTAATGATTTTTTCAATGTTGAACTCCTCTTCGGAGCCGTTTCTCTTGATGATTTTCATCTTGTTCCTTCCCTTCGTTCTCACGTTAATTTCTTTATTTTCTGCATATTCATAATATGTTGTCGTTCATTTCGCAGGTACGGTTCCTATTATACAGCAAAGATTTTAAATTTGCTGTTGCGCTCGCAACAGTTTTATGATATAATAACAACATATAGTATTCCAAAAAAGAAATAAGCACATTATATGGAGGGTCAAAAATGTTTGATTACAAGTTTGAAGTAAGCCTGACAAACGCAGAGATCATGGGACTAAACGCCCATTTCACCCCCATACTGAGGCACTACGGAACGGGTGAAAGCATTACAACCAAGTCATCAAAAGGTGACACAATTGGAATCATGAAGCGCGGCACGGCGTATCTGTTTACGATCAACCGCGACGCCCAGCGCAGGATATTGGACTGCTACGGCGAGGGCGATATGTTCCGCATGAACTCGCCGGAAACAGAGGAAAATCTGATCTTTACGGCAAAGACCGCCTGCGACATCGACTTCATCAGCTACGACAGGCTGATCACACTCGATAACGCGAAGCTCAGAGAGCTGATCGCCGACCGCCTGTTCGGTGCGACGCGGCGCAGACTGCTCAACCACCTCGACGTGATGGGTCAGCGCACGCTGAGGAGCAAGCTGACCGTCTATTTTGAGCAGCTCGCCCAGCGCGGCGGCAGACGCTTTACGCTGCCCATGCCCTACGCGGACTTAGCGGATTACCTCGGCTCCGACCGCAGCGCGATGATGCGCGAGATCGCCGCGATGACGCGCGACGGCATTATCACGGCGAATAAGGGCGAGATAGAGCTTCTGTGACCCGTTATGCGGAAATGAGGCATATGTATCCTTTATCGTAAAAAATATGATATACGCTGAAATGACTATGTGGACAGATATAAAAAACACGGGATAGGGCAGCAAAGCCTTAGCCGTAACAAACGTATGATAGGCGCAGCAATGACTATGCGACTAAATTTAAAAAACGATGGATAGGGCAGCAAAGCCTTAGCCGTAACAAACGTATGATAGGCGCAGCAATGACAATGCGACTAAATTTAAAAAAGGCTGTCGCCGTAAAAGCGACAGCCTCAGTTATTTGGGTTTGAAATTTACAGATTACCTAACATCCATTACCTTGCCGGCATAGAAGGATCTGTCAAATCTGCCGACCGCATAGTACTGGATAGCGGTAACGTCAAGAATATTGACAACACCGTCGCCGTTGGTGTCAGCGATCATGACCTGATAATCATCGAAATCATTGCGGAGACCGATGGAATAAGCCTGGATCATGGTACCGTCAACAACGTCTACCTTGCCGTCACGATTTACATCGCCGATGATGTAGTTCTCGCCGGGCTCGGGCTCTTCTACCTTGGTGAAGGTAGCGGTGAACTTAGCGCCTTCCTTGGTAGCGGAGTTGTAGTTTCTGAGGTCGAGAGTAACGGTGAGATCGAATTTGAAGGTTACCTCGTCGTCGTCATCCTCGCAGTTAAGAGCAATGTTGTCGCCGTTGTAGGTGCAGTCGTTCTCAAAGTAGTAGCCGGTCTCGGTGACCTGTCTCTCGCCTGCGGCGCCGCCCCAGTTAACGTCCCAACCGCCGTTAGCGGCGAACTTGAGCTGGAACTCGCCCTCAACGAGGTCGGTGAAGGAGATGGTGTAGATGCCATCGGCGATCTCTTCGAGAGTGTTGACCTCGGCTGTGGGATCCCAGCTAATGCCGTGGAGGTAGTTGGGGCTGTCCTTGACAGCACTGCCGGCCGCGCGAACTACGTCGATCGGGATAACGGGATCGGTAACGTTCTCGCCGGTAACGGTGATCTCCTGAGTAGCGGGATCGTAGGTAACGGTAACTGCGCAGGGAGCGGTTACGGCAAACTCAACGTTAGCGTCGGTGCCGTGGTCGCCGTGCCATTCAGCGGGAGATTCGGGAGTGGGATACTCAACGACCTTGAGCTGGAACATATCGCCTGCGGCAACGTTCTCGAAGGTGTAGGTGTAAACGTCGCCGTCAGCAGTCATCTCAGCGAAGGAGATCGCGGGATTCCAAGCATAATCCTCGCCCATGAGAGCTGCGCTGCCGGTTACGGGCTCAACAGTAGTGGGCTCAACGGTAGTGGGCTCAACGGTGGTGGGCTCAGCAGTGGTGGGCTCAAAGGTGGTGGGCTCAGCAGTGGTGGGCTCAGCAGTGGTGGGCTCAGCAGTGGTGGGCTCTACAGTAGTAGGCTCAACGGTGGTGGGCTCTTCGGGGGGCTCGGTAGCGGGGTTGATGTCCTCGTCGGAGAGGCCGAGACGCTCCTGAACATAGGAGGGAGCAGGAATAACAACTTCCTTGCCGCTTGCGTCGGTACCGGTTACCTGCTTAACGACCATGTAGGGAGATTCCTCACCCTTTTTGATCATGTCCTTATCGGACTCGGTGCCGTTCTCGAGAGCTGCGGCATTGTCGGAGATGTACTGATTGTAAACATCCAAAGCGTTGGTGCCAACCTCTTCGCAGAGAGCAAGGTTCTTCTCGGTGGTGAAGAAGCCCTCGTTTACGGGGTTGAGCAGATAGTCATGCAGAGCGTTGGAGATAAGCTGAGCCTTGGGCTGATGAGCGGGGAAGTACTGACCTACAGCCTTGCCGGTGGAGGTGATAGCCTTCATGGGACCGTACTTATCGGAATTCTTCTTCCATGCAGCCTCGTAAGCAAGCTTGGTGGAATCCATGGGGTTCTCGATCTTATTGCCGGTGATGTAGAGAGTATCGCCGAGGCAGTCAGCCGAGAAGGTCACGTTGCAGCTCTGATACTTACCGTCTGCAGTGGTGTGGAAGATAATGCCGTAGTCCGCGTTTTCCTCGATAGTGCCGAGAGTGGCAGTATCAAAGTAGAACAAACCATCGGTGTCGGTCTTCTTCAGTCTTTCGGGCTTGTCGCCAAATTCGGTTGATTCGAGTTCGGTCTCGTTGCCGTAGATTGCCCAGATGTGAGCGTAGCAGTTCTTTGGGGTAGCCTTGCTTGCGTCACCCCAGATACCGCTGGTCGGGAACTCGAAATAAATTTTTGTATCATCAGCAGCCGCTGCGTTGATTACGGCAAACGCCGTAAAGCAGGATACGACCATAACGACAGCGAGAAGCATGCTGATGACCTTTGATGATTTTCTCATCTTACATTCCTCCTTTTGATTTTACTCATTATTTGAGTAATTACATTATATATTAAATCCATGCATTTTACAAGTCTTTTTTAGAAAATTTATGACAAGTTTTTAATCATTCACCGGCATTTTACACAAAAAGGAAAAAACGCGAAAAACAGCGACTTGACATAAAAACAAAAACATTGTACAATTGCTTTGATACTTTTTAGATTAGAGGTAGGATTATGGATAACAGCAAGAAAACAATGGAAAAAATCGTCGCTCTGTGCAAGGGCAGAGGCTTTGTATATCCCGGCTCCGAGATCTACGGCGGTCTGGCTAATACATGGGATTTCGGTCCGCTCGGAGTGGCGCTCAAGAACAACCTAAAGCAGGCTTGGCTCAAGAAATTCGTCCAGGAGAGCAAGTACAACGTCGGACTCGACGCCGCTATCCTGATGAATCCCAGAACCTGGGTGGCTTCCGGTCACGTCGGCGGCTTCTCCGACCCCAAGATGGACTGCCGCGAGTGCAAGACCCGTCACCGCGCCGACAACCTCATCGAGGACTTTGACGGCACCAACGTAGCCGGCTGGACAAACGAGCAGATGACCGACTATATTAATGAAAAGAACATCCCCTGCCCCAACTGCGGCGCTCACAATTTCACCGATATCCGTCAGTTCAACCTGATGTTCAAGACCTTCCAGGGCGTAACCGAGGACAGCAAGAACGAGCTCTATCTCCGTCCCGAGACCGCTCAGGGCATCTTTGTAAACTTCGCCAACATCGCGCGCACCACACGCAAAAAGATCCCCTTCGGCGTGGCTCAGGTCGGCAAGTCCTTCCGCAACGAGATCACGCCCGGCAACTTCATCTTCCGCGTGCGCGAATTCGAGCAGATGGAGCTTGAGTTCTTCTGCAAGCCCGGCACCGACCTCGAGTGGTTCGACTACTGGAGAGCCTACTGCCGCGACTTCCTCTACGCGCTCGGAATCAAGGAGGAAAACCTCAGACTGCGCGACCACGATCCCGCGGAGCTTGCGTTCTACTCCAAGGCGACCACCGACTTCGAGTACCTCTTCCCGTTCGGCTGGGGCGAGCTGTGGGGAATCGCAGACCGCACCGACTACGACCTCACTCAGCACATCAACGAGAGCGGTCAGGCGCTCGACTACTTCGATCAGGCGGAGAACACCCGTTACGTGCCCTACGTCATCGAGCCCTCGCTCGGCGTTGAGCGTCTGTTCCTTGCGACTGTTGTCGAGGCTTACGACGAGGAGCAGATCGACGAGAAGGACACCCGCGTGGTAATGCGCTTCCATCCTGCCGTGGCTCCGTTCAAGGCTGCGGTGCTGCCCCTGTCCAAGAAGCTCAGCGAGCAGGCAGGCGCGGTAGCCGAGCAGCTCAGCCGCGACTTCATGACCGACTTCGACGACGCGGGCTCCATCGGCAAGCGTTACCGCCGTCAGGACGAGATCGGCACTCCCTTCTGCGTGACCTACGACTTTGATTCCGTTGACGACGGCTGCGTTACCGTCCGCCACCGCGACACCATGCAGCAGGAGAGGATCAAAATCGACGAGCTCAACGCTTATATCGCCGAAAGGATCCGTTTCTGATAAATCGATTTCATCAAGACAGACAGCCATGTGTTGTCTGTCTTTTTTTTGACAAAAGCTCTTGACATCGGGGCAAAAGTGTGCTAAAGTAATATTAACAAATGAACATCTATTCATATGTTCAGATGTATGAGGGTGATACTATGGAAACAAACAATATCACAAACGACATCCCCGATATCGAGGTGCTGTTCGATTTAGCCGACCTGTTCAAGGTGTTCGGCGATTCGACGCGGCTGAGGATAATGTATATCCTGTCCTCGGGCGAACTGAGCGTGCTTGCCATCGCCGAGGGACTCGGCATGGAGCAAAGCACGATCTCGCACCAGCTCCGCGTGCTGCGCCAGAACAAGCTGGTGCGCGTGCGCCGCGACGGAAAGCAGATGTATTACAGCCTCGACGACGACCATGTGCAGAAGATCATCGAGATGGGTCTGGAGCACGTTTTGGAGTGAGCTTATGGAACAACGTATATATGTGCTGGAAAATCTCAACTGCGCTCACTGCGCGGGTAAAATCGAAAGGGCTGTCGCCGAAACCGAGGGCTATGACGACGTGAGCTTCACCTTTGCCACCAAGCAGCTCCGTTTTTACTCCGATAAAGAGAATACGCTTGCCGAGATACAGCAGATCTGCGACAGCATCGAGGACGGAGTGACCGTCCGCGCGCTGACGGACAAGAAGCCGCAAAAGCGCGGAATAAAGCCCGACGTCGTCCTGCTGATCGCCGCCGCCGTTTTCGGCGCCGCGGCGCTCGCTCTGCACCTCATCTTCCACGACGCGGTGTGGGCGCATTACACAGTGCTCGGTCTAAGCCTTGTGTCGGCGGGACTTGCGGGCTGGAAGGTGTTTTACAAGGGCGTCAGGAACCTGTTCAAACTGCGCATCGACGAAAACCTGCTGATGACGATAGCCGTTATCGCGGCATTTATCCTCGGCGAGTACGTCGAGGCGGCGATGGTCGCCGTCCTCTTCTCGCTCGGCGAGATCATCGAGGACGTCGCGGTCAACGCCTCGCGGCGCGACATCGAGAAGCTCTCGAAGATTCGCCCCGACACGGCGACGGTGCTTTCTCACGGCAAGGAGACCGAGGTCGCCGCCGAAAGCGTGGCTGTAGGCTCTACGCTCATCGTCAAGCCTCACGAGCGCGTACCTCTCGACGGAGTGATCCTCGAGGGCAGCTCGCAGCTCGACCTCTCGGCGCTGACGGGCGAAAGCCTGCCTGTTGAAAAATCCGAGGGCGACGAGGCGCTCAGCGGAGCGATCAACGGCGAAGGGCTGCTGAAGCTCAGAACGACAAAGGCGTTCGGCGACAGCACAGCCGCGAGGATACTGCGGCTTGTGGAGGACGCGGCGGCTCAGAAGGGCAACCGCGAACGGCTCATCTCGCGGTTCGCGGCGGTCTACACCCCGGTCGTCGTGGGCTTGGCGATACTTATCGCCGTGCTGCCTCCGCTGTTCGGCTTGGGCAGCTTTTCGGACTGGATATACAAGGCGCTGTGCGTGCTGGTGGCGAGCTGTCCGTGCGCGATCGTGATCTCGGTGCCTCTCGCCTACTTCGCCGGCATCGGCGCGGCTTCGCGCGTCGGAGTGCTGGTCAAGGGCGGCAAATACCTTGAAGCGCTCGCCGAGGCGGACGCTTTCGGCTTTGACAAGACCGGAACGCTGACCACCGGCAGGCTCGAGGTCACGGAGGTCTTTGCCGAGGACGATTATAATGAGCAGCAGGTGCTTGACCTCGCGGCGGCGTGCGAAAAGCATTCCGCGCACCCGATAGCCCGGGCGATCTGCTCACGGGCGGCAAACAGCCTCGAAATGACCGATTACCGCGAGATCGCCGGTCGCGGCACCTCGGCGGAATATCGCGGTCAGCGTATTGAGGTCGGCGGCGCCCGGCTACTCGACGGCAAGATCCCCGATAAGTACAAAAACCTCTCCACGGTATTCGTGACAGCGGACGGCAGGCTCGTCGGAGCCATCGTCCTGCGCGACGCCGTCCGTCCCGAGGCAAAGGAGGTCGTCGCTCGCCTGAAGGATTTAGGCGTCAAGCGGAATATTCTGCTCACGGGCGACAGCAGCCGAAACGCGCTCGAGGTCGCGCGAGAGCTCGGACTTGACGACTGCCGCGCCGAGCTGCTTCCGGAGAATAAGCTGCGCGTTGTAAACGAAACAAAAAAGTCCGCAAAGGCAATGTGCTTTGTGGGCGACGGCATAAACGACGCGCCGGTGCTTTCGGCGAGCGACTGCGGCATTGCGATGGGACTCGGCAGCGAGGCTGCGATCGAGGCCGCCGACGCGGTGCTGAGCGCAGGCAATCTGTCCGCGCTGCCTGCGGCGATAAAGCTCGCGCGCAAGGCGATGAACACGATCCGCGTCGACATAAGCTTCGCGCTGGCGGTCAAGGCGGCTGTGATCATCCTCGCCTGCTTGGGGCTCTCGACGATGTGGATGTCCGTCGTCGCCGACACGGGAGTATGCGTGCTCTGTGTGCTGTACACGGCAAGGCTGTTAAGAAAGCCGGTTAAATCCAAATAAATAATAAAAATCGGTCGGAAGGAACGGCTTTTCAAAAGCGTTCTTTCCGACCTTTGTTTTTTCATTAGAGTAATATAAAAAAACCCGAGAGGGCGATACGCCTCTCCCGGGAATGTTGGGGGGACAGATTGATTTGTTAGGTACCTTTGCTTAACAACATAATTGTATCATATTTTACCAATCGAGTCAATAGGTATAATGAAAAAATACATAAACTGATATTATTTTTAACACGATGTAAAGGAAAAGAGCTGCCGCTCTGCTTGCGACAGCTCTTATTGTTTATTTTGTTTTATTGTATATCAATCAACAGTAGGGACGCGGTACGGGTTTTCTCCTTCTTCCCGAGACAACGAAGAACACTATCAGTCCGACCGCCGCGAGGATGATCAGCACGATCAGTCCTATAGCAATCACCCAGACGAAGTTGAAATTGCTCGGAGCGGAGATCTCGTGGGCGGTCTCGTTCATGCCCGCCTCATAGTAGTGGTCGTAGTTTCCGTCGCCGTCGCGGTCAACCTTGAGAGTGGTCTTGTCGCCTGTGCCGGCTACAGTGTCCATCCTGCCGCCGCCGATGATCGGTACCTCCTCAAACTTTCTGAGGTCGGCGTAGCTGCCGTTCTCGTCCATGTAGCCGATCGAGAAGTTGACGTTGCCCTGGTCGCTGCCGTCGATCCTTATGCGGTAGTTGATGCCGTCCTTGAGGCGGAGCACCTTGACCGTTCCGCTGTCCTCGCCCAGCTCGCCGAAGCTGTCAGCCTGCTGAGCGTCCTGAGCCTCAAAGCCGAGGGTGCCGAAGGAGGCTCTTGTGGAGAGGCGCGATACGATCGAGCACAGCGATTCGCTGCCGTAGGATACGGTGATGTCCGCGGGTCCCGCGACGCGCATATAGATGTATTTCTGACCGTTGATCACGTCGGCTATGTCTCCGAAGAAGGCGGAGAGGTTGTGCGTTTCGTCGATCTCATAGTGATAGCCGGTCGAGGCGATCTTCTCCATCAGATACTGCGCCTGAACGATCTCGGCGTCCTTGAGGTCGGTGAAGAAGCCGAGAGTGAAGATCGTTATGCCTCCGGATTTGAGCGTATCGGAATAGGCTACAAGGTCGTCGCCGAGCTTGCCGAGGTTCGGGACGCCGTCGCTCATAAGCACGATGATCTTGCGCTCGGCGCTGCTTGCGGCGAGCATTTCCTGAGCGGCAATGAGTCCCTTTTCGATATTGGTGGCGTAATGTGTCTCTATGCCGTAGATCTTCGCCTTGAGCTCCTCGAGATTTGCGGTAAGGTCACAGATCGACTCGGCGGTCTTGTTGTATGCCACTATGCCGACGTTGGCGTTCTGGCTGATCACGTTCTGAGCAAAGGCGTATGCCGCCTCCTTGGTGTATTCGATCGGATCGCCCTTCATGCTGCTCGAGTTGTCGAGCACCATGACGATGTCGCAGCTTCCGTTGTTGACGATCTTGCCCCAGCTCCACGGCTGATCATCGCGCGGACGAGTGGTGACGGGCTCGGTGGGAACGGGCTCGTAGGTATAGGGCTGGTCGTCCGGATAGGTGTAGGGCTGATCGTTGGGATAGGTGTAGGGCTCGACGGGCTCGGTGTAGCCGACGGGCTCTGTGGGGGCCTGAGTGGGCTCAGAATAGGGCTCTGTGCTGCCCTGCTTGGCATTGAAAGCCGCCTCGATGCAGAGCTGGGCATTGACCATGCGGTATGAGCTGACTAACGGATGGTCGGGGGTGGTGTTGTCCGCGACGTCATACTTTGTGTTGTCGGGGTTGCAGACGATAGCCTTTACGTCGGCGCCGGTGAGCGTTTCGTTGGCAGCCCAGGTGAGAGCCGCGACGCCAGATACTATAGGCGCGGACATCGAGGTGCCGCTGAGGTAATCATAGCTGCCGGGAACGGTGCTGTAGATCGCGTAGCCGGGTCCGCAGATATCGACTCGGGGACCTGCGTTCGACCAGCTTGTCTGGCTGTAGTAGCAGTCGCCGTCGTTCTGAGCCGCGCCGACTACGATGACGCGGTTGATGATATCGTCCGCGGAAACCGTGTCGCTGGTGGTGCAGTTATTCTCGTTGATAGAGCAGAACAGACCGTTGTAGGTCGCGTCTATTGAAACTCCGTAGGCGTTGCCGTTACCGGCGCTCTGCACGATAACAAAGTCAAAGCCGCGCTCGAGCAGCGCGCAGAGATAGGCGGAGGCGAGCTTGCCCTCGGCGTTCACATCATCCTCGGAGCGGTATTCGTTTTTCATGCTCGCGGTCTGACCGAGCGAGAAGTTGACTACCTTCGCGCCGCGCTCGATGAGCTCGACGGTTCCGGCGTATATCTGGTTGGTGGTGCTCCAGCTCTTGCCGCCCTCCATATAGGAAAGCTTCTGCTGGTCGGAGAGCTCCCAGTCCCAGGTGTACATATCGCAGTTCCAGACAAGGCCGGTGATTCCGAGATCGTTGTTCGGAGCCGCCGCTATGATTCCGGCAACGTGGGTGCCGTGCTCCTCCTTGCTGTGGACCTCGGGTACATATTTGACAACGTCCTTGAGCTCGTCGTGGGTGTAGTCAACGCCGTTGTCCATTACGCCTACTCCGATCTTTGCGAGCCTGTCGTTATACTCCCACGCGCCCTCGGCGTCGACCGCGTCGACCCACCAGTTCGAGCCGTTGGGATGCTCGGGAGACCAGGTCTCGTCGACGCCGGTGAATTCCTTTTCCCACGGGTCGTTCGGAACGAGGTTGTCCTCGAGGGTCACTACCTTGTCGTATAGCGCCTCGTCAACGCAGTCCATGCCGCGAAGCTGCTCGCAGAGAGCCTCAAGCTCGTCGAGGCTACTCGTTTTGACCATGACCTGATACTGGTCGATCAGCTCGATCTTTCCGACGACCTGACCGTCGATGGACTCGATGACCTTGGTCGCCTCCTCCTCGGAGGTACCCTCCTTGAAGAAGATCAGCACGATGTTGTTTATGTAACCCACGCCTGTTTTCTCATCTAACTCGGCAGCCTCTGCCGGCGGCTGATAGATGACCGCGTGCTGACCGTAGTGCTTGGGTATATCGAGCGCCGCGAACAGGTTGTTGAACAGGGGAATGTCGGTCACGTTGAAGTAGGTGAGCAGTCCGAGCACACCCGCTGTCAGCAGCATAGCCAAAAGGACAGCCGCAGCGATCAGCGGCCACTTGGGGCGGCGCTTGGGCGGTTCGGGAGTGCGGTTTGCTCCGACGGTCTTGACCGTCGGATCCTTGCCTCTGCGAATCTCCTTCGGCGGCAGCTTTGGGACGCTCTTGCCCTCGACAAACTGACTCTCGCCGATGTCGCACTTCGGGCACAGACCGTCCGGAAGCAGCTCGGAGCCGCAGTGTTCACATTTCTTTGCCATAATATCCTCCTTGTAGGCAGATCACGCGGGATCTGATTGATACGGTGAAAAACGACGCGCGCACGACACGGCGCAAGCCTACTGCCACCTCACGATGTTTCCGCAGTTGAGACAGAAGCGGATGGTGCGGTCGGTGAAGGTCATTCCGCAGCGCGGACAATAGCCCGTTCCGGGCGGGATCGCGGCGGGCTTCCTTTCGACGAGCTTCGCGCCGCAGGAATTGCAGAACAGGGCGTCGCGCTCGCGGGTCTCGAAGCCGCATTTCGGGCAGAGCTTAACGGGCGGAGGCATATGCCTCGGCTTTTGCTGCGCAGGCTGACGTTCGGGCTGACGTACAGGCTGACGAACGGGCTGACGTTCGGGCTGACGAACGGGCTGGCGTACAGGCTGTCCGTTCGGTCGGCTCTGCGGCTCCGGAGCAGTGCGGCGCACAGGCGAGGTCTTGGGCGGTCTGATGCCTGCGCCGCATTCGGGGCAGCGCGGCAGCTCCGCGGGGTACTCGAACAGGCATTGCGGACATCTGCGCAGCTTTTTGCATTGCACGAGCTTGCCGCAGATACGCTCGATAAGCTGCTGGGTCTTTGTTATATCATCAACAAACATTCTGAGATCGGGATCGGGGTCGTCCGCGTAAAGCTCGTAATACAGCCTGCCGAGAATAAAAAGCTGCTCGTGGAGCTGGCTGTCCGTGAGCTTCAGACTCTTCTCAAGTCTTTCCTTCTCCGACAGCTCGGTCTTGGGATCGGGCTTGTCCTTGCCGTATTCCTCAAATAAAGCCATCTATGCTTGCTCCTTTGCCTCATGTTTCACAAAATTATGAGTTTATTATACTATTATTCGCATAATATGTCAATATTTGAAGCAGGAAGCATATCCGTTTTTGTTGTAATGAAACGCGAAAACCCCGAAGGAGCCGCTGCTTCTTCGGGGTTAGATTCTACAGTATTGATCAAAAGGGAAAATCAGCCGATGAGCTCCTTGATCTTCGCCTCTGCCGCTACCGCGTCAGCCTTGCCGCGGCTGTTCTTCATCACGTTGCCGACAAGCGCCTTGATCGCCTTTTCCTTGCCGTTCTTGAAGTCCTCGACCGCCTTGGGATTGCCCTCGATAGCCGCCCTGCAGAGCTCGAGCAGAGCACCGTCGTCTACGCCGCCCATATCGCTCTCGCTGATGAAATCGAGCGCGCCCTTGCCGCTGTCGAGCATCTTTTCGAGCGTGGACTTGGCGAGGTTGTTGCGGATCTTGCCGCTGTCGAGCAGCTTTACAAGCTCATTGAGCTGCTCGGGCGAGGTCGCTACCTCAAAGCGCTCCTTGTCGCTCTCGGTCTCTGTGCGCCGGAAGATCTGACCGATGATAAAATTCGACACGGTCTTGGGCGACTTCACACCCTCGCAGGCGGCATCAAAATACTCGCTGATCCTGCGGTACTTGGTGAGAAGCTGCGCGTCCTTTTCGGGCAGTCCGAGCTCGTCGGTATAGCGCCTGCACCTGTCGGCGGGCAGCTCGGGCAGCTCGGCGCGCAGCGCCTCTACCTCCTCGCGCGGGATATTGATCGTCACGAGGTCGGGGTCGCGGAAGTAGCGGTAGTCGTGGGCGTCCTCCTTGCTGCGCATAGAGGAGGTGGTGCCGGTGGCGTCGTCGTAGCGCAGGGTCTCCTGAACCACCTTGCCGCCGCTCTCGATGAGGTCGACCTGACGGTCGTATTCGTATTCCATCGCCTTTGCGATATTGGCGATGGAGTTCATATTCTTGATCTCGGTGCGGGTGCCGAAGGTCTCGCTGCCCTCGGGACGGACGGAGATGTTCACGTCGCAGCGCATGGAGCCCTCCTGCATCTTGCAGTCTGAAACGCCGATGCAGCGCATCACCTGCTGGAGCCGCTCGACATACTCCTTAGCCTCGTCGATCGAGCGAATATCGGGCTCGGAGACGATCTCGATAAGCGGAACGCCGCCGCGGTTGTAGTCGACGTAGGTATCGCCGTGCTGATGGATGAGCTTTCCGGCGTCCTCCTCGATGTGGATATGGTGGAGGCGGATCCTTCTGCCGTTGGAGAGCTCGACATAGCCGCCGATGATGAGCGGAGCGTAGAGCTGGCTGATCTGATACGCCTTTGAAAGGTCGGGATAGCAGTAGTTCTTTCTGTCCATCTTGGCGACCTCGGCTATCTCGCCGTGAACCGCCAAGCCCGCCTTGATTGCAAAGCGCACGACCTCGCGGTTGAGCACCGGCAGAGTGCCGGGAAGTCCGATGCAGACGGGGCAGCAATGGGTGTTGGGCTCGCCGCCGAACTGAGTTGTGCAGCCGCAGAAGATCTTGGTCTTGGTCTGCAGCTCGATATGGGTCTCAAAACCCGAAACTAATTCGTATTTCACAGCTTCACACCCCACTTTGTATCCTTGAAGTTTTCGCCCGCAGCCTGCTGATATTTATAAGCCGCGTTGAGGATCTCCGCCTCGCCGAAGCTCTTGCCGATGAGCTGCATTCCGATGGGCATTCCCTTTGCGTTGAAGCCGCAGGGGATCGACACGCCCGGCAGACCGGCGATGTTGACCGGCACGGTGCAGATATCGGTCAGGTAGGTCTCGATGGGATCGGAGACCGCGTGACCCTTTTCAAAGGCGGTCATCGGCACAGTCGGCGCCAAGATCACGTCGCAGCTCTCGAACGCGGAGTTGAATGCCTTTATGATGGTGCCGCGCAGGTTTTGAGCCTTCTTATAATACGCGTCGTAATAGCCGGCCGACAGCACATAGGTGCCAAGCAGGATACGGCGCTGCACCTCGCCGCCGAAGCCCTCGCTGCGGGTGCGGCAGATCATGTCGTGAGTGCCGTTGTAGTGAGCGGTCTTGTAGCCGTAGCGGATGCCGTCGTAGCGTCCGAGGTTCGACGAAGCCTCGGCGCAGGCGATGATATAGTAAACCGGAAGGGCGAATTTGAGGATAGGCAGATCGAAATATACGATCTCGGCGCCGAGCGACTTGTAGACCTCGGCTGCGGCGAGCACAGCCTCCTTGACGTCGTCGCGGACGCCGTCGAGGTATTCGCGCGCGATGCCGATCTTCATTCCCTTGATGTCATTATTGAGCGTCGAATAGGTCTCGCTGCCGCCCTTGGAGGTGGAGTCGCGCTTGTCGGGCTTGCAGATCGCGTCGTAAACGAGCGAAACGTCCTCGACCGTCTTTGCGACGGGGCCGATCTGGTCGAGCGAGCTGGCGTAGGCGATCAGACCGTAGCGCGAGACCGCGCCGTAGGTGGGCTTCAAGCCGACAACGCCGCAGAAGGACGCGGGCTGACGGATCGAGCCGCCGGTGTCGGAGCCGAGCGAATAAGCCGCGAGGTTGCCGCCGACAGCGCTTGCCGCGCCGCCCGAGGAACCGCCTGCTACATGAGCTGTATTGACGGGGTTCGCCGCGCCTCCGTAGCAGGAGGTCTCGCAGGAGGAGCCCATCGCGAACTCGTCCATGTTGGTCTTGCCGAGGAGCACCGCGCCCTTGTCGCGCAGGAGCTCCCAGACGGTGGCGTCATAGATAGGCTTGTAGCCTGTCAAGATCTTTGAGCAGCAGGTGGTGAGGATGCCCTTGGTGGACATATTGTCCTTAAGCGACATGGGAACGCCCTCGAGCATCCCTATCTCCTCTCCGGCGGCGATCTTTTTATCGACCGCCTCGGCTGCGGCAAGCGCCTCGTCGCCGGTGACGCATACATAGGCGTTCAGCTCGCCGTTCGCGGCTGATATCTCGTCGAGGTAACGCTGAGTCAGCTCCGCGCAGGATATCTGCCTGCCTACAAGCATTTCGTGTATTTTAGCTATAGTACCCATTGTTCCTCCCCCTTACTCTCTGCTGCGCACGAGGAAGTGATCCTCTGCCTGCTCGGGTGCGTTTTTGAGTATTTCCTCCACAGGGAAGGACGGCACGACCTCATCCTCGCGGAACACATTGGAGAGGTTGTTGATGTTATCAAAGCCCTCGTCGCCGGCGGGAGCGTTGTTGATCGCGTCGGCAAAATCTATGATCTCCTGCATCGACTTCGTGAGTCCGTCGAGCTCCTCCTCGGGGACGAATAGCTTTGAGAGCAGGGCGATGTTTTCGACGTCTTCTCTTGTTACCATAGTTTCATCATCCTTTATCAGTTCGGGCGACATCGCTGCCGCCCGAATAGTATTATCACAGTATTTATCTTAGTTTGATGTGAACCTCGCGGAGCTGCTGCTCGGTTACCTCTCCGGGTGAGCCGAGAAGCACATCCTGAGCGTTGGAGTTCATCGGGAAGGCGATGACCTCGCGGATGTTCTCCTCCTCGGCGATCAGCATTATCATGCGGTCTACGCCGGGAGCCATGCCCGCGTGAGGCGGAGCGCCGTACTGGAAGGCGTTGTAGAGCGCGGAGAATTTTGCCTTGAGGTCGTCCTCGGTGTAGCCTGCGAGCTCAAATGCCTTCTTCATGATCTCGACGTCGTGGTTGCGCACCGCGCCCGAGGAAAGCTCCACGCCGTTGCATACGATGTCGTACTGATAGGCGAGGATGGTCTCGGGATCCTGATTGAGCAGCGCGTCAAGTCCGCCCTGGGGCATCGAGAAGGGATTGTGGGTAAAGATGATCTTGCCGTCGTCGTCGCGCTCATACATCGGGAAGTCCACGATGAAGCACATCTCGACGCGGCTCTTGTCGATAAGGTCGAGGCGGCTTGCGACCTCGGTGCGGATCTGACCCGCGAGCTTTGGAGCCTCGATCGCGGTGTCGGCGATGAAGTAGATCACGTCGCCCGCCTTTGAGCCGTTGCGCTCGATCAGCTCCTCGCGGTCGCCGGGCTTCAGGAACTTGTCGATGGGGCCGTCGAAGGTGAGGTCGTCGTTGACCTTGACATAGCCGAGACCCTTCATTCCGATCGAGAGCGCGAACTCCTCCATGCGTTTGAACCACTTCTTGCTCTGAGACGCCGCTCCGGGAACATTGATGGAGCGGACGGTCTTTTTGCGGAAGGGCGCGAAGTCGGTCTCCTCGAACATATCGCTGATCTCGACGATCACGAGCGGATTGCGGAGGTCGGGCTTGTCGGTGCCGTATTTGACCATAGCCTCGGCAAAGGGGATACGGACGAACGGAGGCTTGGAGACCTGCTTGTCCGTGAATTTTACAAAGGTATCGTAGAGCACCTTCTCGGCGACCTCAAAGACGTCCTCCTGAGTGGCGAACGCCATCTCGAAGTCGAGCTGATAGAACTCGCCCGGCGAGCGGTCGGCGCGGGCGTCCTCGTCGCGGAAGCAGGGAGCGATCTGGAAGTATTTGTCAAAGCCCGAAACCATAAGAAGCTGCTTGAAGATCTGGGGAGCCTGGGGCAGAGCGTAGAACCTGCCCTTGTGCTTGCGGCTGGGGATAAGGTAGTCGCGGGCGCCCTCGGGTGACGAGGTCGACAGGATCGGGGTGTTGATCTCGGTAAAGCCGAGCTCGTTCATCTCGGAGCGCAAAAAGGAGATGATCTTCGAGCGCAGCAGGATGTTGTTGTGCACCTTGGGATTTCTGAGGTCGAGGAAGCGGTATTTTAAACGCACATCCTCGGAGGTGTTGGTCGAGGTGACGACCTCGAAGGGCAGGACATTTTTGCATCTGCCGAGCACGATGATGTCCTCGGTGTGGACCTCGACATAGCCCGTGGCGATCTTCTTGTTGATGGTGTCCTCGTCGCGCTTGACGACCTCGCCGCTGAGCGTTACGGTACACTCCTTGTTGATATTCTTCAGCAGGGCGTCGTCGTGTACCACTACCTGCAGCACGCCGTACTCGTCGCGGATATCGAGGAACATTACGCCGCCGTGGTCGCGGATATTCTCGACCCAGCCCGCAACGCGAACCTGCTGTCCGATATTTTCTTCTCTAAGCTCACCGCAGCTAACGGTGCGGTATTTGTTAGCCTTTATCATCAGAACTTTCCTTTCAAAGATAATTTGCCTATTCTAAAGAATTATACCACAATTAACCGCTTCAATCAATAAGAAAATTTAAGTTTTATATGTTTTTTCCGTAAAACAGATTCAGGGGCTCCGCAAATCGAAGTCCCTGCTCCAAAAAAAATCGGCAAGGCGTCATATTCCGAGGACGGCAACGCTGCTATGCGGAATTTGACGCGACAAATTATCGCCTTGTTATTCATTGTAATAACACTATACCGCGTTATTACTGTATTATCAATACGTATGCTCGCAAATCTCGTTGATCTTGTCGCGCAGCTTCAAAAAATCGTCGAACGCCTCGGGCTTGCGGCGCGGGTCGCGCAGTACCGCGGCAGGGTGCAGCATTGCCATCATCAGCACTCCGTTTTTCTCGAACCACAGCCCGTGCTCCTTGGTTATCTTGATGTCGGGCTTGATTATCCTCGCGGCGGCGATCCTGCCGAGGCAGACGATTATCTTGGGTCGGATAAGGCGCACCTGGTCGCGCAGCCACTCGATGCACTGCTCCTGCTCCTCGGGCTTGGGGTCGCGGTTCTGAGGCGGACGGCATTTGACGATATTGGCGATATAGATGTTGCTTTTGCGGTCGAGGTCTACCGCGACAAGCATTTTGTCGAGCAGCTTTCCGGCGCGTCCG
This sequence comes from uncultured Ruminococcus sp., assembly GCA_902761375.1. GTDB lineage: Bacteria > Bacillota > Clostridia > Oscillospirales > Acutalibacteraceae > Ruminococcoides. The sequence goes on along the minus strand of CACWKB010000018.1, from coordinate 9,996 downwards.
ACAAAGGGCTCGCCCTGAAGATCCTCGTTCTCGCCGGGTCCCTCGCCGATGAACATCACCTCTGCCTCGGGGCTGCCGACCCCGACTACGACGTTGGTTCTGGTCTCGCACAGACCGCATTTGCGGCAGCCCTCGCAGGCGTTTTTAAGCTCATCCCATGTTCTGTACATAAAAATTTCCTTTCATCGGGTTTTTTCGATTTTACGGTTGAAAAAACAGTTGTTTAGTAGTAAAATATAGATGATACGGTACTAAACCGAATAATTATGAATGGTGGTAATAAAAATGAAAATTATGGTTGAAACCTCTGCTCATCACGTTCACGTTTGCAGAGCTACGCTCGACACCCTCTACGGCGAGGGCTATCAGCTCACCAACAAAAAGGATCTTTCACAGCCCGGTCAGTTTGCCTGCACCGAGAAGGTCACCGTAGTAGGTCCCAGAGGCGAGATGACGATGTCCATCCTCGGCCCCGAGCGACCCGAGGATCAGGTCGAGGTCTCCCTCACCGACGCGCGCAAGCTCGGAATCGTCGCTCCCATCCGCGAGTCCGGCGTTCTCGAGGGAACTCCCGGCTGCAAGCTCGTCGGCCCCAAGGGCGAGGTGGAGATAGATCACGGCGTGATCGCCGCTCAGCGTCACCTGCACTTTGACCCCAAGACCGCCGAGGAATACGGCATCGTTGACAAGCAGATCGTTTCCGTTAAGGTCGGCATGGGCACCGGCAGAGAGCTCACCTTCGGCGACGTGGTCTGCCGCGTCAGCCCCAAATACGCTCCCGCAATGCACATCGACACCGACGAGAGCAACGCCGCAGGTCTTGCCGGCACCGTTGACGGAGAGATCATTCTTTAATTCGGAATGCGGAATTTTTTCGACCTCGATCGCAGGCGCTTAGAAATAAGCGTCTGCTTTTTTTATCGCGCTAAAAAGGTGTGCAGAAAATCGCGGAACACCTCGCTCCACGCCTTTTCGTGGTGGGGCTCCTCGGGAAGGATGATCTCGTTGAGGCATTCGGGCGGGTAGAATTCGATGAGCGCGTCATAGACCGCCTCGGTGCTCTCGAATATCCTGCTCTCCAAATGGTCGCCCGAGCCGCTGTAAAAGTAGAGGTACGGCGCGTTCTCGCAGAGCTTCGAGGCTGTCCAGCGGACGATATCCTCCGCGGCGTACAGGACGAACGCCGGCGAAAAAACTCCCGCTGCGCAGAATTTATCGGGGTGAGACAGCACGGTGTAGAACGACTGCAGACCGCCCGAGGAGCTTCCGCAAAAGGCGGTGCCGCTCCTGCCCTTTTTGACAGGGAAACGAGCCTCGACCGCAGGCATGACGACGTTGACGACAAAAGCGTCGAACAGCTCGCCCTCGGGGATGATCACCTGATCCGGTTTCTCCGCGATGTCGGGCGGGATCACGACCTCGCCGATCTCGCCGGGCGTAAGCTCGTTCGTGCGCTCACGGGCTCCGGTGTCGTTGTGGATGCCGACGATCATCGCCGCTTTTCCGCTGAGCCTGCGCTCCCCGCTTATCGCCTCGCGGGTATACCAGCAGCCGAACTGCCCCGGGCGGTCATCCTCAAAAAGATTCTGTCCGTCCGTCATGTATATCACGGGCAGCAGCTCGCCCTCCTCGTGCTCCGGCACGAAAACGCGAACCGTTCGCTCTCCCCTGCCGGGAAACGGCAGGGTGAATTCGCTCAGGGAGCTCTGTATCTTCATAGCCTATCAACTCCGTTTCATTTAGTAACGGTTTTATTATCGCACATAATCAAGTGTGTTGCAACCGTATAAAGCAAAAAAATCGGGGCAAACTTTTATCGAGGTGATTATTTATGCTAAACGACGCCGAAATGCTCAACGACATTCTCCGCAGCGCCGAGATGGGATGTCAGGGGATCGCGGACGTGCGCCGCCACACCAAAAGCCACAGCATCGACAAGGTGCTCAACGCCCAGCTCGTCCGCTACGGCAAGGTGTACAACGCGGCGAACCGTATGCTGAAAAGCCGCGGCGAGGATCCGCATTACGTCAACAAGATGGCTCGGGTCATGACGAGATATGCCGCGAAGCTCGATCTGAAGCGCGACCCCTCGGCTTCCCACATCGCCGAGATGATGATAAAGGGCAACACGATGGGAGTCAACAAGATGGCTCAGCACCTGCGCGATTATGACCGCACCGACCCGAACATAACGCTGCTCGCCAAAAAAATGCTCGACATCGAGGAGGCTCACATCAAGGAGCTTCGACCTTATTTATAAGCAAAAACAGAGGTAACGACCGCGGTCATTACCTCTGTTGTTTGTATTATTTGCCGGACGATCAGCCGAGCTCGTCGACTACCTTCTGAATAGCCTCGAGAGCGTCGTCGGGAAGCTTGTCGTAGCCGCCCTTTTCTTCGCCGAACGCCTTGATCTCGTTTACTCTGTCGTTCATTCTCGCCTTGAGCTGAGCAACATACTCGGCGTCGTTCATGTCGGGAACGAAGCCCTCCCAATCCATGATCTCGATGTCGGAGAAGGGACCCCACTTCTTGAAGTCCGCCTTGCCCTCAACGATAGCCTCGAGAATGCCGAGGGTATCCTTGGGCTGGACCTTCTTGCCCATGAAGTCGCCGGTGTTGACGATGTAGCAGTCAACGTTCTTCTCCTCGACGAGCTTCTTGAACTTTGCGTAGTCGTTGGCGAGAGGATAGGTTCTGAAGGGGTTGGCGTAGGGAACCACAACGAGCTTGTTGGGGTCAACGCCGGGAGCCAAACGCTCCGCGGAGGAACGCTTGGTGGCAAGGGTAGCGCCCATTACGGAAGCCAGTGACGCGCCCTTGAGCTTTACTACGGGCGGGATGGTGGGATCCTTCATGATCCAGAAGATCGCGTTTACGGGAGCGTCGATCTTGTCAACGCGGTTGGGAGACCAGAGCTTGGACTTTATCGCTCTGCCGTTGCCGTTGCGGATATCCTCGGTAACGATCTGGATCTTGCCCTCGTCGTCGAGAGTTGCGGAGCAGTTCTGGACGGTGAGGAGGTACTTGTTGTCGGGGCAGCCGGTGGGATAGTCCGCTGTCTTGTCAAAGTAGGTGGGCTCGATCGCGATCGAGGCGCAGGTGTCGGTATTGATGATGAAGGCGTCGTCGTGGAGCACCTTGATCTCATACTTGCCGCCGTGCTTGGCGTGGGTCAGGGTCGACTTTCCGGAGCCGGACAGACCGTATACGGAAGCGACATACTTGCTGCCGTCGGCGAGGGTATATTCCTTCTGACCGCCGTGGCAGGAGGCGTAGCCGTTGCGGTTGGCGACAGCCCATACCATAGTCAGGGTACCCTTCTTGTGCTCGCCGAAATATCTCATGCCGAGGATAGCGGCGCAGTTGGTCTCGGTGTTGAAATAGCACAGGGTCTTTTTGGCGGGATCGGAGAGGCAGTCAAAGCTCACTCCGGGATTCTCGACGGGTACCCACTGGGGATCGGAGAAGATGTAGATGTCGGGCTCGTTGCCGTCGCCTACGGGCTTTGAAGCCTTGTACATCTTGACATACTCGTCGGACATATACTGGAAGTTGAGCATCCAGTTGTACATGATGTTCTCCTCGCCCTCGGGGATGAGCAGGTGGACCTTAACCATGAATTCGGTATCAAGACCGGCGTAGCAGGTGGCGTGATAGAGCTTCTTCCAGCGGGCAGTGTAGACCGCGTCCATAACGACCTTGTCGAGAGCCTCGCAGTCAACTCCGGGCTCGCCTGCGATGCGGCGCGCGGTGGCATAGCGGCCGGTGATGGCGCCGTCGTTGAAGAGCAGCACCTTGGCGTCCGCGTCAAGACCGATCTCCTCGGCGCGGTATACGGGCATATCGGTAACGATGGTACCGGGAGAATTCTTGGCGAGGTTATATGCCTCCTTCAGGGTATTGACCTTGACAACGTTGTTGCCGTAGAAGGCTGCCTCGATGATCGCTCTTGTCTTTGAGAAACCGACCTTGCCCTTGCCGATCTCGCTGATAGGATAATACGCTTTTGTTGACATTGAATCTACTCCTTAAAATTATATTTGCTCTGATAAAACAGTAACATCTGCATCATTGAACACAAACAAATTATATCACCGACGGGCTTTTTTTGCAAGCGGATTTGCATTATTTATAGACATAGACTGCAAAATGACCGAAACCAACTCCTTAAATGTGAATAATTACGATTTTTTTTGACCGCAGCGCGACAAAAAGCCTGCATTTTCGCCATATGCATTGACTATTCGGCACAGGAGTGGTAAAATAGTGCCAATATATCCTTTGGACGGTGTTGCTTATGACTCGAAAAATTACCGCGCTCCTGCTTGCGCTGCTGCTCGCGCTCTCGTCGATGACGGTTCTGAGCGGCTGCTCGAACGAGGAAAACAACGAGCTGGTCGGCACATGGATCCCGATCACAGCCAATATCAACGGCGAGACCATCCAGTTCTCGGAGCTCGACGTCGAGGAGGGCAGCTTTCAGTTCACCTTTGAAAACAACGGACGCTGCACGCTCATCCTCGCCGGGATCGAAAATCACGGCAGCTATGTGTTCAACAAGACCTCGGTAGACATCAGCTACGGCGGCAAGACCGAAAAGCTGCTGTACGATCAGGGCATCCTCACGCTGAATTTTTACTACAACAACGAAACGACCTCGTTCATGTTCTCCAAGCAGAAATGATCCAAAGCCGGCGCATTTTTTGCGTCGGTTTTTTCTGTCTGTGTGAATAACTCACGCCCCTTCCGCGCATAATAATGATACCAAAGTTAGGAGGTCATCACATGACGGAAAAAGAATTATTGTACGTTGAAGACGCGCTCGGTCACGAGCAGTATTTTCAGTGCCAGTGCCGCGACTGCGCAAGCCGCATCCAGGACGGCGAGCTGCGCGGCTTTGCTCAGCAGCTCGAGCAGAAGCACCGCGACATCTTTCAGAGCTTTTACAGCCTGCTGTAAGGAGGGATCATTATGAACGACAGAGACCTGATGCAGAATCTTCTCAACCTCGAAAAGGGCGCCTGCGACCTCTTTATGCACGGCGCAATCGAATCCTCGAGCACCGACGTGCGCCAGACCTTCAGCACCTCGCTGAATTCCGGTCTGCAGATGCAGGATCAGATCTACAACAAAATGCAGCAGAAGGGCTGGTACCCCACCGAACAGGTGCAGCAGAACAAGATCGAATCCGTTAAGCAGAAATTCTCCTGCTGAAAAAGCAAAACACTTCCGACGAGAGCTCATCGGAAGTGTTTTGTTTTATATCAGACCGGAAAGCCTGCCAAATACATCTGGATCATCGTAACGTCGTCGATGGAAACCACGCCGTCCTGATTGAAATCCGCAGCTAAGGTCTGAGCCGCGGTGAGCTCCTCCAAGCCCGCGATACTGCGCTGGATCTGAGTAGCGTCGCAGATATCGACGATGCTGTCGCCGTTGGCGTCGCCGAGCGCAAGCACAGGCTCCTGCACGCGCTCAAGGCAATTTCCGACCTCAACGACCGTGCGCGCGTCGTCGGGAGAGGGCGAAAGCGAGGCGTAAACCACGCCGTCCTTGATGCGCACGCCGTAGAACTGATTCTGATAGGTGTTCTGAGCAAATACCTGCTCGCTGCCGTCGGTCAGGTCGACCGCATAAACTGCGGTGGGCGTATTGTAGTAGAGGTAATTGTCCTGCTCGGCAAGTCCGGTGTAGGTGTTGCTCCACACATAGCCGCCGCCTGCGTCCCAGCGATCCGTGATCTCCTTAAAGGTTTGGACAGTGCCGCTGCTCACGTTGTAGCTCAGTATCTGATTGGCGTTGGCGGAATTTGCTTGGTTGTTCACCATAAAGACTCCGTAATCGGTGAAGCAGACCTTTGAGCCCGCGTTGCGGAAAGCTGCGTTGTCATAAGTGGTCGGCGAGGGATGATCGGTCGTATAGTCCGTGTGGACGTCGCAGCCGACCGAACCGCTCTGGAAGGCCTGATCGCTCACCAAAAAGTTGAAGTGACCCACAAGACCCGGGCGGTCGACCGTCGGGTCGTCCCAAGTGGGATCGACGTTGTAATATTCTCCGTCGATGCAGACCTTCACCCAAGCGTGGTTCATGGTATCGGAGGCGACGAACTCAGTCCTGACTCCGACCTGAGAGAGCAGATAGGCGTAGACCAGCGCGTAGCCGTAGCACTTGCCCTCGCCCTCGACCATGATGCCGTAGATATCCTTATCGAGCACGTAGGTGCTGTTGAGGATGATCTCGTCGTGAAGGATCATTGCCTTTTCAAAATCGCTCATGTCCTCGCTGACGAACGACAGGAACCAGTTCGCCTTCTCATAGAACAGCGCGCGCTTTTGGGCGAGCTCAGCCGCCGTTACGGTGTAGATCGGACTGTAGCTGTAAATATAAGCCGTGCTGTCACCCGAATAAGTAAACTCGCTGTAATAGTAGTTCTCGGAAAGATAGAACAGCTCGGGATGGGTATGAACGCAGGTCTCATAGATGCTGCCCACCAGCGACGACGGGATCTGATAGCTGTAAAGCTCGATCTCCTCTTCCATATTATAAAGCCCCTCCGCAAGGTCATCGATCGCGTCGCCGTACTGAGCGTACAAGGCGTCGTGTTCGGTGATAAATCCCTTGGGGGTCTTTGGGGTCGCCGCAGAAGCCGCGCTCACCGACACGGTCAGCATTGTCGCGGCGAGCACCGCCGCGGTCATCAGCGCGACCGGTTTTTTCAGCCTGAAAAGTTTCATTTCAATAGACCTCCTCAAAATAATAAGAGTTGTCTTTATTATATCATTATATTTTCGGTTTTTCTATTGACAAAACCATGATATTTGCTTAGCATTTCTGTCATATTTCACAAAGCCCCTCATATATTGTAGCAGGACGAAGGGAGGCTTTCTGTGGAAGCATACAATACGGAGCGCGCAACGCTCCTCGGCAGATACATCATCGAAAGCGGAGCCACCGTGCGATGCGCCGCAAAGAAATTCGGCGTCAGCAAAAGCACGGTACACAAGGATGTGACAGGCAGGCTGCGCACGCTGAATCCCACGCTGTACGCGCAGGTGCGCCGCGTCCTCGACCGCAACAAGAGCGAGCGACATATCCGCGGCGGGATCGCCACCCGCGAAAAATACAGGGGAACAGTAAAAAACACGTGACCCGAAAAAAATAAGAGCGGTACACCGTATCAGGCGTGCCGCTCTGTTGATTTTCATTAATTGACGCTGATGATAACGAGCCCCACAAAGCACAGAATGATCAGAAGCATTAAGATCAGATGGTTGAACTTTTCCTCCCACAGCAGTCCGATGAATTCGCGGACAAAAGCGTTCGGGAAGAAGTACAGCTTGGTTTTCGACGAAAGTCCGCGCACCTTCATGCCGAGCTTTTTGGCGAGGATATAGCCTCGGAAAACATGGTAATTCGTGGTGGAAAAGGCGATGTTCGCGTTCTCGAGGCTTTCCGCGTCCTGCTCAATAACGCGCTTGGAAAACTGCATATTCTGGAAGGTGTTGACGCTCTTGTCCTCGGGCAAAATCTGCTCCTCGGGGACTCCCTGCTCCATCATATAGCGCTTCATGCACTCCGCCTCGGAGACCACCTCGTCGCCGCCCTGACCGCCCGAGGGCACGAACTTCGCGTGCTTGCCGGTGCTCTCGAACTGCTTGCGCTCAAAATCGAGGGCGCGGTCTATTCTGCCGCGCAGTATCGGAGTGGGCGTGCCGTCGTTTCGGATCGCGCAGCCGAGGATGATGATGTAGTCGCGGTCAGGCGCTGTCTTGTACCTCGTCGCCAGCACGGAGCAGATGATCACCGAGAGCAGCATGCATTCAAAGTAGCAGAACGCGTACTCTAAAACGGCGTTCACCGACGAAAAAACGGTATGCTCGAACACAGAGCCCTGAAAATCGCGGCTTGACATCATAAACACAAATATGCTTCCCGCTATGAACACAAATCCGAACGCTATTCCCAGCACATTGACGAGCCGAAAGCCCTCGTGACGCACGAGCTGAATGTTGCTGATGCTCACCGCGATCGAGAGGATCAGCACTGCCGGGAAGCAGACTATCGAGAAAAAGAGCGCGCATGAGGTCATCATTCCGCCTATATCCTTGAGGGTATTCACTCCGACGGAAGGGTCTATGAGCCTCAGCAGCAGGGCAAGCGCGCCGAGCAGAAGGCTGCCCAGCAAATACAGGATAACTCCGCCTGCGGCTACCATGCTGTAGGAAAAGCTGCCCGTGCGGTATTTTTCGACAAAGGATATTATCATCACCACGGTGACCGCGAGCATGATCGCCATATTCAGCGGCATCAGTATCTCGCAGCCCGTAAAGCTGTCGCTTTCGGTGTCAAAGACTGCTCCCACGGGAGTCACCAAAAGCTTTGCGTCAAGATAATCCCTGACGGTCTCATCTACCAGGTACTGCGCTTCAAAGTCTGTTTTTCCGCCCTTGACGCCCTCGAGCGCAAACACGATCTCGTTCATACCGTCGTCGGTGTGCCGCTTTTCAACCGACCTCACTCGCGCCACGGTTTCATCCTCTATTTTATACGAGAGACGGCTTTCGTCGATCTCATCTGCGATGAACGACATTTTGCAGGTGTAAACCTTTGCTGCGTTGAAGATGTATACTAACGCGCCCGTAACCAGCGCAAGGATCACCGCCGCCAGAATAAAGTTGCGCGCCTTGGGGAGCTTTAGCTTCCTTTTCATGTTTTTCCTCCGATCAGAGCGATTATCCGGTAAGAGAGCCCGGAGCTTTTGCCCCGATCCGGCTCTCCCGATTTCTTTCCTTTATTCTATTACTTCGGAAAGCGGTTTGTCAAGGCAAAAAACACGGACTGCCGAAAACGGCAGCCCGTGAATGGATTTGATAATGCTTTTAAGCCTTCAAATTACTTGGAAGCTCTCTTTCTCATAACGATAACGAAGAGAACGCCCGCAGCAAGAATGAGGCTGATACCGATGATGGTGAATACCATGGTGCCCTCGCCGCCGGTCTGGGGAAGAACGGACTTGGAGTCCTTAACGGTAACGACCTGAGAGGTAGCGGTAGCGGTATCGGAAGCGATAGTTACGGTGATGATCTCGGTGGAGAGGTTGTAGCCCTGGGGAGCGGTAACTTCCTTTACATAGTAGGTGCCGGCTGCGAAGGTGTACTTCTTGCCGTCCTTCTCAAAGTAAGCCTCGCCGAGAGTGGTGCCGTTTTTGCCGTCGCCGGTGGTAGCGGTAGCGATAGCGTCGTCGGAGCAGTCAGCGTTCTGATGAACGGAGAATACAGCGCCTGCGAGCTTGGTGGTGTTGTCGGCAGCGTCGATCTTTACGACCTTGATCTCATAGGTGTATACGTCTGCGCCGTCGTTGGGGCCGTCGGTCCAGGTGGACTTGCCGTGAGGCTGCCACTGAAGCTTGGCGTCATTGTGGTTAGCAGAGGCAACAGCAGCGTTCTCGTTAACGGTAGCGGTGTAGATAACCTCAACATAAGCGTTGGCGGAAGCATAGAGCTGGTCGATATTGGTCATCTCGACGCCGAAGGTGGAGCCGGAGGGAAGATCAGCAGCGGCAACCATCTGATAGGAAAGGTTGGAGCCGGTGGTAGCGGTCTTGGTGGCAAGCAGCTTAACGCTGTCAACCTGCTTGAAGGTAAGTCCGGTAGCCTGAGTATCGATGATCCTGTAGCCTTCTACCTTCTGGGTGGAGGAACCTGCAACCTTGGCAACGATCTTGAACTGGAAGTCCTTGCCGATGTCCTCGGAGATAGCCTCAGACCAAGAATTATCTGTGCTCTTCTTAACGGTCTTGTCGAGTGTGGGATTGTCGTCGGCAACCTTTGAAGCAAGGTTGATGGAGCCGAGGTCGTTTACCCAATCGGAGCCGTTGTAGTAGGGCAGCGAGAATAGCCCGCAAAGTTGTCGTGGAGATTGTTATTGTTGAAGTTTCCGAAGTAGAGCGGGGTCGCCCAGTCGCCTGCATAGTTGTCACGGATCCAATAGTTG
>CACWKB010000017.1 GCA_902761375.1 uncultured Ruminococcus sp. | reverse complement strand
TTTTTGTTCCGCTGTTATCTGATACTTCATTTTTATCACCAGTTTTATTATATCAGATAATTCTATTCTTGTCTATTTCTTATTTGAGATTAGTATAAAAAGGTCGGGCACGGAACGCATAATAACGATGCATTCCGGCTGCCCGACCGAAAATTCCGAATTACTATAGGCTTGCTGTCTCCGTGTTGCCCTGCGCGGCGATGACCGCGCTTCTGAGCGTTTCATATTCGTCCCAGAGCTTGGGGTCGGTGTAGGACTGCCACGACTCCCTGTCGCCGTCGAGCAGATAGCCGCGGAGCTGAGTCGCGGATATCTCTATCACCTTCGGCACGTAGAGCTCGGCTATGCTGAGCCCCTCCACGCTGTCGAACCAACTCAGGCGGCGCTCCTCCTTGCCCGACACCAGCAGGTCGGGCGTCCTGCCGCAGCAGCGGCGCACGCTCTCGAGCACGTAATCGCCCCATTTTGAGTTGTTGCCCACGCCGATATCGGGCAGCGGATAGATCTCTACCCTGTCGCCGAAAACCTTGCGCAGCATCCTCTCGCGGGTGCTGTAATCGTAGGGATTCTTCTGCGTTCCGCTCTCCTGCGAGGAGCCGATAAAGACCGCCATGCGTTCGCAGATCGCCGCCGCCTTGTTTACCATGTACTCATGCCCGGCATGGAAGGTCTGGAACCTGCCGACCATGATGCCGAGCTCAAAGGGTCTTGCTTCCATGGCTCAGCCCTCGGGCACGAACGCCGGCATCAGCTCGAGCTTGAACTGATTGACGCGGTGCAGGTGATCTATTCTCTCCTTCTTGGCGGGATCGTCGATCACGCCCTCGCGGATATAGCGGTCGAGCTCGGCGTAGGTGAAGCCGAGGTTGTCCTCGTCGGTCTTGCCGCAGAGTCCGTCGGACGGCACCTTGTCGATGAGCTGCGCGGGCAGTCCGAGCAGCCTGCCGATCTGCTTGACCTCGGCGACGGTGAGGTGTGAGCACGGGCTGAAATCGCCGACGGAATCGCCGTAGCGGGTAGAGTAGCCCACCCAGTCCTCAGAGAGGTTGCAGGTGTTGGCGACTCTGCCGTTGTGGCTCTGTGACACGGCGTAAAGGGTCGCCATTCTGATCCTCGGGGGCAGGTTGATCCTGCTCTGGTCGGACAGCTCGAAGGGTATGCTGTTGGTTATGCCCTCGACCGCGTCCTTGATGTTGATTACAAAGTGCTTGATGCCGAGGCTGTCCACAAGCAGCTTTGCCATGTCGATGTCAGCCTGCTCGCCGCAGGGCATCAGAACTCCGATGACCCTGTCCCTGCCGAGCGCCTCGACGCAGAGCGCCGCGACGATGGAGCTGTCCTTGCCGCCCGAAATGCCCACGACGGCGTTGCAGCCCTTTCCGTTATTCTCAAAGAAATCGCGTATCCACTGTACGCAGTCATTTTTCACCTTTTCGGCGTTGAACATGATGATCTCTCCTTTATTGTTTTATTCCTTATTGAGCAGAGGTTTAAGATACTGTCCCGTGAAGCTGTCGGGGTTCTCTGCGACCTCTTCGGGCGTTCCCTGTGCTATGACTCTTCCGCCCATGTCGCCGCCCTCGGGACCTAAATCTATGATGTGGTCGGCGGTCTTGATCAGGTCGAGGTTGTGCTCGATCACGACCACCGTGTTGCCGCCCTCGACCAGAAGCTGCAGCACCTCGGTCAGCCGGTGGACGTCCGCGATGTGGAGCCCGGTGGTGGGCTCGTCGAGGATATAGATCGTCCGTCCGGTGCTGCGCTTTGACAGCTCGGAGGCGAGCTTTACGCGCTGCGCCTCGCCGCCCGAGAGCGTTGTGGCTGGCTGCCCGAGCTTGATATAGCCCAAGCCCACGTCGCAGAGGGTTTTCAGCCTGCGCTGAAGCTTGGGCAGGTTCGAGAAGAAGCCCATTGCCTCCTCGACGCTCATCTCGAGCACGTCGCTTATGCTCTTGCCCTTGTATTTGACCTCGAGTGTCTCGCGGTTGTAGCGCTTGCCCTTGCAGACCTCGCAGGGCACGTAGACGTCCGAGAGAAAATGCATTTCGATCTTGATTATTCCGTCGCCCTGACACGCCTCGCAGCGTCCGCCCTTGACGTTGAAGGAAAAGCGGCTCTGGGAGTAGCCGCGCATCTTGGCGTCCTGAGTCGCGGCGAACAGCGCGCGGATATCGGTGAACAGCCCCGTGTAGGTCGCCGGGTTCGAGCGCGGAGTCCTGCCTATCGGGCTCTGGTCGATCTCGATCACCTTGTCGAGATTTTCGACGCCCTCTATCCTGTCGTGCTTTCCGGGAGTGGTCTTGGCGCGGTTGAGCTCGCGCGCAAGGCTCTTGTAGAGTATCTCGTTTATCAGCGAGCTCTTGCCCGAACCCGATACGCCCGTCACGCAGACCAACTCGCCGAGCGGTATCTCGACGTCGATATCCTTAAGGTTGTTCTCGGCGGCTCCGATTATCCTGAGCCGCCTGCCGTTTCCGGGGCGTCTTTTTTCGGGGACGGGAACGCAGCGCCTGCCGCTGAGATACTGCCCCGTCACGCTGTTTTCGCAGGACTTGATCGCCTCGACGTCGCCCGTGCAGACGATCTCGCCGCCGTGGATGCCCGCGCCGGGTCCCACGTCTACGATATGATCGGCGGCGTACATGGTCTCCTCGTCGTGCTCGACCACGATCACGGTGTTGCCGAGGTCGCGCAGGCGTTTGAGGGTGCCGAGCAGCTTTTCGTTGTCGCGCTGGTGGAGCCCGATGCTCGGCTCGTCGAGGATATAGAGCACGCCCATCAGCGAGCTGCCGATCTGGGTGGCGAGGCGTATGCGCTGGCTCTCGCCGCCCGAGAGCGTTCCCGCGCTGCGCGCAAGGGTCAGATAGCCCAAGCCGACGCTTTTGAGGAAGCTCAGGCGCTCGGTGATCTCCTTGAGTATCTCGGCGCCGATGATGCGCTCCTTTTCGCTGAGCTCGAGCGCCCCGATGAAGGCTATCGCGTCCGTGACGGACTTTTTGCAGAAGTCCGAGATGTTTATCCCGCCGACGGTAACGGCTAAGCTCTCCTTGCTCAGCCTCTCGCCGTGACAGGCGTCGCAGGGTATCTCGGTCATATACGAGCGTATCTCGTCCCTTATCCAGTTGCTCGAGGTCTCGTGATAGCGGCGGTCGAGGTTGGTGATTATGCCCTCGAAGGGCTGCTCGTAGGTTCCGCTGCCGTAGACCGACTTTCGCTCGATCTTCAGCTTTTCATCGCCCGTGCCGTAGAGTATCTTGTCGATCACCTCGTCGGAAAGCTTGCTCAGAGGCTCAGAGAGCGAGAACTTGTACCTTCTCGCCAGCGCCTCCATATACATCGCCGCGATCGAGCTGCCCTCCATCGCCCAGCCGCTGCCCTTGATCGCGCCGTCGCGGATGCTTTTATTCCTGTCGGGAATTATTTTGCCCTCGTCGATCTTCAGGAAAACGCCCAAGCCCGTGCATTTCGGGCAGGCTCCGAAGGGATTGTTGAACGAGAACATCCTCGGCGTGAGCTCGTCGATGCTTACCCCGTGATCGGGGCAGGCGTATTTTTGGGAAAAGGTCACGTCCTTGCCGCCGATATCGACGACGGTCAGCCCTCCGCTGAGCTTTGAGGCGGTCTCGATGCTGTCCGCAAGCCTCGAGCGGATCTCGGGCTTGATGACGAGGCGGTCGACTATGACCTCGATATTATGCTTTTTATTTTTCTCTATCGGAATTTTCTCTTGCAGATCATAGACGATGCCGTCCACTCTCACGCGGACAAAGCCGCCCTTGCGCGCGCTGTCGAGCGTTTTCGCGTGCTCGCCCTTTCTGCCGCGCACCACGGGAGACATCACCTGTATCCTCGTACCGTCCTCATAGGAGAGTATCCTGTCGACGATCTGGTCTACGGTCTGCTGGCGGATCTCCCTGCCGCAGACGGTGCAGTGAGGCACGCCTATACGCGCGTAAAGCAGGCGCAGGTAGTCGTAGATCTCGGTCACGGTGCCGACGGTCGAGCGGGGATTCTTGGAGGTGGTTTTCTGGTCGATCGAGATCGCGGGAGAGAGCCCCTCGATGCTGTCGACGTTGGGCTTGTCCATCTGTCCGAGAAACATTCGCGCATAGCTTGAAAGACTCTCGACATAGCGGCGCTGACCCTCGGCGTATATCGTATCGAAGGCGAGCGAGCTCTTGCCGGAGCCCGATAGTCCGGTGATCACCACCAGCTTGTTACGCGGTATCTCCACGTCGATGTTTTTGAGGTTGTGCTCCTTGGCTCCCCTCACGTAGATTTTATCATGCATACTTTATCTGTTATCCGTTCATTGACCGCACACGGTCGGTAAAGCCGAACGCCTCCGAAAACAACCGCCAAAAGCAGTGCGTCAGAGAGTGAACGGTTGTTTGGGTTGAAAGCGAAGCTTTAGACATAGTCATCGTTATTGTTTTTGTTTTTGTTATTGTAATTGTTATTGTATTTGTATTTGTATTTGTATTTGTTGTTTTAGGTTGTTTTAGGTTGTTTTGTTATTTTTCGGGCTGTTCGCAGGAAGGCTTTTCGGGTCGGTCAAGACCGACCCCTACGATTCTCGCTTCTCATCTATTATTTCCTCTGCCACGCCTTTATATCCTTCACCTCGTCGTACATTGCGACGTAGCTTTTGTGGCGCGAGGGGTTGATCTCTCCGTTTTTGACCGCCTCCAAGACCGCGCAGCCCTTTTCGCAGATATGGGCGCAGGAGGTGAAGCGGCAGCGTCCGAGGTACCGCTCGAACTCCGGGAAGCAGTATTGGAGCTGCTCCTTGTCGATCATCTCGTAGCGCTCGAGGTCTACGGTCGAGAAGCCCGGGGTATCGGCGACAAAGCAGCCGTCGAGGTCGAACAGCTCCACGACGCGCGTGGTGTGCCTGCCTCTGCCGAGCTTGGTGCTTATCTGACCGGTCTGGAGCTCCAGCCCCGGGAACAGATAATTCAACAGCGTGGATTTACCCACGCCGCTGTTGCCCGTGAAGGCGGATATCTTGCCGCGCAAAAAGCCGCGCAGCCGCTGTGCCTCCTCGGTGTTATCGGGCGAGCACTGAAAGACCTCAATGCCGCTGCCGCGATATATCTCGGCGATCTCGTCGCCGTTTTGGATGTCGTTTTTCGAGACCGCGACCACCGGCGTCATCGAATTGTTGACTGCCGCGGCGGTCATCTTGTCGATCACCGTGTAGTTCGGCTTGGGATCGACCGTCGAGCACACGATGACCAGCGCGTCGATATTGGCAAGCGCGGGTCGGCGCAGCTTGTTCCTGCGCGGAAGGATGCTCTCGAGTGCGCAGAAGCCGTCGTCGGGGACGAGTATCTCTACCCTGTCCCCGACAACCGGAGAATCATCCTTTTTGCGAAAGCTGCCTCTCGCCTTGCATTCATATTCGGTCTCGCCGCAGCGGACGTAGTAGAATCCGCCGACTGCCTTCATCAGGATGCCCTGCTGTCTGTTCATCAATAGCCGTTATCCTCTCCGTCGCCGTAATACTCGGTCGTGGGCTCCTCGTACCACTGCTCCTCGGTGGTGGGCTCCACATAGGGCTCTGTTTCGATCACGTAATCGTGGGTAGCCGTCGTGGTAACCGTCTGACTCGAGAAATCGACGGAATACTCGCGGTAGAGCTGACCGTCGAGCTGGATGACGACGCTCGATACGCCCGAGCCCTCAAGGGTGAGGGTATAGGTGCTGTTGTAGGCAGGCACCAGCGATTTTGACTGGTTGCTGTCGATGGCTCCGTCGACGATAACGGTCATGTCGACCTGACCCTCGACGTCAGTGGGCAGGTCTACGCTGATCTCGACGGTGTTCTTATCGCCCGCACCGGAGCTTACGGTCAGGGTGACGACGGTGCCGTGAGCCTGCTTGCCGTAGGGCAGCGGCGACGAGGCGAGCACGGTGTCGCGCTTCTCCTTGCTCTCGTCGTCATAGACGACCTCTACGGTGAACTTCTCCTCAAGCTGGGCGCGCGCCTCCTCGAGGGTGAGGCCGATGACCGAGGGTATCTCCTCTATAACGGGTCGCTCGCCGTTGGCGATATATATATATACCGTGGAGCCGATCATAGTCTTGGCTCCGGCTGTGGGATAGGTGTCGATGGTGTAGCCCTTGGGGGTCTTGGTGTTCTCGACATAGACGATCTCGGGTATCAGGCTCTTGTCCTTCATAGCCTGTACCGCGTCCTGCTCGCTGAAATTGGTAATGAAGGGAACCGTTACCTCGGTGTCCCTGCCGTTCACGGTGAGCTGGATGGTCGAGCCCGACTTGACCTTCATCGAGCCCGCCTCGGGGCTCTGGTCGAGGATAACGCCGATCTCCTTGCTCTCGTCGTACTTGCTGTTGATCTCAAAGCGCAGGTTGTCGGGGTTGTTCTCGTTAGCCTCGACAAGCGTCTTGCCGACGTACTGCGGCACCTCGACGTCCTTTGTCCTGCCGGAGTTGTAGCCGTTGAAGGCGGCTACGCCGAATACGACGGCGCACACCAGCAGAGCGGAGATGAGCACGCTGCACAGCACATAGAACAGGTTGCCGTGACGCTTTACGGGCTCGTCCTCAAAGTCTTCGCTGTAGGTGATCTTTTTCTTTTCGACGCGGGTCTCCTCGTGCTTTTTGCCTCTTTCCCTGCTCTTCTTCTCCTCCTTCTCCCTGTCGCCGTCCTTGTCCTTTATGCTGCCGACATACTTTGTGGGCTGGTTGTCGATAAAGGAGGTGCCGTAGTCGAATACGATCGAGGGGTTGAGCTTGAAGCGTTCGAGCTCGCTGAGCATCTCGGCGGCTGAGGTGTAGCGATCCGAGGGCTGCTTTTGCATAGCCTTCATCGTGATCTGCTCGAGGCCGATGGGTATCGAGGGATTCACCTCGCGCGGGCGCTTGGGCGTGGACTGGAGCTGCATAAGAGCCACCGAGACCGCGCTGTCGCCGTCAAAGGGCAGTCTGCCCGTGAGCATCTCGTAGAGCATCACGCCGACGGAGTAGATGTCGGTCTTGCCGTCGGTGACGTCGCCGCGAGCCTGCTCGGGGGCGATGTAATGCACCGAGCCGATAGCCTGATCGGTCATGGTGCGCGTCGCCTTGTCAGAGAAGCGCGCGATGCCGAAGTCCGTCACCTTGATGGTGCCGTCCTGGAGGAGCATGATGTTCTGGGGCTTGATGTCGCGGTGCACGATGCCGCACTCGTGGGCGTGCTGCAGCGCCTTGAGCACCTGAGTCGTGAGGTGGAGCGTATCCTTCCACTCGATGATGCCCTGGCGTCCGATGTACTCCTTGAGCGTGATGCCGTCGATGTACTCCATGACGATGTATTGTATCATATCGCCGAAGCTCACGTCGTAGACCTTTACGATGTTGGGATGCGAGAGCATGGCGATAGCCTTGGATTCATTTTTGAAGCGACGGATGAATTCCTCGTTGTTGAGGTACTCGTCCTTCAGTATCTTGATAGCGACCTCGCGGTCGTCGAGCGTGTCGGTGCAGCGGTACACGTTAGCCATTCCGCCCACGCCGATAAGCTCGTGGATCTCGTAACGCCCGTCGAGGCGCTTTCCGATATACTTATCCATACCTTCTCACCTTCCTCAATAAATGACCGTCGCGGTGATGTTGTCGCTGCCGCCGTTTTCCTTGGCGAGGTCGACCAGCTTTTCGATCAGGCTGTCGCCGCGGTTCTCGTGGCAGATCTTGACCATGTCGCCCGTTGTGACGCAGTTGGAAAGACCGTCCGTGCAGATGAGCAGCACGTCGCCGTAGATGAAGTTCGCCTCGATGTAGTCAAGCCTTACCGAGGGCTTGATGCCGAGGGCGCGGGTGATGAAGTTCTTGTTGGGATGGTGCTGAGCCTGCTCATAGGTGAGCTCGCCGCGGCGAACCATCTCCTGAACCACCGAGTGATCCTCGGTGAGCTGCTTGATCTTGCCTCCGCGGATGGCGTAGGTGCGGCTGTCGCCGACATGGACCACATGGACCGTGGTGTCCTTGACGAACACGAACTCGCAGGTGGTGCCCATTCCGGCTAATTCGGGATCGTTGACCGAGAGCTCAAAGATCTTCATGTTGGCGTTGACGACGATCTCCGCCATCAGCTCGCCGATCTGCTCCTTGGTCATATCCTCCTTGTAGAGGTCTGTGATTTTTGTGCTTATATACTCCACGGCTGTCGCGCTGGCGATATTGCCGCCGTTGGCGCCGCCCATGCCGTCGCACACTACTGCCCAGACGCAGCTTGGAGAAATAACTCCGAAGCGAAAATCGTCCTGGTTTTCCCTGCGGATAAGCCCGACGTCACTTTTGCTGAATACTTCCAAGTTATTGCCCTCCTTTTTTAAGATGGTTTCCCCTGAGCTGACCGCACGAGGCGTTGATGTCGCTGCCAAGGGTGCGCCGCACGGTGGCGGCGATATGCCTTTCGGCAAGTATATTTACAAATGACCTCTGCCTTTTGAGGTCGCTTTTCGTGTACCCCGTGCCGCTGACCGAATTGACCGGGATGAGGTTGACGTGGCAGCCCATGCCGCTCAGCCTCTCGGCTAACTCGCGCGCGCAGGCGTCGCTGTCGTTCACGCCGCTGATCAGCGCGTACTCAAAGGTCACGCGCCGTCCGGTCGTCTTAAAATACTCGCGGCACGCCTCCAAAAGCCCGTCCATCGGGTACGCCCTCGCCACGGGCATGGTGCGCCTGCGGATCTGATCGTTGGGCGCGTGGAGGCTGACGGCGAGGTTGATCTGGAGCCTGCGGCTCATCAGCTCGTAGATCTTCGGGACTATGCCGCAGGTCGAGAGCGTGATGTGCCTCGCGCCGAGGTTGAGCCCCTCGGGAGAGGTCGCAAGCTCGATGAAGCGCAGGACGTTGTCGAGGTTGTCGAGCGGCTCGCCCATCCCCATCAGCACGGCTCCGCTGAGCCTGAGCCCGAGGTCGCGCTGCGCGGCTTCGATCTGAGCTAACATCTCGGAGGCGGTGAGGTCGCGGACAAAGCCGCCCTGACCCGTCGCGCAGAAGGTGCAGCCCATCTTGCAGCCCACCTGGGTCGAGATGCAGATCGTGCTGCCGTGGCGGTATTCCATCACCACAGCCTCTACGCATTCGCCGTCGCCGAACGAAAAAAGGTACTTTACTGTTTTATCATACCTTGAAACAAGCTTTTTTTCAATATTTGCAACAGAAATGTAACAACTTGTTTTGAGCAGCTCCCTTAATTCGGCAGGAAGATTGCGCATTTCGTCAAAGTCCGACACGCCCTTTTTGAGCCACTCGCCTATCTGCTTAGCGCGAAAGCGCGGACAGCCGTTCTCGGTGACGAACGCCTCAAGCTCGCCGGGGAGCATTGATTTGAGGTCGAGCTTAGCTTCCACTGTACGACCTCCTTTTGAGTCTCGCTATGTAAAAGCCGTCGGTGCCGGCGGTGTGGGGCATCAGCGTGAGCTCGAAGGGCTGCTCGTCGAACGCCCTGCTCACGCCCTCGGGCAGCGTCAGCGCCTCGCCGATAAAATCGGGGTGCCCGTTCAAAAACCGTTCGATCAGCAGGTTGTTCTCGGCGGGGTTGAGCGTGCAGGTGGAATAGACCAGCCTGCCGCCTACCGCGAGGCTTTTTGCGCTGTTGCACAGGATCCTGTACTGCCGCTCCGGCAGATCGTTGTCGAGCAGGTCGTCCTTGTAGCGTATCTCGGGCTTCCTGCCGAGCATTCCCAGTCCGCTGCACGGCACGTCGCAGATGATCTTGTCCGCCTGCGGCAGCGCGGCTCCCGACTCCCCGTCGCGCCTCAGCGCGGTCAGGCAGCTTATCCCGAGCCGCCTCGCCTCGGTCTCGAGGAGTCCGACCTTTTGGGCGTAGAGGTCGCAGGATAGCAGCTTGCCGCGGTTCTGCATATACTGCGCCGCCGTGAAGCTCTTGCCTCCGGGCGCGGCGCAGACATCGGCGACGATATCGCGCGGCTTGGGCGAAAGCGCGTCGACGCAGAGCTGAGAGGACAGCTCCTGGACATGGAACAGCCCTTTCCTGAAGGACTGCAGCCGTTCGATCGAGCCTGTGCCAGAGAGCACGAGCGCGTTCGGCAAAAGCGCGCTCTGCTCAGCCCTCACGCCCTCGCTTTCAAGCCTTTTTATCAGCTCCGCGGGAGTGGTTTTGAGCGTGTTGACGCGGACGCAGACCTCGGGTCTGCCGAAAAGCGCCTCCATCAGCTCCAGCGCGTTCGTCTCTCCGTAGGAATCGAGCCAGAGCCGCACCACAGCCTGCGGTACGGAGTATTTTATGCTCAGATAATATATCCTGTCGTCCTCGGGCGGCAGCAGGAGCCGCTGCTCGGCGCGGGTCACGGAGCGCAGTATACCGTTGATGAAGCCCGCCGATTTTTGCAGCTTGTATTTCTTTGCGAGGATAACGCTCTCATTGACCGCCGCGCTGTCAGGCACCTTGTCCATAAAGATGAGCTGGTAGAGCCCGAGGCGGAGGATGAGCTTGGTTTTTAATTCAATTTTCCTTAGAGGAATTTTAGAATACTGCCTGATGATGTAATCAAGCGTGAGCCGACGCTCGAGAACGCCGTAAACGAGCGCGCTCACAAAGGCGCTGTCCAAGCCGCCGAGGCGGTTCCTCTGCAGCGCGTGATTCAGCTCAAGGTTCGAGTAAGCCTTGGACTCTTCGATTTTCAGCAGCACGCCCAGTGCGACGTCGCGGGTGTTTGTCATTGTGATCTACCTTTCTAATTCCTGCGCCTTGCGAGCAGCAGGAGCCTCAGAAGCTGAGCCATAGCCGTCAGCGCGGAGGCGACGTAGGTCATGGCGGCAGCCGAAAGCACGGACTTTACTCCGCCGTATTCCTCGGTGGTGAGCAGATTGGTCTCCCTTATGCATTTCAGAGCGCGCGACGAGGCGTTGAACTCGACGGGCAGCGTCACCAGCGTAAAGATGACCGAGAAGCTGAACAGGAAAATGCCGATATACAGCAGCACCGAGCCGATGGGGCTGTCGAAGCGGAACGCGAACAGAAAGCCGAGGATGAACAGGAGCCAGCTCACCTTGGAGCCGATGTTCGCGATCGGCACGATCACCGAGCGTATCTTGTTGGGCAGGTAATTCTGAGCGTGCTGCACCGCGTGACCCGCCTCGTGAGCGGCGATGCCCACCGCCGCGACCGACGCGGAATCATAGACGCCGTCCGAAAGACGGATGACGTTCGTGCGCGGATCGAAGTGGTCGGTCAGCGAGCCGCCGACGTGCTCGATCCTCACGCCGGAAACATTGTTTTGGCGCAGCACCCACTCGGCAGCCTGAGCGCCGGTCATGCGGCGCGAGTTGGGGATCTTCGCGTACTTTCCGTAAGCCGATTTCACCTTGATCTGACAGATTATCGAAATGATAAAGCAGGGCACGATCAGCACCAGGTATGTCCAGTCAAAGCCGTATAAATAATACATATCATCAGTCCTTGTGTTAGGGGTTAGGGGTTAGGGGTTAGGGGTTAGGGATTAGGGGTTAGTGGTTAGGGGTTAGGAATTAGGGGCGGGACACCCGCACCCGATTTGTAATGCTGTGTGTTCGGGAGGAAGGAATTGGGCTCCCATTTGAGGGGAGCTGTCGCGCGACCAAGCGCGACTGAGGGGTGGGAGAACGGGAACAGGTTTTAATGCTCTGCGATACCCTTTTGCGATGAACGGTGCGTTTGTTTTACCGAGCAACGTTTACACTTTACGGTCAACACCTGCCGTGTAAATCCTCCGTCACGGCGCAGAGCGCCGCGCCGCCTCCTTTAACAAAGGAGGCTTTTGCTGCCGTCGAACGTTCGGTTCACTACCGAAAGATCGGTCGTAAAGGCAACGTCGGTTTCGGGTCGGTCGAGACCGACCCCTACAATTCTCGCTTCTCGCTTCTCACTTCTCGCCTCTCACTCAAAGCGCTGTCCTTTTTCCGCGCGGTAGCCTGCGACGAAGGCTTCGCCGCTCATGCGCTTTTTGCCCTCGGGCTGGAGCTCGTCGATTATTACCGAGCCGCTGCCGCACGCGACGGTCAGGGGCTTGAGGCTGATTATCTCGCCTGCCCTGCCCGAGCTTTCGCACAGGCGCGTCCTGAATATTTTAAATGTCCTGCCGCCGAAGCGCGCCGTCGCCACAGGCCACGGCGACAGTCCGCGCACCTGAGCGTGAACGCGGCGGTTAGGCTCTGAAAAGTCGATCGGACAGCTCGCCTTGGTTATTTTCGCGGTGTGGCTCGCAAGGGCTTCATCCTGCTTTTGCGGCGTGAGCATACCCTTTTCGAGCAGGTCGAGGGTCTTGACTATCAGCTCCGCGCCCATCAGCGCGAGGCGGTCGAAAAGCTCGCCCGAGGTCTCGTTCTCGCCGATCTCGGTCTCCTCCTTCAGCAGGATATCGCCCGTATCGAGCCCGACGTCCATCAGCATCGTGGTGACGCCCGTCACCTCGTCGCCGTTGAGCACCGCCTGCTGTATCGGCGCGGCTCCGCGGTATTTCGGCAGCAGCGAGCCGTGGATATTGACGCAGCCGTATTTCGGCGCGTCAAGCACCGCCTTGGGCAGTATCTGTCCGTAGGCGGCGACCACGATCACGTCGGGGTCGAGGCTCTTGACAAGCTGAGCGGACTCCGCGGTTTTCATTGAGTCGGGCTGAAAGACCGGCAGACCGAGCCTCTCGGCGCAGACCTTGACGTCGGGAGGCGTCAGTATCATCTTGCGTCCCCGGGGCTTGTCGGGCTGGGTGAACACGCCGACGATCTCATGTACCGACGCGAGACGCTCCAAGGCAGGCACCGCAAAATCCGGCGTACCCATATATATTAGCTTCATCATGATTTGACCTCTTTATTTCAATTGACAATTGATAATGGATAATTGAAAATTTTGGTCGAGCAGATAACGTTGTTTAATGATACACTGCGTCTTCCCGACCGATTTTTTCAGTTGACAATTGATAATGGATAATTGAAAATTTTAGTCGGGCAGAAAACGTTGTTTAATGATACATTCCGTCTTCACGACCGAAATTATCAACTGTCAATTTTCAATTTTCAATTCAAATTATCAGCTCTTTTCAAGCTCCTCTACCTCCTGCGGAGTTAGGAGCCGGTCGGCTACGTCCTTGAAAACGATGCCGTCGAGATGGTCGAGCTCGTGGCAGAAGGCGCGCGCGAGCAGCTCTCTGCCCTCAACGGTGAACTCCTCGCCCTTTCTGTTCTGAGCCTTGACCTTGACATATTCGGGGCGTCTGGTGTAGCCCCACTGTCCCGGGAACGACAGACAGCCCTCGAGACCGTCCTGTTCGCCGCTGTAGGCGATGATCTTGGGATTCACAAGCTCTATCACGCCCTCGCCCACATCGACGACCGCAAGCCTGCGGAGGATGCCGACCTGAGGCGCGGCGAGACCGACGCCGTTAGCCTTGTGCATGGTCTGAGCCATATCATCCAAAAGGTCGGCGAGCTTTTTATCGAATTTTTCAACCGGACGGCACTTCTTTTTGAGGATCGGGTCGCCGTCCTTAACTATATTTCTTATTGCCATATTATTACCTCGATGATTAGTATTTAGAAGTTAGAAGCGAGAAGTTAGAAGTTAGAAGTTAGAAGCGCAATTCAACTCTCGACTCTAAACTCTCAACTCTTATCCTACGTCGTCAGCGCGTTCATGTCCGCGTATGCCGTTATGCTTTTGTACTCCTTCAGCTCGCCGAAGTCCAGCATGGCGCGTGACAGGAGGGCGCGGAAATCGCGGTTGTTTTTGCATTTTATTATAAGCTTGTAGCGGAATCTATTGCTCACCTTGACCACAAGCGCCGGCGAGGGTCCGATGAGCCTGAGCGGGAGCTTGGGATAGTTCTCTGAGGCAGTCCGCGAAAACAACTTCAAAAACTCAGCCGCGCCGCGCAGGGTGAGCTGCTGATCCTCGCCGACAAAGCCCACAAGACAGATGTCGGCGAACGGCGGATAGAGCATCGCCTGACGCACCTTGATCTCGGTGTCGTAGAAGGCGTCGTAGTCCTGGCGCGCCGCCATCGAGATTATCAGGTTGTCGGGCGTGTAGGACTGGATGACCGCCAAGCCCTTTTCGGCTCCTCTGCCGCTTCTGCCGACCACCTGGGTCAGCAGCGAGAACGCGCGCTCATAGCTGCGGTAATCGTCGGCGTAGAGCGACTGGTCGGCGTTGAGCACACCCACAAGGGTCACGTTCGGGAAGTCGAGCCCCTTTGCGACCATCTGGGTGCCCACGAGGATGTCGTACTCGCCCCGTGAAAAGGCGGAGATCATCCGCTCGTACGACGCCTTTGAGGACGCAGCGTCGGTGTCCATGCGGAGCACTCTCGCGTTCGGGAAGATCTCGCCGATATCCTGCTCCGCCTTCTGGGTGCCGGTGCCTCCGAAGCGCAGCGACCTGCTGTGACAGGTGGCGCACTCGTTGGTATAGGGTATCGAATAGCCGCAGTAGTGGCACATCAGGCGGTTGTTGCGGCTGTGATAGGTCAGTGAGATAGAGCAATGCGGACAGCTCATGCTGTCGCCGCAGACCCGGCAGGTGACGAAGGAGTTATGCCCCCTGCGGTTGAGCAGCAAAATCGACTGCCTGCCGCTCTCGAGGTTTTGCTCGAGGGCGCGCAGCAGCGGCTCCGAAAAGCCCGACACATTGCCGTTTTGAGTCTCGAGGTTCATGTCCGCGACAATGACCTCGGGCAGCGTAGCCTCGCCGTAGCGCCGGCTCAGCCTGTTGAGCGAATATCTGCCCTGCTTTGCGCAGTAGTAGCTCTCGACGCTCGGGGTCGCGGAGCTGAGAAGAAGCAGTCCGCCGCTTTTGGCGCAGCGAAACATCGCTACCTCGCGCGCGTGATAGCGCGGGGCGCTCTCGGACTTATAGCTCGATTCCTGCTCCTCGTCCATGATGATCAGCCCCACGTCGTCAAAGGGCGCGAAAACCGCGCTGCGGGTGCCGATCACTATCTTTGCCAAGCCGCGCCTGACCCGCTTGTACTCGTCGAGCCGCTCGCCCAGCGACAGCGCGCTGTGGAACACGGCGATGCTCTCGCCGAAGCGCGCGCGGAACAGCGACACGAACTGCGGGGTCAGCGAGATCTCCGGCACCATCACTATTATGCCCCGTCCGTCGCCGATAACTCGCTCGATCAGCTTCATGAATACGCTGGTCTTGCCCGAGCCGGTGACGCCGTAGAGCAGGCTGACGTGCGCGTTTTCGTCGCGGTAATCCGCGTACAGATCATCGCAGGCGCTCTGCTGCTCGTCCGAAAGGGTGATCGGAGGCGGGCAGGGGTCGCAGGGCGCCGAGTCGAGCCTGAAAACCTCCTCGTCAAAGCAATGGATCAGACCCTTTTTGACGAGGGTATCGAGCACGGACGCCGAAACGCCCGTGAAATATCGGATGTCCTTGACCGACAGCGCGCCGCTCATCTCGAGCAGCCCGACGATCTCGCGCTGCCTGTCGCTCAGCTTGTACTGCGAGGGGTCTGCGCCCCCGTTGAGCGCGACCATCTTGGTCACGGCGTCGCCGATGCGCCTGAACGCCTCGTCGGATTTATAGAGCAGACCGCCGCGGACCATTTTATCTGGTATCGAGCTGTCCGAAAGACCGAGATCATCGAGCAGCTTTTCGCGCTTTACGGGCTTGCGGCGCGAGCGCAGATAATCGTAGAGCCTCTGCTCCTCGTCCGAGAGCTCACAGCCCTCGTCCGACTCCCTGACGCCGTAGACCGTGGTAACGCGGTAGTTTATCCCCGTCGGCAGCATGGTCTTGACCGCGTCGTACAGGGTGCAGAAGTAGTGCTCCTTCATAAAGCGCGCGACGCTCATCAGCGACGGGCTGAGCACCGGCTCGCTGTCGAGCACCGAGATGAGCTCCTTGAGCGGCTCGTCAGAGGCTCCGCCGAGCGCGGTTATCACCCCCTGGCGGCGCGAATCGCCCCTGCCGAACGGCACGAGCACGCGCTTGCCTACCTGCGCCTCTCCGATAAGTGCGGAGGGTACCGCGTAGGAAAACTCACGGTCAAAGGAAAACGCGGTTTTTTCGACCGCGACAAGAGCGGTTTGCTCAGATCTCATCTTCGTCGGGCTCGAGCAGACCGATCTTGTGGTTCCTAATCTCGTCGATCGCGAGCAGCACGGGCTTATCCTCGGTCACGGTGCCGTTCTCCTCGAACTGCTGCGTGATCTCGCGGGCGCGCTTGGACACGCCGACTACCAGAGCGTACTTGCTCTGCTTTCCCTCAAATAATTCATCAACATTTACCTTATGCATGATCCTGTCTCCTTTGTTCCGGATTATTGTTTTTCATTGTGTAATATGGAAAGTATATCCTCTACCGCGTCCTCGAGCCTGTCGTTGACGACGTTGTATTTATAGCGCGGCGCGATCTTCAGCTCGTTTTCAGCCTCGGCGAGGCGCTTTTGAACGACCTCCTCGGTCTCTGTTCCCCTGCCGCGAAGCCGATGCCCGAGCTCCTCGAGCGACGGCGGAAGGACGAAGATGCTGAGCACCTCGGGGAACCTCTCCATGATCTGGAGCCCGCCCTGTACCTCGATCTCGAGGAACACGTCATTGCCGTTTTCGAGCATCTCCTCGACCGGGGCGCACGGCGTGCCGTAGAGGTTGCCGCAATATTCGGCGTACTCGTAGTAGCCGTTCCTGCGCGCAAGCTCGAGGAACTGATCTCTGGTCACGAAGTTGTAGTGTACGCCGTCGATCTCGCCCTCGCGCGGAGCACGGGTGGTGTTCGAGACCGAAAGCCTGATGTTGGGGTCGCGCTCCATGAGCTGCCTGAGTATGGTTCCCTTGCCCACTCCCGAGCAGCCCGAATAGAGCACGAGCCTTCCGCGTTTACTGTTCATCCTTTTCTCCCTCCTCGGCACGGTTCATTATCGTCTCGCACGACACCGCCGACAGCACCACATGGTCGCTGTCGTGTATCAGCACGGACTTGCACTTTCGTCCGCAGGTCGCGTCGATCAGCTTGCCGTTCGCCTTTGCCTCCTGAACTATGCGCTTTACGGGAGCGGAGTCGGGAGCTACGACGGCGACCAGCTTTTCGGAGCTGACTAAATTGCCGAAGCCGATGTTTATAAGCTTCATAAAATACCTCTTTTTGAATTGAAAACGGACAGTTGACAATTGATAATTTCGGTCGGGAAGCGGAGTGCAGCATTAAACAACATTTTGAGCCCGACCGATTTTTTCAGTGTTGAAGCTACTCGATATTCTGAACCTGCTCGCGGATCTTTTCGATCTCGCTCTTGATCTCGACGACCTTGTGAGCGAGGATCGCGTCCTGCACCTTTGAGCCGATGGTGTTCGCCTCGCGGTTCATCTCCTGGATTATGAAATCGAGCTTTCTGCCTACGGGCTCGGCGCTGCCGAGAAATTCCCTGAGCTGACCTATGTGGCTGCGCAGCCTCACGGTCTCCTCTGCCACCGCGACCTTGTCGGAGAAGAGCGCGACCTCGGTGAGCACGCGCTGCTCGTCGATCTCCACCCGGAAGCCCTCGAGGGTCTGGCGGATGCGGTCAAGCAGCCTCTGCTCATACTCGGCGACGGTCTGAGGAGAGCGCTCCTCGATCTCGCCCACGAGCTCGAGGATCCGGTCGGCGCGCGAGAGAATATCCTCCTTCATCCGGCAGCCCTCCGCCTCGCGCATGGCGATGAAGGAATCGAGCGCGGTCCGGGTCGCCGTGAGCACGTCGGCGGTGATCTGATCCTCGTCCTCAGCCGCCTTGCGCACGGTCAGGACATCGGGGAACCTTGAAACGGCGACGGTAGAGGCGTCGTTTGGGATCCCGTAGGTCTCGCTGAGCTTTTGCATGGCGTTCAGGTAGCCCGAGGCGAGGCTGTGGTTGATCTCGACCTCGCAGGGCGTGTCGTTGGAGGCGCCGATGCTGACGAAAACGTCGATCTTGCCGCGCGACACCCGCGAGGAGATGTAGCTCTTGAGCTTGTCGTCCAAAAAGCCGTAGCTGCGCGGAGTGCGGCAGGCGAACTCGAAGTAGCGGTGGTTGACGCTCTTGACCTCAACGGTGACCGCCCTGCCCGAAAGCTCCGTCTCGCATCTGCCGAAGCCCGTCATGGACTTTATCATTTATCTCATCCTTTCTTGTACCTGTTCGGGTTTTCATATTATTATATCACCGTGCGCACGGTTTGGCAATGGAGTTATTACAAAACTGTAACAACTTTCTGCGCATCCCAAAACCCGAAAAAAACTGTTGATTTATTTATCAAAACGTTGTATAATCAAGAGCAAGTGCAAATATCCATCACATCCGAGGAGGAATAACTTTGGACGAAAATAAGGAAGCATTGACAACGCAGGCGGACGAAGCCGCCGAGCAGGAGGCTGCCGAGATCGCAGAGACCGCAGAAAACGCAGAGCAGGCAGCCGAGGAAACAGCCGAAGAAACAGCCGAGGAAGCGACTGAGGAAGCAGCCGAGGCTGTCGAGGAAAAAGCAGAAGAGCTCGATGACGGCGCCGCTGACGAAAGCGCTGTCGATAATACGGATACCTCCGACGCCGCCGAAAATACAGTCGGCGCCGCCGCAGAGGAAGCCCCCAAGAAAAAATTCCCGCTGCAGAAAACGCTGATCATCGCTCTGGTGATCGTGGCGCTCACCGCTGTTGCGGCTCTGGTCATCAACGTATTTTTCAACAAGGGCGTGACCGGCGAATGGCGCTTCAACCCCTATGAGACCGAAAGCAGCTCGGCTACGTCGGACGAGCCGGACAACAGCGTATACTACTACTTCAAGTTCAACAACGACGGCTCGGCTACCCTTTCGCTCGGAAGCACGACCCGCTACGGCTCATATTCGCTCTCGAAGAACGACAAGGGCGAGAACATCATCACCCTGAGCCTCGGCAATATTTCCGGCGACTTCACCTACGAGGCAAGCGGCAATCTGTTCACCGGCAGAAAGCTCAAGCTCACCTACGCCACCAACACCGACGCCGTGCTCAATCTCTACAGCGACAGCAAAAAGCCCCATGAGTTCGAGCGCAAGGATGAGTTCAAGCCCAGCGAAACGCTGACCGGCAACTGGATGTACACGGACACCATGTACGGGGTAACGATCTCCTTCAACCTCAAGGACGACGGAACCGTCACCTACACCGAGGATATGTCCTATTCAAATCCCTCGTCCGACGAGCAGGTGGTTTCGATCTACACCATCGACGGAATCTACGATTACACCGACACCACCTTCACCCTGCATTACTACGACATCGCCGACCAGGAGGTCACCATCACCTACGAATCGAAGGACGGCGCGATGATCATCAACGGCAACGCCTTCACCAAGGACGGAGTCGCGACCGCGGACAGCGCAAAAAAATAAAAAGCGCCGATAAATAACGGCTTAAAAGGGTTACAATATTGTAACCCTTTTATCATTTACGCGCAAAGAGAAGTATGGTATAATTCTAAAGATAAAGATAAAGATAAATACAGATAAAGGGTGATTATATGTCAGGACATAACAAATGGAGTACCATCAAGCAGAAGAAGGGCAAGAACGACGCCGCCCGCGCCAAGGTTTTCACCAAGATCGGCAGAGAGCTGATCGTTGCGATCAAGACCGGCGGCAGCGCAGACCCCAACGTCAACTCCAAGCTCAGGGATACCATCGCCAAGGCAAAGGCTGCCAACGTCCCCAACGACAACATCGAGAGGATCATCAAGAAGGCGGCGAGCGACGGCGATTCCACCAACTATGAGGCTGTTACCTACGAGGGCTACGGTCCCTGCGGCGTCGCGGTGATCGTCGAGGCGCTGACCGACAACCGCAACCGCACCGCCGGCGAGGTGCGCCACTACTTCGACAAATTCGGCGGCAACATGGGAACCCAGGGCTGCGTGAGCTTTATGTTCAACCAGAAGGGCGTCATCGTGATCGAGCGCGAGGAACTCGAAAAGGGCGAGGACGACGTGATGAGCGACGCTCTCGAGTGCGGTGCGTCCGATTTTGAGGCTGACGAGGACATCTTCACCGTCTACACCGAGCCCGACGATTTCGGCGCGGTCAGAGAGGAGCTCGAGAAGCTCGGCTATGAGTTCGCCTCCGCTGAGCTCGAGATGGTTCCCGACACCTACGTAAAGATCGACGACGAGGACACTGCCGTAAAGATGCAGAAGATGCTCGATATGTTTGAGGACAACGACGACATCCAGAACGTCTGGCACAACTGGGAAGAATAATAACGGATAATTGAGAGCGGAGCGCGTGCTCCGCTCTTTTTTATTCCCAAAGGTGTTCCTTTGGCAAATCTTTCGGCATTTACCTATAAATTTTTTGTGCAAATTCTTTACTTTTTATACTTTTTGTGATATTATACTAATATATAATGGGGTATAAGCTTTGTTCGGCAATCGATTCTGTTATATTCATTAAAAAAAGGAGGAATAATTATGAATCGGAAGCATTCATTTACAGGCAGATTACCGGCTAAGATCATGTCGGTACTGCTCGTCACCACCTTGCTTCTGAGCATGATGATCGTCGGAACGACCGCGTTTGCCGCCGAAACGAAAACCGAAGGCGACTACACCTACACCGTTCTCAGCGACGGCACTGCTCAGATCACCAAGTACAGCGGAGCGGAAGCTCAGGTCACCGTTCCCGCTCAGCTCGGAGGCGCCGACGTTTCGTCGATCGGCACTAAAGCCTTTGAAAACAACGACGAGATCGAAAGCGTCACCTTCTCCGAGGGCATCAAGACCATCGGAGACTACGCCTTCTCGGGCTGCGACCTTTTGGAGACCGTCAACATCCCCTCGAGCGTTACGCTCATCGACAAGTACGCCTTTGAGAAGTGCCGCGCGCTCCAGAGCGTCGACATTCCCTCTACCGTCAAGACCGTTGAGGAGGGCGCCTTCTATGCCTGCCCCATCCTCTCGGAGGTAACTCTGCACGAGGGCACCGAGAAGCTCGGATACCGCTTCATCGGCGGCACGGTAGTATCTTCCGTTTACGTCCCGTCCACCGTGACCAAGTCGGACAGATCCTTTGCCGAGATCGATATGCTCGACTCCGTAAGCTTCGCCGAGGGCGTCACGACCATTCCGCGCGATATGTTCGAGAAGAACAGCTCGCTGCGCACGATCGTCATCCCCGACACCGTGACCACGATCGGCACCGACTGCTTTGCGTACATGGGCTCGCTGGAGTCGATCGTCATTCCCGACAGCGTCACAGACTGGGGCGAATATGTTTGCTGCGGCTGCCCCAAGCTCAAAAGCGTGACCATCGGCAGCGGCGTGACCTACATCCCCGGCTCCGCGTTCAGCGAGTGTAACGATCTGACCTCGATCAAGATCCCCGAGAACGTCACGGTCATCGGCAACTTCGCGTTCAAGGACTGCAAAAAGCTCGAGACCGTAACGCTGCCCACGGGTCTTACCAACCTCGGCGCGTACTCCTTTGAGAGGACCCCGATCAAGGCGATCACCATCGCGGCGACCGTAACGTCGGGCAACAACTCCTTCCATTCCTGCGCGAGCCTGAAAACCATCAATTTCGCCGAAGGCACCACCACCTTTGTCGAGGGTCTGTTCCAGGGCTCGGCTGTCGAAAACGTAGTGATCCCCGAGGGCGTCACCGAGCTGTCGGCGTATATGTTCGACGGCTGCAGGCAGCTTGCGTCCGTGACCCTGCCCTCAACGCTCAGAAGGATCAGAAGATACGCCTTCAGCGACTGCGTCGCGCTCAACAACGTAGTGATCCCCTCCGGCGTAAAGGCAATCGAAGAATACGCGTTCCGCAACACCGCGGCTCTCACAAGCTTCAAGCTCCAGGAGGGCGTTCAGACGCTGGGCAGAGCCATCTTTGAGGGCAGCGCGCTGACCACTATCTACATCCCCAAGACCCTGTCCGCGACCGATTTGCCCTTTGCGGGCTCCAATATCTCCGAGCCTGTTTTCTGCGAGGGCATCGCCAACCTGACCGATCACCTGTTCAGAGGCGACCGCATGCTGACCAAGATCAAGATCCCCGATACCGTAGTCAAGCTCGGCAACTCCTGCTTCAGAGAGACCGGTCTGGAAGCGGTAGTGATCCCCGACAGCGTCAAGACGATAGGCACCAGCCTTTTTGAGGAATGCAACAGCCTTTATGCCGTCAAGCTCGGAAAGGGACTGAGAAGGATCCCGCAGTGGTGCTTCTACAGCTGCGACCTGCTGCAGAACGTCATCATCCCCGAGAACATCTGCGACATGGACGCCAATGCGTTTGAGCAATCCGGTGTGAGCTATCAGAAGCTCCCGCAGTCCCTGCACTACATCCCCGTGCAGGCGTTCAAGGACTGCCCGAACCTCACCTGCGTAGAGTGCTCCGATCAGCTTGAAAGCATCGGCGATTACGCCTTCGAGAGATGCTATGAGTTCACCACTCTCAAGACCTCGGTGGAATCCTTAGAGTTCAACAACTCCACCTTCAAGGACTGCCCGAAATTCACCGACAAGCGCTTCTACATCTTCAATCCCGCCGGCACCGGCGTTGAATCGACCGGCAATATCGGCGTCGACCACACCCTCGTTCACTTCACCGTCAAGTATGACGTCCGCGACGACTGGGACGACGGCGATATCCAGATGAAAACACTTTATCTGAACTATCCCAAGAACCTCGAGCTCGTCACCACCTCGCTGTCGGCTACCGGCTTTACCTTTGACAACGAAGCCTATACCGGCGACTACAAGTCCTTTAGCCTCAGCGGCGGCAAATCGAGCGGCGAGCTGCGCTTCTCGGCTTATGTCAACAGCTCCGAGGACGCGCTCAAGGATTTCTCGGCGGAGGTCGAGCTCAATTACCGCGGCACCTATTTCAGGAAGCCGATCGGCAACGTCCGTTTCACAACCGCCAAGCTCTCCCTCTTCGCTCCCTCCAGAGTGACCGAAACGACCGTAAATGTCTCGGGCTACACCGTGACCCCGAACAAGAACATAACCGTCCGCATCTCCCGCGTCAGGAACGACGGCACCAAGGACAGCACGGTAAGCTACACCGTCGCTCCCAACAAATACACCGGCAAGTATATCTCCGACGATCTCAAGATCGTCGAGGACGGCAAGGTTGCCGTCAACGGCGACCGCTTTGAGGTCTACTCCGAATGCGGAGGCATAAAGAGCGACACGGTCAGCTTTACCTATGCGCCCGGCGCGGTAAAGATCACAAGCGCGACCGAGACCGTAAACATCAGAAAATTCATCTCCCCCGGCGTGACAAACCTCTCTCACGGCGGTCAGAACAACACCTATGACATCACCGGCATCTTCACCAAGGGAACCAGCCCCGTCATCTCGATCAATCCCGCCGAGATGCTGCAGTTCAGGTTCAAGCTCGAAAACGACGAGAACATCATCTGCATGGTGCTGATGAGCCACAAGGGCAACGATTACAGGTTCATGCCCGTGCTGTACGACGAGGCGAGCGACACCTGGATCGGCGAGGGCTACTTCAACATCCCCAACCACGAGCTCACTCCCGGACAGACCTATGTTCCCGGCGCGCTCAACCTGTTCTATCTGTACGGCGAGCGCTGGGACGGCTACCGCAGCTTCTACTATGACGAGAACGGCAAATCCAAGAACACCGCGCCCGTAGGAGGTCTCGACCTGTTCGGCGACCCCGAGGAGGAGGACATCTTCTATTACGACAAGGACGGCAATCCCCACGGCAATCTCGGAGACTACAACGACACCATCCGCGACACCGTCAAGAACGTGTTCGTCAACATCATCAAGGGCGAATGGGCTGACGCGGCTTCCGACACCGTCGTTGGCGGTCTCAAATCCCTGTGGCAATGGGGCAACACCGACCACAACTTCTTCAGAATGACCCACGGCGGCGTATATCTCGGACCCGACGGACTTCCCGTCCTGCCCGGAGACGGCGGCGATATGTACAACCACGATCCCTCAAAGGACGGCAAGCAGCGCAACGCCATCGACCCGTCCGGCATCGTTTACGAGGCTGTCGAGGGCAACCGCGTCGAGGGCGCGACCGCGACCATCTTTAAGCTCAACGAGGAGAGCGGAGAATGGGAGGAGTGGAACGCTGCCGACTATGAGCAGCAGAATCCCCTGCTCACCAACAGCGAGGGCGCTTACGCGTGGCTGACCGACGAGGGCAGATTCAAGGTCACCGTCTCCAAGGAAGGCTACGAGACCGTCACCTCCGAGGAGTTCGACATCCCGCCCGAGAAGCTCGACCTCAACTTCGCCTTGGTTGACACCACCACTCACCCGACCGCAACCGTCGAAAAGAATGAGGAGTCCGGCTCCTTCATGCTGAGATTCGGCAAATTCATGAAGCCCGAGACCGTTACCGCCGATACCGTGACCGTCGACGGACTCTCCGACGTCACCATCACCCCCGTTTACCTCAGCGAGGGCGACGAATTCGCGGACACCTTTGAGATCACCGGAAAGCTGACCAAGGCGGACGTGAAGTTCACCGTTTCCGATCAGGCTCAGAGCTACAGCGGAGTCAGCGCCGAGGCCTTCGAGCAGACCATTGAAGGCAACCTCATCCTCGGCGACGTCAACGGCGACGGCGTGATCGACGTCAACGACGCGACCTATGTCCAGATGGCGGCAGCCGAGATCATCGAGCTCAATGAGCTGCAGAAGAAAGCGGCAGACGTCAACGGCGACGACGTAGTAGACATTAACGACGCGACGTACATCCAGATGTTCGCCGCAGATATCATAACAAGCTTCGCCAAAGCATAATCCTTAATACCCATCCCGCCCACAGCAGCGAGACCCATCGCCGCTGTGGGCGGATTTTTTTACTTTTTTTCTGTTCCTTGCACCCAAATGCAGATCGATGCTGTTATAATTAATAGAAGCGCTTCAAAATCCATGAAAAGGAGATGATCGTCATGAGGGACA
Organism: uncultured Ruminococcus sp.; assembly: GCA_902761375.1. GTDB lineage: Bacteria > Bacillota > Clostridia > Oscillospirales > Acutalibacteraceae > Ruminococcoides. The sequence goes on along the minus strand of CACWKB010000017.1, from coordinate 3,866 downwards.
GGCTTGCGGAAAAACTGAAACAACACGACGAAAAGGCATTGGAACAGATCATTGAACAGAATTCGCGGTTTGTGGCTTCCGTGATATTCAACATATCAAAAGGAAGTCTGTCAAAGGAAGATATAGAGGAAGTTACCGCCGATGTGTTCGTAACGCTGTGGAACAACGCCGATAAGGTGCAGGAGGGCAGGCTCAGAGGCTATCTGGGCAGCATAGCCAAAACGCGCGCGCTGAATAAAATCAAGAGTTTACGCAACAAGACGGTGCTCAATATTGACGATTATGACCCCGAAGACGATTTTTCGATCGCGGCCGAAACGGAAAAGAACGATATACACCGTGTGCTGAGGGAGATCATCACCGAGATAGCAATGCCCGACCGCGCAATATTGGTTCGGTACTATTACTACTCTCAAACCCTGCCGCAGATCGCGGATGAAATGCAGCTCAATTTGGAAACGGTCAAATCTAAGCTGAGACGGACGCGCGAAAAAATCAAAGCAAAACTGATTGAAAGGAGTTACGCGATATGAAAACAACATTCAAGACAGTTTTCACCGAATTAGACGACGAACTGATGGAGCTTGATATTCAGGATAATGCGCCGGATATCGACATCGACAAAATAAAAAGTGAGGTACTTATGCAGATCAACGACAAAAAAAGCACAAAAAAGAAATTCAGCAAAAAAATCATCGTATTGCTTGTGGCGGCAGTCATCCTCGCAGGAGGAACCATCGGAGCTTTTGCCTCGGGCAGCGTGCAGGCAATCTTCGGCAAAATCTTCCAGAACAGCGACGGAATGAACGAGCTCGGTCTTTTTGACGGCGGCAATGTGGAGGTGTCGGTCGGGGATGATAATCTTAACGTGGAGCTGCTCGGCATAACGGGCGACGGCGAAAAGCTGTTCTCCGCAATTGAGATCACCAAAAAGGACGGCAGCCCGGTCATTGACAGTAAATACACCTATCCCACCAACCGCGAACCCTATGACGGCTCGTCATGGGAGGATAAGCTGACTGTCAACGGCAAGGACGAAAACGCCCTGCAGTCGCCGCAATATTACCTTTCCGACGACAACAAAACGCTGACGATCTATCTGTTTACTACCACCGCCTCCGGGTTGGACAGCAGCTTGCAGGGCGGCAGGATGACCTTTACCTGCAAGCAATTTGAATCAGCTCGCCTCCGTCAAGCTTCCCGGTCAGATGGATCCCATATTTGACGCGATAAAAGACGATGGTGAGTTATGCGCGGACGATGTTCTGTTTGATCAGGAGGAGCTTGCCGAAAAGCGCGAAGAGCTTGGATTGTCCGAGGATGACTTCACCACGATCGACTACAAGGGAAACCGCATTTATTGTCAGGCGGAGCTAAAGACATTTGAGCTTCCCTTTACCATCAGCTACGACCTCAATTACCGCACCGACAAATTTATCGAGAAAGACCTGAGTGCGGAGACCGCTCCCGAGATCGTTGTAAAAAACACACGGAACGCCAAGCTGACCGTTTCTCCGTTCAGCATCTACCTGTCCGGTGAGTGCGACGCCGATAATCCCGATTCCACTGCCGAGTACGGACATGATAAGTGCTTCCTGCTCCCGGAATGGGACGATACCAGCAAGGTCACCCTTACCGACGGCACGGTGTATTATCTGTTCGCCAACGAGGGCGGAGAGCACCGCACGGACGAAAACGGCGTCTATCATACGACGGTCCATCTCAAATATTCCACGGTTATCGGACCGCCTCTCGAACCCGAAAACATCTTTGTCAACATCAAGGATATAGAGTCCGTCGTCATCAACGGCGATACGGTATACCGGAAGTAATTCCCGTTATCAGCATATTTCCGCAAATCCCATATCATGCGAATAACAAGTCATTAACGAAGCAAAACCGAATGGCCTCGGAAATATTAGCGGGTATGAAACAGACCCGGCGCACTTATTGCTGCGCCGGGGCTGTTTTTCGTATTCGATAAAACCAAAAATAAACGCCCTCTTGACGGACTAATGAATATCAGCTATAATTAAACTAACGATTATTAGTCCGCTGCTTTGGCGGATAATTTGAAGAATAACAATGGAGGTAAGTCATGCCTTTTGACTACAAAAAAGAATACAGGGAATTCTATATGCCGAAAAGCAAGCCGTCCATCGTGACCGTGCCGCGAATGAACTTTATCGCGGTTCGCGGAGAGGGCGATCCCAACGCTGAGGACGGCGCGTACAAGCAGGCGATCGGGCTGCTGTACGGCATCGCGTATACCGTTAAAATGAGCAAGAAAAGCGATCATCAGATCGAGGGGTATTTCGACTATGCAGTGCCGCCGCTCGAGGGCTTCTGGTGGCAGGACGGCGTCGATGGCATCGACTATGCCCATAAAGAGAGCTTCAAATGGATATCCGTCATCCGCCTGCCCGATTTCGTGACAAAAGCGGATTTTGATTGGGCTGTGACAGAAGCGACAAGGAAAAAGAAAACCGATTTTTCCAAGGTGGAGTTTTTCACTTACGACGAGGGCTTGTGCGTGCAGTGTATGCACATCGGCTCCTATGACGACGAGCCCGCGACCGTCGCGCTCATGCACGAATATATGGAAAGTCAGGGGTATGATTTAGATATTACAAATCAGCGTTTACATCATGAAATCTACCTCAGCGACGCGCGAAAGGTCGCTCCCGAAAAGCTGAAAACCGTGATCCGGCACCCGATCAGGAAAGTATAAAAAAGGAAAAATGCTATGCCCCAAAATGCGATTATCTATATCCACGGCAAAGGCGGCTCTGCGGCGGAATGCGAGCATTACAGACCGCTGTTCCCGGAATATGATGTGTTTGGTTTGGATTTTCAGACCTTTACGCCGTGGGAAACCGGAGCGGAGATTCGCTCTGCCGTACTGAAGCTGAAAGCGGAATATTACAGCGTCATACTGATTGCTAACAGCATCGGCGCATTTTTCTCTATGAATGCGGATATCGACAGCTTAATCGAAAAGGCGTATTTCATCTCGCCCATCGTTGATATGGAACGGCTGATCACTGACATGATGGCGTGGGCGAACGTCACGGAGGATGAGCTGAAAAAGAAAGGGATCATCCACACCTCGTTCGGCGAAAGCTTGTCATGGGAGTATCTGAGTTATGTGCGCGAGCATCCAATCCGTTGGAACGCGCCGACCGCCATCCTCTACGGCAGTCGGGATAATCTTACATCGTCCGACACGATAACAACATTTACCGAAAGCCACAATGCAAAACTCACCGTCATGAAAAACGTCGAGCATTGGTTCCATACTGACGAGCAAATGCGCTTTTTGGACGATTGGATAAAAACCGCTTGTATCCGGGAATGACGCGCACCGTATCGGTGATGAGACAAAACATTTCTTTTATGATTTACACCTATCTGTTATAATCAAAGTGTAAACTTACATGAAAGGACAGATGCCATGAAAGATCAACCGATCTTTTTGGATTTATTATTGGAGGCGCATATCGGCTTGGAGCGCCTCCCGATTCCAATTTTTGCAAATACCATATTATGCGAATAACAACAGCGACGGCTCATACAATAACCTTGCAAGGATTTGCTAAAACTTGAAAAGCAAGGGAGATTATGATATGAAGGCTACGGGAATCGTAAGGCGGATCGACGATCTGGGTCGCGTCGTCATCCCGAAGGAGATCAGAAGAACACTGCGCATCCGCGAGGGCGACCCGTCACAGATAACATTGAAAAACTGGCAAAAATTCTGCTTCGCTATGTTGGACTTGCACAACAGAATGGGCTGGAGATAGTACATATTGACGAAGGCAGTTTTTATCAGTGTGTATTCGAGAGGGGAAATTATTATTAATATT
>CACWKB010000016.1 GCA_902761375.1 uncultured Ruminococcus sp. | reverse complement strand
CCTTCGCCTTGTTCACGATACGGCGGAACAGATTCGGCAGCCAGCCCTCGCTTTTAATGGATTGGCTAACCTTGTCGTGTATCTCGGTTTGTTTGATTTGAGGAAATAATTGAATGATCATTCAACTGATTCTGCTTGTAATAGTTATCCTTCACTTAACGGGCGCGTCCCCCAATATGTATGTCGAGGGCTTCATGCTCCGTTACGGAAGCTTTTTGATGCAGACAAGGGACAGCTTTGTCAAGACCTTCATAACCCAGAACCGCTGGATGCAGCTCCTTGCGGGCTTGGGAGTAACGCTTCTGATCACCGTTGTGGCTATCGTCATCGGTATCCTGCTGGGCTTTATTCTCGCAGCCGTGCGTTCTACCTACGACATGACGCTCCAGGGCAGGACCTGCCGCACCTTCCTCGATTATCTGCTCAAGGTGCTCAACGCGATCTGCAACGTATACATCACGATCATCCGCGGAACACCTGTCGTGATCCAGCTCATGATCATGTATTTCATCATTTTTTCAAACTGGAGGAGCGGACTTTTCCCGGCGATGCTCGCGTTCGGACTCAACTCGGCGGCTTATGTTGCCGAGATCATCCGTTCGGGTATAATGTCGATCGACCGCGGCCAGTTTGAGGCGAGCCGCTCGCTGGGCTTCGGTTATTTCAGCACGATGATCTTTGTGATCCTGCCGCAGGCGATCAAGAACATCCTGCCGGCTCTCGGCAACGAGTTCATAGTGCTGCTCAAGGAGACCTCGATCGCGGGCTATGCCGCCGTGCAGGATCTGACCTATGTAGGCAACCTGATCCGCTCGCGCACCTATGAGGCGTTTTTCCCGCTGATCACGGTCGCGGTGGTGTATCTGATAATCGTTTTGATCCTTTCGTTCCTGCTGAAGCTGCTTGAAAAGGGGTTGAGAAAAAGTGAGCGATGAACGCAATGTATTGATCCAAGTCGAAAACCTGCACAAGTCGTTCGGCAAGACGGAGGTGCTCAAGGGCATCAACGCCGAGATCGACAAGGGCGACGTTATGGTGGTCATCGGAGCCTCGGGCTCGGGCAAGTCCACCTTCCTTCGCTGTCTCAATCTGCTTGAGGAGCCCACAGCCGGCACCATCCGCTTTGAGGGCGTGAACATCACCGACGCCAACGTGGATATCAACATCCACCGCCGCAAGATGGGCATGGTGTTCCAGCAGTTCAATCTCTTTCCGCATATGACCGTGCTCAAGAACATGACGCTGGGACCTGTTTGGCTTCTCAACAAGTCGTCGGCTCAGGCTGAGGCTGAGGCGATGAAGCTGCTCGAGCGCGTCGGTCTCGCGGACAGGGCAAGGGCTTATCCCGCCCAGCTTTCGGGCGGTCAGAAGCAGCGTATCGCAATAGTGCGCGCGCTGGCGATGAATCCCGACGTGATGCTCTTTGACGAGCCGACCTCAGCGCTTGACCCCGAGATGGTAGGCGAGGTGCTCGAGGTAATGAAGCAGCTTGCACGCGAGGGCATGACGATGGTCGTCGTCACCCACGAGATGGGCTTCGCGCGCGAGGTCGGAACCAAAATAGTATTCATAGACGAGGGCGTCATAGTTGAGGAGAACAACCCGAAGGATTTCTTCGAGAATCCCCAAAGCCCGAGACTGAAGGATTTTTTATCAAAGGTACTGTAATCAAACGGGGCTGCCGCAAGACAAGCGGCAGCCCTTTCTGCGTGCTGTTATGAGCTTTATTATCGTTTTCTGCACGGCTCAGAGTGACGCGCATCGCAAATTGTGCCGTATTGCCCCAAAAAAATCTTTACAAAAAACCCAATATATAGTATTATAGTATTAACTATAGATAATGGGGTGTTATGTATGCAACCGAAATACAAAAGAATTCTGTTAAAGCTGTCGGGCGAGTCCCTTGCGGGGGCAGCCAAGCACGGCATTGATTTTGATACCGTTGTCAAGATCTGTGAGCCTATCAAGAAGTGCGTCGACGCCGGAGTGCAGGTCGGAATAGTCGTCGGAGGCGGCAATTTCTGGCGTGGCAGAAGCTCGGGCGAGATGGACCGCACCAGAGCAGACCACATGGGAATGCTCGCAACCACCATCAATGCCCTCGGAGTCTGCGACGCGCTCGAGCAGCTCGGACTGGACGTCAGGGTGCAGACCGCTATCGCCATGCATCAGGTGGCGGAGCCCTACATACGCAACAAGGCGGTCAGTCATCTCAACAAGGGAAGAGTGGTCATCTTCGGCTGCGGCACGGGCAACCCGTTCTTCAGCACCGACACCGCCGCCGCCCTCAGAGCGGTAGAGATCGAGGCGGACATCATCATGAAGGCGACCATGGTCGACGGCGTTTATGACAGCGATCCCAAGCTCAATCCCGAGGCGAAGAAGTTCGACACTATCTCCTTCAGCGATGTGCTCAGCAAGAACCTCGCCGTAATGGACAGCACCGCGTCCGCGCTCTGCAAGGACAATGATCTGCCTATCCTCGTGTTCAGTATCGACGATCCCGAGAATATATATAGAGCGGTATGCGGTGAAAACATCGGAACGGTCGTCTGCAACGATAAATAAAGCAGATCGCGCCGACTGCAAACGTAAACAAAAAATATTCTATAATAAACGGAGGCATTAAAATGAAAGAACAGCTCAAAAAAGCGGAAGAAAGAATGAACCGTCGCATTGACCACCTCTGCACCGAGTACTCGGAGATCCGCGCCGGCAGAGCGAATCCCGCCGTGCTTGACCGCGTAAAGGTCGATTACTACGGCTCGCCCACCCCCGTGAACCAGCTTGCGGCGGTTTCCGTGACCGAAGCCCGCACCCTGACCATCCAGCCCTGGGACGCGTCCATACTTCGCGCCATCGAAAAGGCTATCCAGAAGTCCGACATTGGCATCAACCCCCAGAACGACGGCAAGGTGATCCGCATGATCTTCCCGCCTCTCACCGAGGACAGACGTAAGGAGATCGTAAAGGATGTCCAGAAGATAGCCGAGGATTCCAAGGTTCAGGTGCGCAACGTCCGCCGCGATACCATCGAGAAGCTCAAGGCTATGAAGAAGTCCGGCGAGCTGACCGAGGACGACCTCAAGCAGGGCGAGAAAAAGGCCCAGGAGCTCACCGATAAGTTCGTCAAGAAGATCGAGAAGATCTGCGCCGACAAGCAGAAGGAAATCCTGGAGATGTGATATGGCTCTGTTTTCATCCAAGCCCAAGGAAGCCGCGCCGTCTCTGCCGGTTCACGTCGGCATAATTATGGACGGCAACGGCCGCTGGGCAAAAAAGCGCGGTCTGCCGCGCAAGGCGGGGCATGTGGAGGGCGCAAAGACCTTTCGCACCATCGTCCGCTACTGCTCCGAGGTCGGTATAAAATACCTCACGGTCTACGCCTTTTCCACAGAGAACTGGAAGCGCCCCTCCGACGAGGTGTCCGCGCTCATGAAGCTGTTCAAGTCGTATCTTGAGGAGGCTATCACCGACTTCAGGGACGACAACATCGTCATACGCTTTATCGGCGACAAAAGCGGCTTCAGTCCCGAGCTTCAAAAGCTGATGGACGATAACGAGGAATGCGCCCGCGACAGATCGGGCATGGTGCTCAACATCGCCATGAACTACGGCAGCCGCGATGAGATCGTCCGCGCCGTCAAAAGCATAAGCCGCGACGTCAAGAGCGGCGCGCTCGGCGAGGACGATATAAATGCCGAGCTAATCTCGAGCCGCCTGTATACCGCAGGGCAGCCCGACCCCGACCTGATAATCCGTCCCAGCGGCGAATACCGGATCTCAAACTTTATGCTCTGGCAGTCCGCCTACACCGAGTTTGTGATAATGAACAAGCTCTGGCCGGACTTCAAAAAGTCAGACCTCGACGAGGCGCTTGCGATCTATGCTCAGCGCAGCCGCCGCTACGGAGGGGTCTAAAGAGAGGACGTTATCGGGATGGAAAAGCGAAAGCTGACTAAAAAAGAGAAGCAAAACCTGATTTTTGTGACTGTCGCCTGCACACTTTTCGGCTGCTTTGTCGCCTTCTTGGTAATCGGCTGCCAAGTGGGGCTGTTCGATCATAAGATCAGCGATCAGGAAAAGAAAAACATCGCGCTGATACATGAAGCCTGCCCCGATATCTGGTTCAACGGAGAGCGCGACAATAAGTATAGTGCTGTCGTTGCTCCGCCGGATAAGGCGGACAGCTATATCGTTATAAGTGATCCTGAAAAGGAATCCGAATACGATCCCGATAATGAGGACGAAACCGGAAGCGAATGGACGGATTATTACACCTGCGACTTCAAAAAGCTCGAGCTCGCTTCTCACAAGGGAGCGAACGACGAGTGGACTGCGGAGGATATCGAGAGCCTCGATGTGATCGTCAGCTACTACTCGACCTTTGAATCCGCGTCGTATTCCCGCGACGGAAAAGCCGGCTCCGGCGGCAAAACGATCAAATCCGAGACCGTAACGATCGGATTCTTTGATCCGCACAAGAAACAGGCGTTTCGCGTCGAGACCCTCGGAGGCTATAAGCTGCCCGATGAGATACTGTCGAACGAGGGCGACTATCGAGTATCCGAATGGGATATCGATCAGACAATAAACAAAGCGCTTGATGAAATAAGAAAAGGCTCCTGACAGCCGAACCTCAATCATCACTCATCAATCTTAACTCTTCATTCTTACCTACCCCTAATCCCTACCAGAGGTGATTCTGCGTCATGAAATCCTTAAAGCCCAGACTGCTTACAGCCGCCATCGGCGTGCCGTTCTGCATTCTTGTCATCGTATTGTCGGAGCTGTGGCTGCCGACGATCCGCATAATCGCGGGTCTGGCGACCTCTCTGATGGTATTCGAGTATCTAAACGGAAGAAAGCTCGCCAAAAAGCTCTACCTGTCCATACCCTGCATAGCCTTTCCGTTTGCGCTGCTGCAGTTTGTGATAACTCCGTACTGGTTCGCGGCGGTGTTCGCGTTCCTGTTCATCGTGTTTGTAATGGGCATATTCTTCCACGATAAGCTCGACTACAGCGATATAGCCTATTCGCTCGCCGGTACGCTGATGATATGCGTCGGCATGGGGTCGTTTGCCTATGTCTGCTCAAACGAGATCAGCCTTACCTTCTATTTCTTCCTCGTGCTTTTACTGCCGTGGATGTCGGATGTGGGCGCGTTTTTCGCGGGTTCTCTGCTTGGCAAACACAAGCTCTGCCCCAACATCAGCCCCAAAAAGACAGTCGAGGGCGCCATCGGCGGCATCGTGATGTGCGTTGTCTCGGCGGTAGGCATGGGCTTGATCTTCAGCATTTGGGTGCTGCCGGACGTGACCGTGAACTTCTGGGCACTGATCGTGATAGCGCTGTTCGACTCGGTCGCCTCAATTGTGGGAGACCTCAGCTTTTCGCTGATAAAGCGAAGCCTCGGAATCAAGGATTACGGAACGATATTCCCCGGACACGGCGGCATGCTCGACCGCTTTGACAGCGTGATCTTCACCGTGCCGTTCGTGCTGATAGTAAACCAATTTTTCCCGATACTCACCGTGGGGTAAGCTTATGTACAGAAATCTATCTATTCTCGGCTCGACAGGCTCGATCGGGACCCAGGCGCTCGACGTAGTCGATAAGCTCGGGCTTTCCGTCGCCGCGATCGCGGCGTATTCCAACATCGATCTGCTCGAGCAGCAGGTGCGAAAATACAAGCCTGCGCTCGCAGCGGTATTTGATGAGGATAAAGCCCGCGAGCTGAGGGACAATATAAAGGACACCTCCACCGCCGTCGCAGGCGGAATGGAGGGCTTGCTTGAGGCGGCGACGTTTTCCGGCGCCGATCTGGTGCTCAATTCCGTCGTGGGTATGGTCGGACTGCGGCCGACCCTCGCCGCCGTCAGCGCCAAAAAGGACATAGCTCTCGCCAACAAGGAGACGCTTGTGGCGGGCGGCAGACTTGTCACCGACGCCGTGCACAAAAACGGCGTGAAGCTTCTGCCCGTCGACAGCGAGCATTCGGCGATCTTTCAGTGTCTCGAGGGCAGACCCTCCAACAATGCGCTGAAAAAGCTGATCCTGACCGCCTCGGGCGGTCCGTTCTTCGGAAAAACCAGGGAGGAGCTCGAGGATGTCACCGTCGAGCAGGCGCTCAATCACCCCAACTGGAGCATGGGCGCCAAGATAACCATAGATTCCGCCACGATGATGAACAAGGGACTTGAGATCATCGAGGCGGCGCGGCTGTTCGACGTAGACGGCGACAGGATCGACGTAGTCGTTCACCGCGAGAGCATCATCCATTCGCTCGTCGAATACGACGACAATTCGGTCGTCGCCCAGCTCGGTGTGCCGGATATGCGCATTCCGATCCAGTTTGCGATAACCTATCCCGAGCGCTACGAATCGCCCGTCGCCGAGCTCAGCCTCGCGCAGATAGGCAAGCTGAGCTTTTTTGAGCCCGACTGCGATACCTTCGTCTGCCTCAACGCCTGCAAGCGCGCGCTTGCGATGGGAGGCGTGGCGACCGCGATCGCAAACGGCGCGAATGAGGAGGCAAATTCTCTGTTCCGCAGGGGCAGGATCGCCTTTCTTGAGATCGGCGAGCTGGTCACCGGTGCGCTGGACAGTATAACGAATTTTGAGGCGGAGAGCGTCGACGACGTGCTGCGCGCCGACAGCCTCGCCAGACAATATGTCAGAGATTGTGTAAAGGGCGCCTCTGAATAACTGTAAATTTTTGAGGGGCCCTATAATAATTCTTTTGCGGAATAATTTATGGAGATGAAATCAACTGCATGCAGGTATTGATCACAATTGCGCTGGTAATCATCGGCGTTCTTCTTTTTGAGCTGATAATCTTTTGCCACGAGTTCGGGCATTTTATCACCGCCAAGCGCTCGGGAGTCCAGGTCAACGAGTTCGCGCTGGGCATGGGCCCCAAGCTTTTCAGCTTCAAAAGGGGAGAGACCACCTACTCGCTGCGCGCCTTTCCGATAGGCGGCTTCTGCGCCATGGAGGGCGAGGACGAGCAGAGCGATAACCCGCGCGCCTTTACAAACGCCAAGACCTGGAAGCGGATGATAATCATCGTAGCCGGCGCGTTCATGAACTTTGTGCTCGGCTTTATTTTGATGTTTGTCGTCGTCGTTCAGGCTCCGGGCTATGAATCCAACACGATCAGCGGCTTTGTGCCATACTCAAACACCGCCGCGACCGGGCTGAAGGCGGGAGATCAGGTGGTGTCGATCGACGGACTCCCGATATGGAACGCGCGCGACCTGATGTTCGGCATCCAGACCACGAGGGAAAAAGAGGTCGACGCGGATTCGCTCACCGTTTATATCGAGGACTGCACCATGCAGGCGACCCTTGCGTACTCGGACTTCATCAACCTCGAGCGAAGCGAATCGGAGGCGCTTTCGGATGAGCTTCAAAACGAGCTCATCGCCGCGCTCGGCAAGGGCTGCGATGAGATACGCGCCGCCTCGACCAAGGACGAGGCGTACCGCCTCATGCAGAAAACGGTAGACGCAATCTATACTGTCTCGGGGGAAGCGAAGCCCAAGGACTTCAAATACCCCGTGATCGAGAAGCGCGACCGCCGTCTGCGCCATGTTGCGGACGTAAAGGTCATCCGCGACGGCGAGGAGCTTACGCTCAAGGACGTGCATTTTTATTCGTATTACAAGGATGAGGAAGCGCAGAAGAAGAGTAAGTCCTCGGTCGGCATAGATTTTTACGTTGAACCCATCGAGAAAAACTTCTTTACCGTTATCCAGCAGACGGGCAGCCAGACGATCACCCTTGCAAAATCGGTATGGCAGTCGCTTATCATGCTGGTTCAGGGCAGATTTTCGTTCAACGACCTCTCGGGTCCCGTCGGAATAACAAAGGCGGTCAGCGTGGTCGCCTCGGAGGGACTGAAAACCGGCTTCGGCGACGCCGTGAACAACATCATCTTCATCATGGCGCTGATCACCGTCAACCTCGGCATCGTGAACATGCTGCCGTTCCCGGCGCTCGACGGCGGACGCTTTGTGTTCCTGTGCGTTGAGGCGATCATCCGAAAGCCTCTGCCGCGCAAGTTCGAGTATATCGTAAACGCGGTCGGCTTGGCGATACTGATCGGCTTCATCATCGTTATTTCGGTCAAGGACGTTTGGCAGCTTATCACGGGCAATTTCCCGTCATTGTAGGAGGCGGCTATGGGCAGTAAGATTCAGGTAAAGGCAGGAAGGCTCCCAATCGGAGGAGGCGCAGAGGTATCGGTACAGTCGATGCTCAACGTGCCATCGACCGATATCGAGGGAAGCGTGCGTCAGGCTAAGGCGCTTGAAGCGGCGGGCTGTCAGGTCATCCGCGCCGCTATCCCGGACATGGACGCGGTCAGACTGATCCCGGCTCTCAAGGAGGCGGTCGAAGCTCCGATCGTCGCCGACATCCATTTCAACTACAAGCTCGCGCTCGAGGCTTGCGCCGCGGGCGTGGATAAGATACGCATAAACCCGGGCAATATCGGCTCGGACGACAGGGTGAAGGCGGTCGCCGACGCCTGCCGTCTGCGCGGCATACCCATCCGTATCGGAGTTAACTCCGGCTCTCTCGAGAAGGAGATCCTCGCCAAATACGGTCATCCGACAGCCGAGGCGCTGTGCGATTCCGCACTTTATCACGCCTCGCTGCTCGAAAAATTCGATTTTACCGACATCGTGCTCTCGATGAAGAGCTCGACTGTCTCAAATATGATCGCCGCCTATGAGCTCGCCGCTCAAAGGTGCGACTATCCGCTCCACCTCGGGGTCACCGAGGCGGGCACCGAGCGCATGGGCATAATCAAATCCGCCGCGGGCATCGGCTCGCTGCTGCTGCGCGGTATCGTACGCGGCATACGATATCCTCAAGGCGCTCGACATCAAAAAGGACGGAGTGCAGTTCGTGTCCTGTCCCACCTGCGGCAGAACGAGGATCGACCTTGTCGGAATAGCGAACGAGGTCGAGGAAAGGCTGCGAGGCTGCAAGAAGAATATCAAGGTAGCCGTTATGGGCTGCGTTGTGAACGGTCCCGGCGAGGCAAAGGAAGCCGATATCGGCATTGCCGGCGGCGACGGCTGCGGACTGGTGTTCAAAAAGGGCGAGGTGCTGTACAAGGTGCCCGAGGAGCGCCTTGTGGACGCTCTGATGGAAGAGATAGAGAAGCTGTAGCCAGCCGGTCATTTTTTCAACCAACTTCTAACCCCTAACCCCTAACCCCTAATCCCTAACCCCTAACCCCTAAAAGGTATATGATAATATAATGAAAACTATTGAGAATATTTTGGGTCCGTACCTCAAAAGCGGCGAGGTACCGGGCAATATTCTGCGCGGTATAGTGACCAAGGTGAATATCCGAAGCGACATACGCGTTTGCGCCTTCACCGTCGACTTCGAGGAGCTCATCGCTTACGACGATCTCGATAAGAGCGAGAGAGCATTTTCCCGGGCGCTGGATTCGCGTGTGATAATCAAGCCGCATTTCGGCGAGATGAATTTTTCCGCCGATTATTTTCCCGAGCTTTATAAGATGGTAAAGCGTGAGACGCCGAGTATCAACGGCACTCTCAATAACGCCGAGGTGACGTTTGAGAATGAAACGCTCACCATCGGACTGCAAAACGGCGGCAAGGCGCTGCTCGACGCCAAGGGCTTTGAAAAAACGCTGTGCCGCATCGTCCGCGAGCTCTTCGATAAGCAGATCAAGGTGCTGTATACGGGCGTGCTCGAGGCTGACGACAGCAGCGACGAGTACCGCCAGGCGATGCGCAGCGCCGAGATCGGTCAGGAGCGCAGGACGCTCGACCGCGTTGCCGAGGCTGAACGCGCCGACGCCGAGGTCACCGAGGCGGTCAGGCAGAAGCAGCACAGCGACGCCGCGACCGAGATCGAGGTGCGCGAGGGCGATTTTGCCGTGCCGCAGCTCATCCGGTCGAGTATCCGTCCGCTCTACGGCAGGAGTCTGCGCGGAAATATGGTCCCGATCAGCTCCATCGCCGAGGACAGCGGCAGGGTCATGATCTGGGGCGACGTGTTCGATATCGAGAAGCGCGTCACCAAATCCGGCGACAAAAACATATTTACGATAGATATTACCGATTATACGGGCTCGACCACCGTCAAGGTGTTCAATTCGATCCGCGAGTCCGCGTCGGTAGATACGATAAAGAAGGGCGCGACCATCGCCGTTTTGGGCGACGTGGAGTACGATAAGTACGCCGGAGAGCTGGTCGTCAACGCACGCTCCATCGGCACCGCCGAAAAGGTCAAGGTGGTCGACAAGGCGTCGGAAAAGCGCGTCGAGCTGCACCTGCATACCAATATGTCGCAGATGGACGCCATCACCTCAGCCGGCGACCTCGTCAACCGCGCCTATGGTTGGGGACACAAGGCGATAGCGATCACAGACCACGGCGTGGCTCAGGCGTTCCCGGAGGCTATGAACGCCGCCGAGAAGATCGAGAAGAACGGCGGCGAGATCAAGATCCTCTACGGCATGGAGGCATATTTCATAGACGACCTCGTCGAGTCCGTCGAGGGTCAGGGCGACACTCCTTTCGAGGGTACGTTCATCTGCTTCGACATAGAGACAACGGGTCTGTCGCCCAATCATGAGAAGATCACCGAGATCGGCGCAGTCAAGGTCGTCAACGGCGAGATTACCGACACCTTTTCCACCTTCGCAAACCCCGAAAAGCCGATCCCGCCGAGGATAGTCCAGCTCACGGGCATCACGGACGACATGGTCGCGGACGCTCCGTCTCAGAGCGAGGCGGTCTCCGCCTTCCTCGAGTTCGCCGGAGACAACGTCCTGGTCGCGCACAACGCGCCGTTTGACACCTCATTTATCCGCAGGGCTTGCGAGAATATGGGCAGGGAGTACAACTATACCTCCGTCGATACCGTGGCTATCGCCCGCGCGATACTGCCCGATATCAAGAACGTCAAGCTCGACACCGTCGCCGATTACCTGCGGCTGGGCAAGTTCAACCACCACCGTGCCACCGACGACGCCACGATCTTGGCGAAGATATTCATCAGCCTCTGTGACAGGCTGAAAACCGACTACGACATCCACTCCACAAGGGAGATAAATACAAAGATCGCCGGCGGCGATTTCAAGAAGCTGCCCTCGTATCATCAGATCATCATCGCCAAAAACGCTGTCGGTCTGAAAAATCTCTATAAGCTGATCTCCTACAGCCACCTCACCACCTTCTACAAGAAGCCGCGAATCCCCAAAAGCGAGCTGATGAAGCACCGCGAGGGGCTTATACTCGGCTCCGCGTGCTGCGAGGGACAGCTCTACAAGGCGCTGCTGCGCGGTACCCCGTGGGGCGAGGTCAAGCGCATCGCCTCGATGTACGATTACCTCGAGATCCAGCCCGCGGGCAACAACAGCTTCATGCTGCGCGACGGCACCTTCAAGACCGTCGACGAGCTCCATGAGATCGACCGCAAGATCATTCAGCTCGGCAAGGAGCTGGGCAAGCCGGTCTGCGCCACCTGCGACGTGCATTTCATGGATCCGCACCACGCGGATTACCGAAAGATACTTCAGGCGTCGCAAAAGTTCAGGGACGCCGATCAGCAGGCTCCGCTGTATTTCCGCACCACCGCCGAAATGCTCAGGGAATTCGACTGGCTCGACGAAAAGACCGCCTACGAGGTCGTCGTCACGAATCCTAACAAGATCGCCGATATGTGCGAGAAGATCCGCCCGATACCCAAGGGCACCTTCCCTCCGAACATTGAGGGCGCTCAGGAGCAGCTTATCGACATCACCTGGAAGCGCGCCAAGGAGAAGTACGGCGACCCGCTTCCCGAGATCGTCAAGGCGAGGCTCGACAAGGAGCTCAATTCAATCACCACCTACGGCTTCTCGGTGCTCTACATGACCGCCCAGAAGCTTGTCGCCGACAGCGAGGCTCACGGCTATCTCGTCGGCTCCCGAGGCTCGGTCGGCTCGTCGTTCGTAGCCACAATGTCGGGAATCTCGGAGGTCAATCCTCTCTGTCCGCACTATGTCTGCAAAAAGTGCAAGTACAGCGAGTTCATAACCGACGGAAGCTACGGCTCGGGCTTCGATATGCCCCACAAAAACTGTCCGGTCTGCGGCGAACTGCTCGATCAGGACGGCCACGAGATACCGTTTGAGACCTTCCTCGGCTTCAAGGGCGACAAGGTACCGGATATCGACCTCAATTTCAGCGGCGAGTACCAATCCAAATCCCACCGCTACACCGAGGAGCTGTTCGGAAAGAACAACGTATTCAAGGCAGGCACGATCTCGACCGTCGCCGAAAAGACGGCTGTCGGCTTTGTGCTGAAATATCAGGAGGAGCGCGGGCTCAATCTCCACAAGGCGGAGATCAAGCGGCTCGCTCAGGGCTGCACCGGCGTAAAGCGCACCACGGGTCAGCATCCGGGCGGCATGGTCGTCGTGCCGCGCACCAACGAGGTCTACGACTTCTGTCCCGTCCAGCATCCCGCCAACGACATGACCTCCGACAACATAACCACTCACTTCGATTTCCATTCGATACACGACACCATCACCAAGCTCGACGAGCTCGGACACGATGTTCCGACGATTTACCACTACCTCGAGATGTTCACCGGTATTCCGGTAATGAACGTTTCGATGAGCGACCCCGACGTCATCTCGCTGTTCACCTCGACCGAGGCGCTCGGCGTCAAGCCCGAGGATATCGACTCCAAGATCGGCACCTTCAGCATCCCCGAATGCGGCACAAGCTTTGTACAGGGCATGCTGATGGAGGCAAAGCCCAAGACCTTCACCGACCTGCTCCAGATATCCGGACTTTCCCACGGCACCGACGTTTGGCTCGGCAACGCCCAGGAGCTTATCCACAACGGCACCTGCACCATCTCGGAGGTTATCGGAACGCGTGACTCGATCATGACCTACCTGATGCACAAGGGACTGGACGACGGAATGTCGTTCAAGATCATGGAGATCGTGCGTAAGGGCAACGCCACGAAGCTGCTCACAGAGGAGCATTTCAAGGCTATGCGCGAGCATAATGTGCCGGAGTGGTACATCGACTCCTGCATGAAGATCAAGTATATGTTCCCCAAGGCGCACGCCGCTGCTTATATGATAGCCGCGCTGAGGCTCGGCTGGTACAAGGTACACAGGCCGCTCGAATACTACGCCGCCTACTTCACCGTCCGCAGCGAGAACCTCGACGGCGCGCTGCTGATGAAGGGACACGCCGCTGTCAGGGAGAAGATGGCGCTGATCAAGCGCAAGCAGAGCGTTCACGAGTCCACCGACAAGGAGGACAAGGAGTATCAGACCCTGCAGATCGTCAACGAGATGATGGCGCGCGGGATCGAGGTGCTGCCCGTAGATATCTACAGATCGGACGCGAGGATATTCAACGTGGAGGACGGCAGGATCCGCCTGCCCTTCTCGTCGCTCGCGGGAGTGGGCGAGTCAGCCGCCGAAGCGCTCGCCGAATGCGGAAAGCAGGGCGAGTACCTCTCGATCGAGGATATGCAGATCAAGACCAAGGTGACAAAGGCTGTCATCGAGACCCTGCGCGGGGTCGGAGTGCTCGGCGACCTGCCCGAGAGCTCCCAGATGTCCCTGTTTACACTATAAGCTCAATAAGGAGTGACCGGATTTGAAAAAGTTTTTAACGATGAAGAATGTACTGATAGCGATCGCATTCACGGTGCTGCTGCTGATCCTGAAGGACAACCTCAGGTTTGTCTGGGGCATCATCATGGGCATAATGAGCATCCTGACCCCGTTCTTCCTCGGCTTCATGATAGCTTATATCCTGAATTTTCCGTATAAATTCCTTCACGACAGGGCGTTCAAAAAGATGGGGGCGAAGCATAAGTTCTTCCTGCGCTTTAAAAAGCCTCTGGCGATAGTGATAACCTATCTTTTCGCCGCAGCGATAGTCGCGGCGTTGATAGTGATCGTCGCGCCTCAGATCGTGAACAACATATCGAGTCTGTTCGACAATATGCCCGTCTACTACAAGACCGCGGTAGACTATGTCTCTCAGTTCTATGACTTCATCAACAGCAACTTCGGCACGCACTTTACGATAGACAGCACGCTCCAGGAGGCGTACAACGCGCTGACCAAGGCGCTGTCCTCGGGAGATCTCTCAATATTCTTCGGAAGTACGACCAAGACCGTGTTCGAGACCCTGTGGGGCGTCATCACAGGCACGGCGTCGGGACTTTACAACTTCTTCATGAGCGTGATCATCTCCGTGTATTTCCTCGCCTCAAAGGAGCAGCTTTGCCGCCAGCTCAAGAGGGTGACGGTCGCCTTTGTGCCAATCAAATATCTGCCCAAGGTTTATGAGGTGGTCGATATCACCGACACCAAGTGCGGACGCTTTCTGGTGGGCGATATCCTCGACTCCGCCTTCATCGGTCTGCTCTGCTTCATCGTAATGTCGATCGCTCAGCTTCCTTACGCGCCGCTGATCTCGGTGCTCGTCGGCATCTCGAACATCATCCCGTTCTTCGGCCCCTTTATCGGAGCCATCCCCAGCGCGTTCATCCTGCTGCTGATCGATCCGTGGTATATGATCCTGTTCGTCATAATCATTTTCGGAATCCAGCAGCTCGACGGCAACGTCATCAAGCCCAAGATCATCGGAAACCAGCTCGGAATCTCGAGCTTCTGGGTATTGTTCAGCGTTGTGGTCGGAGGCGCGCTGTTCGGAGTACCGGGCTTCATCCTCGGCACCCCGATCTACGCCGTGATCTATACCCTCGTCGGAAAGAACGTCCGCAACCGCATCGACGACAAGGGCAAGATCGCCCAGGAGGCGCTCGACTTCGAGGTGCTCAGGTATGCGCAGATAGCGGCTGAGCAGAAAAAGCTGCGCGAGGAGCGCGAGCATGAGCGCCGCGAGAAGAACCATGAGCGCAAGGAAAAGCTTCAGAAGCTCATCCATTTTGACGCCCACAAAAAGGACGGGGAAGAGGAGCCCGAACAGGAAGCCCCGAACGACCCGACCGACACAGATAAGGAATGATCGAGTAAAGCAGCTCCGTTGAATCCGGAGCTGTTTTAGCGGAGAAATCAATTGCTGCCGAAACTTTTTACACTTAATAATTTCGACCGCTCCCACTTTTAACCCCTAACCCCTAACTCCTAACCCCTAACCCCTAACTCCTAACCCCTAACCCCTAACTCCTAAACAAACCCCTTGACAGCGACGATTTAATATGATAATATATTAGAACGTTACTACACTAAAGCACATAAAGAGGAAAATATGAAAAAAACCATCAAAATCACCCCCGAGGGAACGCGCGACTACCTTTTTGCCGAATGCTTCGCAATGGACGACGTCTGCGGAAGGATCGAGCGCATCTTTCTCTCTCACGGCTACAAGAGGGTCATGACGCCCGCGCTGGAATTCTACGACGTGTTCTCGCTGCCCTGCAGCGGAATCACTCAGGAGGCGATGTTCAAGACCACCGACAACCGCGGACGGCTGCTTGCGGTGCGTCCCGACTCGACCCTGCCTATCGCGCGCATGGTGTCCTCGCGGCTGCAAAATTCCACGCTGCCGGTGAGACTCTACTATAACCAGCCCGTATACCGCAACAACCCGTCGCTGACGGGCAGAAGCAACGAGCTCATGCAGATGGGCGTCGAGCTGATCGGCGTCAAGGGCATTCGTGCCGACCTCGAGATACTGACCGCGGCGATAGACTCCGTGTCCTCGTTTGCCACTGACTTTCGCATCGAGCTCGGACACGCCGAGGTATTCGACGCGCTCTCGGATGAGCTCGATATCGACCCCGAGTACAAGGAGAGGATCCGGGTCTCCATCGAGGGCAAGAACTACTCCGCGCTCAACAATCTGCTCGATAGGCTGATGCCCTGCCGCGCGGTGTCCGCGATCCGCAGCCTTCCGTCGCTGTTCGGAGGCGAGGAGGTCTTTGACAAGGCGGCTCAGATCTGCAGCGGTACCAAGGCGCAGTCGGCACTCGAATACCTGCACACCCTCTACCGCAACCTTGCGCCGCTCGGGCTGGGCGACAAGCTGATAATAGACCTCGGGCTTGTTCAGCGCAACGACTACTACACCGGCATGGTGTTCACCTGCTACATCAACGGCATCGGCGACGCCGTGGTCACCGGCGGAAGATATGACGAGCTCTGCGCCGAGTTCGACGCCCCGATGGGCGCGGCTGGCTTTGCCGTCAATACCGGCGCGGTCGCCTCGTGGATGCTCCGCGACGAAAGGGCGAGCTATCAGGATCGCCCCGAGATCCTCGTCCATGCCCTCGACGGACATGAGATGGAGGCGATATCGCTGGTGAACAGCCTTATCTCTCAGGGCAGAAAGGCGCTGTTCAGCGTGCTGCCCACAGAGGAGGAGACCCGAGCCTACGCCCGGGAGCGCGGCATCGCCGAGGTACGGATAGTCGGATGAGGAGAGAATGACCATGAAACCGCTTAGGATCGCCCTGACAAAGGGCAGACTTGAAAAAACGACCGTCGAGCTGTTCGAGAAGATCGGCTACAACTGCGACGAGATCAGAGACAAGGGCAGAAGGCTTATCCTGCCCGTATACAACGGCGACGGCGGCCTCGCGTTTGAGGTCGTGCTCGCCAAGGCAGCCGATGTCATCACCTACGTCGAAAACGGCGTGTGCGACCTCGGCGTAGTGGGCAAGGACACCATCCTCGAGAACGGCACCTCGTTTTATGAGCTGCTTGACCTCGGCTTCGGAAAATGCCGCTTTGCCCTTGCGACCAAAAAGGACTTTGACTTTTACGACGGCTACGCGCGCAAGACCGTAGCCACAAAATACCCCAACGTGACCCGCGCGTTTTTTGACGAAAAGAACCTCGATGTGAGGATAATCAAGATCGAGGGCTCGGTCGAGCTCGCTCCGCTCGTGGGGCTTTCCGACGGCATAGTGGATATCGTCGAGACAGGCTCCACGCTCAGAGCCAACGGCTTGGACGTCATCGAATGGGTCACAGATATCTCGGCGAGGCTGATTGCGAACACCGCGAGTCTGAAGCTGCGCAAGGCTGAGATCGAAGCATTACAAAGGAAACTGGAGGAAGTGACGAAATGATAACAACGGTAATCGCTGACGGAGCAAAGGAATATGAGTTTATCGAGCTGCTTAAAACACGCGCTCAAAACGCCGACAAAAACGTGATACCCGTGGTATCCGAGATCATCGAGAGCGTGCGTGAGCGCGGCGACGCGGCGGTGCGCGACTACACCGTAAAATTCGACGGCAAGGCGCCCGAGCATGCCGAGATCGCCGCAGAGGAGATCGACACTCTCATCGCGTCCTGCGACCCCGCATTTCTCGAGACCGTCAAAAGGGCGGCGGCGAACATTGCCGACTTCCATAAAAGACAGGTTCAGCAGAGCTGGCTGACCGCTAAGGATAACGGCGTTATGATGGGTCAGCGCGTGCGCGGACTCAGGCGCGTGGGCATCTATGTTCCGGGCGGCACTGCGGCTTATCCTTCGTCAGTGCTGATGAACGCCATCCCTGCCAAGATCGCCGGGGTGAAAGAGATAATCATGTGCACGCCCCCTCAGAAGGACGGCACGCCCAATCCCAACATCATCGCCGCGGCAAAGCTCGCGGGCGTCGACCGCATCTTCCTGATGGGCGGCGCTCAGGCTGTGGCGGCTTTAGCCCTCGGCACCGAGACTGTGCCGAAGGTAGATAAAATCGTAGGCCCCGGCAACATCTTCGTAGCCACCGCCAAAAAGCTGCTCTACGGCACCGTGGATATCGACATGATCGCGGGTCCCAGCGAGATACTGATCATCGCCGACGAGACCGCGAACCCGAAATTCCTCTCCGCCGACCTGATGAGCCAGGCGGAGCACGACAAGCTGGCTTCGGCTATCCTGCTCACGAACAGCGAGAGCATAGCCGAGCAGACAAAGCTCGAGCTTGAACGCCAGATGGCTCTGCTCGAGCGTAACGAGATCATCAGCTCCTCTATTGATAACTTCGGCGCGATCATCGTCTGCAGCGACATGGCTCAGGCGGTCGATTTCGCCAACGAGCTCGCGCCTGAGCACCTCGAGGTCTGCTGCGTTGCCCCGATGGAGTACGTCGGCAAGCTCGACAACGCCGGCTCCGTGTTCCTCGGAAGCTACAGCCCCGAGCCTCTCGGCGATTACTTCGCAGGTCCCAACCACGTCCTGCCGACCGGCGGCACCGCGAGATTCTTCTCTCCGCTGTCCGTCGACAGCTTCATCAAGAAGTCGAGCTTTATTTACTACACTGAGTCCGCTCTCAGGGCTGACGCGGAGGATATCATCCGCTTTGCCGACACCGAGGGGCTGACCGCGCACGCGAATTCCATAAAGGTTCGCTTTGATATTGAGTAAACGGTGATCATTTATGTCATATTCATTGAACGATAAAATAAAAAACCTCGTCCCATATGAGCCGATCAGCGGCACGTATGAGGTGAGGCTCGACGCGAACGAATGCCCCGTGAGCTTTCCCGACGATATCCGCGCTCAGCTTGTCCGCGCCGCGGAGCAGGTCGCGCTTAACCGCTATCCCGACCCGCTGGCAAGCGAGCTTGTTAATTCTTTTGCGGAATATTACGGCATCGACCCCGAGCTTGTTACGGCGGGCAACGGCTCCGACGAGCTGATCTTCCTTGTGGAATCGGCGTTTCTCGAGAAGGGCGACAGGATGCTGGTCGTTTCGCCCGATTTTTCAATGTACGGCTTCTATTCGTCGATCTGCGAGGTGCGCTGCGAGAGCTTCCTCAAAAACGACGACCTCACCCTCGACGTCGACGCGCTTATCGGCTATGTGAACCGCGAGGGCATCAAGCTGCTGATTTTCTCCAATCCCTGCAACCCGACGGGCGGCGGCATCACCGCGGACGAGGCGCGCAAATTGGTCAGAAGCGTTGAGGCGCTCGTCGTGCTCGACGAGGCGTATATGGACTTCTGGGATCAGAGCCTTTTGAATGAGATAGACGCCTATGACAACCTGATAATCTTCCGCACCGCGTCAAAGGCTGTGGGCGCGGCGGCGCTCAGGCTCGGCTTTGCCGTAGCCCGTCCCGCGATCTCACGCGCGCTTAAGGCGGTGAAATCTCCGTACAATGTAAACAGTATTTCCCAGGCGATGGGAGCTGTTATATACAAAAATCCAGAATATTTGCGCGAACGACAAAAAACGATTGTCAAGAGCCGCGAAAGGCTGTATAATGAGTTAAAAGAAATATCCAACCCCAAATGCGACTTTACTGTATATCAAAGCGTCGCAAACTTCGTATTTGTCAAGACCGGATATGCCCGTGAGATATGGGAGTATCTCAAGTCGTCGTCGATCGTGGTGCGGCTTATGGGCGGTTATCTGCGGATCACCGCAGGCACAGAGGACGAGGTTACGCGCGTATTGGACGCGATTAGGGGATTTTTTGAGGTGAAAGCATGAGGAACGCCTGTGTAACAAGAACGACACGCGAGACCGATATCAGCCTTTCGCTCTGTCTCGAGGGCGGCGACATCCGCGTAGAGACGGGCATTGGCTTCTTTGACCATATGCTTACCGCGTTTGCGACCCACGGCGGCTTCGGCTTGGAGCTGAGCGTTAAGGGCGACCTCGAGGTCGACTGTCACCACACGGTCGAGGACACGGGCATAGTGCTCGGAAAGGCATTCGCTCAGGCGCTGGGCGACAAAAGCTCGATAGCGCGCTTCGGCAGCTTCTATGTCCCGATGGACGAGGCGCTCGCCTTCTGTGCGCTCGATATCAGCGGCAGACCGTTTCTGGCGTTTGACGCTGAGTTTCCGCAGGCGGTCTGCGGCGGCTACGACTGCGCCATGACCGTTGAATTCATGCGCGCCTTCGCCGTGAATTCGGGCATCACCCTGCATCTGAGATCGCTGTACGGCGACAACTCTCACCATATCACAGAGGCGCTGTACAAGGCGCTCGCCCATGCTCTGCGCGAGGCGGTCTGCGAGAACGGCTCGGGCAAGCCTCTTTCCACAAAGGGAGTGTTATAATTGATCATTCTGCCTGCAATAGATATCAAGGACGGCAACTGCGTCCGTCTGGTAAAGGGCGACTACGGCACCGCCCAAAAGGTCTGCGAAAGCCCATATGCCGCGGCGGCTCAGTTTGCCGAGGCTGGAGCCGAGTGGATGCACATGGTCGATCTCGACGGCGCCAAGGACGCGCGGCTGGTCAACGCCGACCTGATCGCGGACGTCGCCAAGGCGTCCGGGCTCAAGGTCGAGGTAGGCGGCGGCATCCGCGATATGAAAGCGGTCGAATACTACCTTTCGCGCGGAATCGACCGCGTGATCCTCGGCTCTGCGGCGGTCAAGAATCAGCAGCTCGTTATCGACGCGGTGGGCGAATACGGCGGCAGGATAGCCGTCGGTATCGACGCCAAGGACGGTATGGTCCGCGCCGAGGGCTGGCTCGACAGCTCCGACATCCACTACATTGAGCTTGCGAAGCGGATGGAGGACGTCGGCGTTCAGACCATCATTTTTACCGATATAGATCAGGACGGCACCCTTGCGGGTCCCAACCTCAAGCAGCTCGACGACCTTGTCCATGAGGTGAGCTGCAACATCATCGCCAGCGGCGGCGTCGCCGTGCTGAAGGATATAGTGAACCTTTCCGATCTCGACGTCTACGGCGCGATCTGCGGCAAGGCGATCTACAGCGGAACGCTCGATCTGAAGCAGGCTATTGAGATTACGAAAGTGGTTAAATGAGATGGATTTGGATAAATATTTTGTCAAGGCGGAGCTTATCCCCGCAGTGATTCAGGAAAAATCGACGGGCGAGGTGCTCATGCTCGCCTATATGAACCGCGAGAGCCTGCAAAAGACCCTCGAGACCGGCTATACCTGG
Organism: uncultured Ruminococcus sp.; assembly: GCA_902761375.1. Classification (GTDB taxonomy): domain Bacteria; phylum Bacillota; class Clostridia; order Oscillospirales; family Acutalibacteraceae; genus Ruminococcoides. The sequence continues at coordinate 15,234 of CACWKB010000016.1, read as the reverse complement.
TTCTGGTCGCGCAGCAGACAGGAGCTCTGGAACAAGGGCGCGACCTCCGGTCATCTGCAGAAGGTGGTCGAGATATTCGCCGACTGCGACGACGACACACTGCTTGTCACCGTCGAGCAGACCGGTGCGGCGTGCCATACCGGCAGCCATAGCTGCTTTTTTAAGAAGATAAAGTGAGGAAAGAGATATGAACGACAGAGAAGTTTTGGCGGCGCTCTATGCCACCGTTGAGAACCGCCGCGACAACCCCAAGGAGGGCTCCTATACCTGCTACCTGCTCGACAAGGGACTTGACAAGATACTCAAAAAGGTAGGGGAGGAGTGCAGCGAGACGATCATCGCCGCGAAAAACGGCGACAACAGCGAGACCGTATATGAGATCGCCGACCTGATCTACCACCTCACCGTGATGATGGTATCGCAGGGCATTCCGCTCGAGGACGTGCTCGCCGAGCTCGACAAGCGCAGCGAAAAGACGGGCAACCTAAAGACCTTTCATCAGGTGGACAAGAATACCTGATTGCAGAAGCAAGAAGCTCTTAGGCAGTAAAAAGCGAGATAAATTAAAAAAAGCCCTGTGACGGAATGTCATAGGGCTTATAAACAATTATTATCCTGAAATCAGCTCACCGCTCTGGCGGGGATGAATTTGGAGATCGACGCCATAAAGCTGTCATCCGGGCGGCGCTCGGTGATAAGCTCCATCGGCTTTGTGATGTCAAGCGAGAACACGCCGATGAGCGAATGCGCGTCCACAGTGTAATCGCCGCTCTTGATCATAATCAGCTCGGGGAACTGTGAGATCGCCTCGAAAATCTCAACGAGTGCGTTTTTGTTGCTTGCGAAAATCTGCTGTGAATACATCGTGACCACCTCATAATTACAGTTTTGTTACTTATCTGTCAATATATTAGCATGATTTACGCGGAGAATCAACCTCTTAGCGCAAAAAAATATAAAATCCACGAATTGACCAAAAAGGAAACACAAAATGAAGAACTTTAATATACTTACGCTCGGCTGCAAGGTGAATCAGTACGAATCCCAGGCGATGCGCGAGGCGTTGCTTAAAAGCGGCTACCTCGCCTCGGACGACCGCGAGCACGCCGACGTCACGATAATAAATACCTGCACCGTGACCTCGGTCAGCGACGCCAAAAACCGCAAGCTGATCAACCGGGTCAGACGCGAAAATCCCGACGGAGTGATCGTCCTCACCGGCTGCATGCCGCAGGCGTTCCCCGAGGAGATGGCAGAGTTTACCATGTGCGACATCATCCTCGGCAACAAGGAGCGCGCGCGGCTTATCCCGGCTTTAGAGGAGTATTTTTCCAATAAAGAACAATTAGTCGAAATTCCCGCCTATGAGAACCGCGGCGAGGTCTTTGAGCCGCTGACGGTATCGGGCTTTGACGAGCACACGCGCGCCTTCATCAAGATCGAGGACGGCTGCAACCGCTTCTGCTCCTACTGCATAATACCCTATGCCCGCGGCAGGGTGCGCTCAAAGCCGCTCGACGAGCTCGAAAACGAGGTGCGCCGCCTTGCCGAGAGCGGCTACCGCGAGGTTGTGCTTGTGGGCATCAACCTTTCCGCCTACGGTCAGGACGAGGGTGTGAGCCTTGCCGACGCGGTGGAGGCGGCGTGCGCCGTTGACGGCATTGACCGCGTGCGCCTCGGCTCGCTCGAGCCCGAGCGAATGGACGAGGAGACCGTGAGCCGCCTTGCGGCACAGCCTAAGCTCTGTCCGCAGTTCCATCTTTCGCTCCAGAGCGGCTGCGACAACACGCTCAGAGCCATGAACCGCCACTACACCGCCGCCGAATACGCCGAGATAGTCGAAAGGCTGCGCCGCAGCTTCGACAATTCCGCGATAACGACCGATATCATGGTCGGCTTTGCCGGCGAGAGCGAGGCGGACTTCGAGGAGTCGCTTGAATTTGCCCGCAGGATCGGCTTTGCCAAGGTTCATGTGTTCCCGTATTCGCGTCGAAGGGGAACCGCGGCGGATAAGGCGACGGGACATATCCCCGCTGCCGAGCGAGAACGCCGCGCGAGAATAATGGGCGAGGCGGTCGAGCAAAAGCGCGTCGAGTTCCTGCGCACCCAGGTCGGTCTGACCGAAAAGGTGCTCTTTGAACGCCTGCGACGGGGCTATCTCGAGGGATATACCGAGAACTACACGCCCGTGCGAGTTTATTCCGACAACGTCGCGCTCTGCAATCAGATCAGACCCGTAAGGCTCGTTTCGGCTGAGCAGGACTACTGCGTCGGAGAGCTTGCCTGATCAAATTCCTCGGTAAGCTTCTTGATTTCATCGGCAGCCTTTTCGTCCGTCAGCGAGGCGTAGCCGTACAGCATGAAGCCTCCGAGCTTTTCGTTGTCTCGGACGGCGCGGTATTCCTCCGCGAGTATGTCGTCGCGGTCAAGCCACGTCCCTTCGTCGTCCCCGGAGCCTGCCTTGTAGCCTGCAAGCCCTGCATACAGCCTGACGCCCTCGGCGAGGTCGAGCGCGAGCCATTCGTCAAGCGCGTCGTAAAAGCCCAAATACGGGTTGTCGGGGCTGAAATAGAGCTGTGGACAGATGTAGTCGGCGTAGCCCTTAACGCTGCACCAGCTCGCAGGGTCGGCGTACAGCGCGGCGTTGTTGCCGAGGTTTCCCTGCGGAGATATCCCAAAAACCGCGTCGGGCTTTGCCTCGTGTACCGTCATATACACCTGTGCGAGCATAAGATTCACATTCTGCCTGCGCCATTCTTCGAGCGGCATCACCTTGCCCTCGGCGTTATCGGCGTAGCTTTTGTACTGTTCTCTGTCCTCATCGGCAATTTCGGGAGGATAGAAGTAGTCGTCGAACTGCACGCCGTCCACGTCGTAGCCCTCGACGATCTCGCGCACGCCGTCAGCGATCAGCTTTCGCGCCTTTTCGTTCGAGGGGTCGAGTATCGTTCCGCTCTCGGTGGTAAGGCAAAGCTCGGGATCCGTGACCGAGGGATTGCTTTCGCTCAGCTTTTCCGGCACGTCGTCGGCGGTAACGCGGTAGGGATTCACCCATGCCTGAACGCTCAGCCTGTGTTCGCGGCAGAGCGCACAGATGATATCCAGCGCGTCATAGCCCGGGTCCTTTCCCTGCTTGCCGCTGAGCACGTGAGAGGCAGGAAAGAGCTCTGAGCGGTACAGCGCGTCGCAAAAGGGTCTCACCTGTACGATAAGGGTGTTGAAGCCCCTGTCGGCGCAGAGTTCGACGATACCCTCCGTTTTTTTGCGAAACGCGGCTTCGCTTTTGTCCTCCTCGTATTCCATGCTCAGATCCATATACGTGACCCACACGCCGCGCATCGGCTCCATAACCCTCGGCGCTTCATCGGCAGTCGCCTCGTCGACTGTCGCTGAGGTCTGCCGCGCGGGTCGTGACAGGCCGTTCGACAGCAGCGCGGCGGAGAGCAGTACGCCGCTGATCAGCAGCGGCAGCCATTGTTTTAGCTTCAAATCCATCATCCCCGGAGTAACCATGAAATTTTACATCATTTACCTTTGCGCTGTAAGCCTGCTCGCGGTGATCCTCACCGTGGTCGACAAGCTTCACGCAGTACACCGAAAATCCCGCGTACCCGAGCTGACTTTGATGCTCGTCTCGGCGTTGGGAGGCAGCGCGGCTATGCTCGTCACGATGCTTGTGATCAGACACAAGACCCGTCATCCAAAATTTATGATCGGCATACCCGTGATGATCCTGATCCAGGCAGCCGCCGTGATATTGATAGCGAGGTTTTTCTATGTCTGAGCAATTGAGCTTCACCGTTCCGCCGGACTGCGACGGCATGGCGGCAAAAACCTTCCTGCGCTGGCGCTGCGGTATATCTACCAGAATGATAACACGGCTGAAGCGAGAAAAAGACGGAATTTTGATGGACGGAAAAAATCTCCGCACGGTCGACCCGATCTCGTCCGGCAGCGTGATAACCGTGACCCTTCCCGAGGAGGAAATGAGCATAGAGCCTGTCAAGGGCGCGCTCGATATCGTTTTCGAGGACGCGCACCTGCTCGCGCTCAATAAGCCGCCCTTCATGCCTGTTCACCCCGTCAAGCAGCATCAGACCGACACCCTTGCCAACCGCGTGGCTTATTACGCGGCGCAGCGCGGCGAGGACTATGTTTTCCGCGCGCAGAACCGCCTCGACCGCAATACCTCGGGCTTGGTGCTCGTCTGCAAGGACAGGTTCTGCATCAATAAGCTGAAGGGTGCGGTCGAAAAAACCTATCTTGCGCTCGTTCACGGCAGAGTTGAGCGGCAAGGCAGGGTCGATCTCCCGATTGCGCTCAGGGACGGCTCCAAGATCGTCCGCTGTACCTCGCCAGACGGCAAGCCCGCGGTAACTCATTACAGACCTCTGTCGGTATTTGATGATATTTCTCTTATAGAATTAAAACTCGAGACAGGCAGGACTCACCAGATCCGCTGTCACATGAGCTCGATTGGTCATCCGCTGCTCGGCGACGACCTCTACGGCGGCAGCCCCGAGCTGATTTCACGTCAGGCGCTCCACTGTGCCGAGATGCGCTTCGTCCACCCGGTCACGGGAGAAACCGTATCATTGAACGTGATGATGCCGGATGATATGCAGGCGGTCATTGATATTTCCAATAAAGAATAAAGACAGGACTCGGTCAGACCGTGAGTCCTGTCTTTTTGATTATTGATTATCGGGATTAACTGTTGATATCCTTTACCTCATAAACCTTGTAGCCGTCAAGCTCCTTTAGCTGGCGGTATGACACGTGCTCGTGAGGTCGGGTATAATTCACGTTGAAATACTTTTCCTTTTTGAAGGTGATATACTTGTCGATGACGTAGACCTTTCTGCCCTTGAGCACCGCCTCGTAGATGTTCTCGGGGAGGTTGCGCCTGCGCAGCATCTCGGTGTTGTGGAAGTAACCGAAGTCGTCGAGATTCTCGAGGTAGCCCTCGCGGAAGCCCCACAGCGGATGCACATAGTTTTCGGTGCATTTGATAAAGCCGTCGCGACTCTGGGGATCCATGACGTAGTAGCAATCGGGGTTCCTGCCGATCTCGTTTATCAGCATCGCGGGTATCTCGGAAGGCTCGCGCGAGCTGCGCTGAACCATGAACAGGGTGCTGTAGCCCGCGAGCAGCAGCGCCATGATCGAGCACGAGATGATCATGAAGCTGTTCTTTTTGTGCCTGATACCCTCGGCAGGCATCTTGTCGCGCAGTATCTCGAAGTTGAACGAGAACAGCAGCATTACGATCATCATCAGCCACAGTCCGTACACGAGATAATCGGACGAATCGTAGAAATACCGCAGCGCGACGGCGGCGATATAGCCCGTTACCACGTAGAACAGCGGAAAGAACGAGAAGCGGTTCTTATGGTAGAGTATGAACGCCAGCGAGACCGCGAGGTACACGGCGATGATTATGACCGAAACGTCAAAGGAGACGATGTTGGCGCCGAGCTCGGTGAATACGTCGCCTGCGGCGTAGAGCAAGGTCTTTGAGTTCTCCTTGTGCTGGATATCGGACACGAGCTGCAGCGCGGTCACTCCGAGCTGCTTGTCGCCGTCGTAGTAGCCGTTTTTGAGCAGTTCATACTCGCTCTCGTCGTTGATGCCTATGCTCTCGAACTGTTCCGAATAGTCGTCGTAGTCGGGGTAGGGCAGATTGCCGGTCGCCTCGGTGAGCTGCGCGTAACGGTAATAGTTCGCGCCCTGCTCGGTCGCGTTGTTGACCGAGTAGGAGAAGCTCTGAAGGCCGACCACAAACCCGGTCACAAGGATGAAAACTATCAGGAACGGGCGGAAATACCAGAAGAATTTCTGGAAATCGAGCCTGTATTTCTTCTTGGCTATCATGTCGCCGAGGAAGAATGCCACGGCAAAGCCGAGAGCCACAAAGTAATAATAGTAGTTGTAGAAGGAGCCGAGCACCAGCAGCAGCACTCCGACCCAGAAGGGCAGATTGTAGCGCTTGTTGCGGATGGCGTTGAGTATGAGCAGGAATCCGGAGATAAGCAGCAGCGCCGCGGTTTTCGTGCTGTCGATGCTCGAGTAGTGGTTGAGCGCGAACAGGATGAGCACAAGCAGCGAGAACACAAAGCTCTTGTTCTTGTTGAACTTGTCCGCGTAAACGTAGGTAATCGCCGTGAACGAAACATAGGACAGCAATACCTCGGAGAGCACAAAGCAGTTGATATCCGGGAAGGCATACTGCGCGCTGCCGGTAACGACCGCCAAAATATAGTTGATCTGGCTGTTGTAGTAGAAGTGATCGCGGCAGATAAGGATGGAGTTGAAGTAATCGTTGCTGTTGTCGTAGGAGAACGACGTCAGCAGGATACACAGCGCCGGAACTATCGCGTTGAGCACGATCGCAAACAGCAGATCGCTTTTGAGAATGTTGATGATTTTCTCTTTCATAGCCTGTCAGCTTCTGCTGCTGCGTTCATTTGTCAAAAGGGTGATGTTTGCCTGCTCATACTGATTCCACGCGATCTTGCTCGAAAACTCGGAGGGCGAGAGGGTGGGAGTGTACCACGACTGGCTGCGGAAATAAGCGTCGTACTTGGCGCTCGAAAAGATGTAGCCGCGTCTGGCGTATATCTCATTGAGGGTGAGCTGCAGCTCGTCGTCGCTCATCGCCTTGACCTCGGACTTGCTCAGGTAGGAGGTGTTGCTTTTGCAACTGCTGAACACCACCTCGCCTCCGGACTGAGACGAGGCTTCCGAGGATGCCTTTGACGAGGACTTGGACTCCGCCTTTGAGGGCGCGGTGCTTGCCGGCATTTTGGACGAAGCCTTCACCGTGGTCTTAGAGGAGGCGTTGGTCTTGGATTTTGATGAGGTCTTTGAGCTGTTCAGCGAAACGTTCTCAGCGTCGGGCGAGCTGCTTTCGCTGCTCTCGCTGCTCTCGGAGGATTCGCCGGAGCTGCTGCTCTCGTCGGCATTCTCTTTGCCGAGCGATACCTTGAGGGTGATCGTTGCTCCGGGCTCGACGGTGGTTCCGGCTGCCGGAGACTGCTCGATAACATAGCCCTCGTCGAACCAGTCGTTGTATTCGTAGGTCGCTTCGACGTTGTAGCCCTCCGCCTGAAGCACCTCCTCGGCGTAGTAGTAGCCCCAGCCGACGACGTCGGTCAGGCTCTTTGCAGCGGCGGTGGTTCCGGGCTCTGTGGTGGGAGCCGCCGTGGTGGGTGCGGCGGTGGGAACGGGCACTGTCGGCTCAGCGGCGGTGGTCTCAACGGGCTGAGGTGCGACTCCGCCCGAGAAGAGGTTGTTCTTGAAGGCGAACACGAGGAATACCGCGAGCAGGGCGATCAGCGCCAAAACTCCGAGGATGATGCCGATCAGCAGACCCTTTCTGCCGCCGCGCACGTCCTCAGCCTCCTGCTCCTCGTCGCCTGTCTGATAGAAGGCGTTGTCGTCGTAGCTGTCCTTCTGAGCGGGAGCCTGCTGAGCGGTCGGGACAGATCCCTTCTCGTCATAATCCTCAAAGAAGTCGCCGTATTCGCTCTGGGCTTCCTTTGCCTTCTTTACGTCGTTTATATTGAACACCTTGGTGTGCAGCTCATAATCGTCAAAAACGCGGTTGTCGAGCTCCGGGCTGTTCCCTGAGGGTATCTCAGTCTCAGCCGAGGGCTCCTGTTCGGGCTGAGCGGTCTTGGGCGCCGCCTTGCGCTGCGGAGCCGCCTTGCGCTGAGGCAGGGGCGAGGGCTCGGGCTTTTTGGGCTCGACCGCGGTGAAATCGCCGTAATCGTATTCCTCGAACACGTTGCCGTCAAACTCGGTGCTCTCGGGCGCGATCACCTGCACGGCGGCAGGGACAGCGGCGGCTGCGGGCGCTGCGGGAGCAGGCAGCTCGTCCTTGATGGAGGCGAGGGCGTTTTTGAGGTTGCCGGCGTTCTTCCAGCGGTTCTTGTTCACGCTCTGGCAGGCGATAACGATCACGCTCTTGAGCTTCTGACCGCCCATAGAGGGAGCGCCGAAGGTCGCGCCGCCGAGCCTTTCGCGCGCTGATACGGGCAGCCTGCCGCCGTTGCACATAGCGTACATCATTAGACCGAGCGAATAGGTGTCCGTGGTGAAGTCGGGGTTTTCGCCGCGATATATTTCTGGAGAAATGTATTCGATGTCCTCGGGGTCGTTCTCGAGCTCAAGGAAGCCGCCGATCCTGACGCTGCCGTCCTTCTCGAAGAACACGTTCGAGGGCTTGAGATTGCCGTGATACATCTTCTGGGCCTCGAGCTTTTCGAGTATCTCGCTCATCCTCAGACCCAAGTCGACGACCGCAGCCTCATCGAACTGCTCGGTTTTAAGCTTGTCCTCGAGGGTGGGCAGATCCTTGCCGAGGATGAAGAGCTCGAGCACGCTGTCCGCCTGATTGTCGCAGACGATGGCGTCGATGTAGGTGCTCACGCCGTCCATCGAGGCGATGCGGCGCACGAATGCCGCCTCCTCGTTGAGGTACTGAGCGTTGTCGGCGCTGTACAGCTCGCCGTCCATAACGACCCTGACGAGTCTGCCGAATAAGCCGTCCGCGTTGCGGACAGAATAGATTTCATTGCCGTTTTCGATTCCGCGCAGGGCGAGTACCTTCCAGCCGCCGAGCTGCTCGGGAAGTCTGATTTCAGCCATTTTTCAAAGCTCCTTTTCAAAATTCTATATTCTTGTCCTATTATATCCTATTTTTACTTATACAGTATAGCACATACCTTTGCAAATTTCCACTATTATTACAAAATTGTTCCATCAGAGAAATAATCCGGCAAAAAAGCCCGATTGACAACATCCGCCGAAGATGGTAAAATGTATAGGAAAGGTATATGAAAATATCCTTTGGAATTTTCGTGGAAAGGAGGAATAATCAGATGAGATTTCCTAATGCCGCAAAAGGCGTAAAGAGGCTCTTTGTCGCGGAGATACTGGCGTTCATTGCGGGTATCGCGGCGGTCGCGGCGGGCATACTGCTCATCGCTTTCCTGATTTCGGGCAATACTGCCTCGGAATCCAACGTCGCCGGTATGCTGACGATGGCAGGCACCGGTCTTGCCGCCGGCATTTGCGGACTGGCTGTGTTCGTGCTTGCGATCATTTCGTTCATCATGAATATCCTTGGACTTTTCAAGGCGTCAAAGGACGAGCCCACGTTCAGGATCGCGTTGTTTGCGACCTTCGTCTGCATCGCGTTCAGCTTTACGGGCGCTTTCTTCAATACTATCGGCAACACCTTCATGCAGAGCCTGATGGAAGCGTTATGCACAGCCTTTGAGCTGTTGATGACGATTTACGTTATCCAGGGCATCCGTTCACTGGCGGTTAGACTGAACGACGGCGAGATGGACAGCAAGGGCGCGGTGATTTTTAAGCTGATCTTCCTGATCATAGTGCTTGAGTTCGTGGCGAGGGTCATCGTTGTGATCTTCGGCGGAACGCTGGCAGGCACCGTCTCGGCAGTCATCACCCTTTGCGCAGCCGTGCTTTCTATCATACAGTACATCCTGTATCTCTCTTATCTGTCAAAGGGAGCCAAAATGCTGGCAAATGCAAAGGCGTAATGCCGATACCAATGATTCGCTTTCGGGAATCAAAGTGTATGACCCGATCACGGATCATCGGCTATAGCATAATAAAACAAAACGGTCGCGTTGTGCGGCCGTTTTTCTTTTGGAAGATTTTTGATAAAGGGTCGCTTTTAGCGCAGCGCTCAGCCGAACGCCTTGATGACCTCGTCGGTCTTTGCGCACATTACGAGCGCGACGCGGTTCCCCTTGACGAGTACCCGCGAGCCTTCCGCCTGCGTGAGCTGATCGGGCGCGTAATTCTTATAAAGCTCCTTGCGCTTTTGGATGTGCCTGACTATCGAGTCCTTCATCTCGCCGACGTCCGAGCTGTCCTTCATCTCGACAACGGCTATCTCATATGCCGTGCCGTCGGCGGCGTAGCAGAGGAAGTAATCCTTTACCTTGTCGTAGCTCACGTCGGAGAGAGAGCCGAAAAGCTTTTCGGCGTCCTCGCTTTCGGAGCTTGCCTCCTTCATCTCGGGCATAGTGTCGTCAGCGGCGAGCATGGCTTCCTTGACCGCTCCGAGCGCGGATTTTTCCGCGCCGCAGCCGGAGGCGAACAGAGCCGCGCAGACAACGAGCAGCAGCAACGCCGTCAGTTTAATGGTCTTAGCCTTCGTCATCGGTGAAATCCTCCGTATCGTCATAGTAATCGTCGTCCATGATCTGAGTCAGGTCGGAGAAGGATTTGTCCACCGCCTCATTGATCTTTTCAACGGTCTTTTCGTCGAGGTCATTGCCGTAATCGTCCCCGGACTCCTCCTCGGTGTATTCAAACGAGCAGTAGGCGAGGTAGCCCTCGTCGAGCTCAGCGTTGTAGTAATCGAGATAGATCGAGCCGAGCTCCTCGGTGTAGCTCGCATAGGACGATACCTGCTCGAAAATCAGCATCAGCGCGGACATATCATCCTCGGTTTTTACGCGGTAGGAGACGAACGGAGCCTTGTCCTCGAGCGCCTTTCTCATCTCGGCGGGAACCGCGTAGATGTCCTTGGGCTCGGAGGCGTGCTGGGCGATGTAGCAGTATTTCAGCTCCTTTGCCTCGGGGAAAAACTCGGTGTTCCAGCTCTGATACTGCGTCATCATCGCGTCGTTGAGGTTGAAGTGGGAGTAGTTCGTCACATTGGAGTCCGAGAAGATGTCCACGTGATACCAGCCCTCGCCGAGCTGAACCAGATCCCACGAATGACCGAGCTCGCTGTTGTGAACGACCATGCAGGGAATGTCGAGCATCTGCATAAAGAGGCGGAAGGTGGTGGCGTAGCCTACGCAGACCGCGTTGTGGAATTTGAGGACGCCGTAGGGATTGTCGCTGTCCTGAGTGGTCTCGGGAACCACGACGAGCATGCCCGAATCGAAGCTCAGCTCCTTGGTCATCCATTCATAGACCGCAAGCTCCTTTTCGTAGTCGCTCATGCCGTCTTTGATTATTTTTTTGAGCACGTCGGACGCCATCTTCAGCGTCTCGCTGTCCTTTTCATTCAGTCCCGAGCTGTTGCCCGACAGATAAGCGTCGGAGATATGCTTGGTGGACTTGATCACATATGAGCCCGCAATGCGCACATCGTCCTCCTGAGCCTTGTCGCTGCCTCCGAAGCTGTAGGTCTGAAGCTCGGCGAGCTGCTGCTCTACGCTGTTGAGCTTCATGAGAGAGAAGGCGCTGACCGCGGCTCCTCCGGCGGCGAATACCAGCAGCAGGAAAGCAATCACGGCGGCAGCGACCGCTAATATTATCTTTGTTCTTTTCTTCATACGATCTCACCTGTAAAAAAATCTAAAAAGGGAAAAGGGATGACCGGGCTTGCAGTGCTTTTCGATCATCCTTTATCTGTTTCCATTATCTATTCAAAGAAACTTTCCGAGCTGTTCGATCAGCTCGCAGTCCTCGGAGAGCTCCTGTCTGTCGCCGTTTTTGATCAGCGCGTCGCTGTAGCGGTAATAAGCCTCGTAGTAATCGGCGCAGACGTTCCATTCCTCGGTCTGGCTTTGGCTGAGCGCCCGCGGCGAAAGCGAATAGCGCTCGCCGAGGTAATCGGTAAGGTAAGCGGTGAACTTCTGCTGACCGTAGATGTTGAGGTGGTCGAGGTTGTAGAAATCCCTCGATTCATCCAGACCGGTCTCGGCGAAATCGCGCTCGAAATTGAGATAATCAAAGCCGTATTCCGCGACGATATCCGCCACGGTGTTGCTGCGCTCGAAGCGCGAGAAGGTGCGCTTTACGACGATGTGCGGAAAGCGCGCGAACACCACGTTCGTCAGCCCCTCGTCCCTGCAGTATTGAAGCAGGTCGCGCAGCCCCTTTTCCTCTATTTCGGTGAGCGGAGCCTTGCTGTCGGTGAGCGAAGGAAGCGAGCTGTTCATCGAGCGCTGAGGGCTTTGGAACACAAAGGTCTCATTGAGTATGCCCTTTAGGTAACAGTAGCCGCGCAGCCTGTCGCCGATGATGGTTTTCTGATACTTCCAGTCGGTCGGGAAGGTGCTCCACACGCCGTGATACTTGATGATGGGGAAGAGGTATTCCTCCCTGTGCTCGGTGACGTTCTCGTTGATCCAGTCGAGCTTGATACCGTTGAGCGGCACATTGTCGGCGTAATTTCTGAGGTTAGCCTCCTTGGTCGCCTCCTCCTCGTCGCCGTAGAGCGCGCCGTTGAGCTCGATCACGATCAGCCCGGGATTCTGGCGGCTGAGTATGTTTTTGAGCTGGCTTTTGTAGTTGAGGATGGAGTTTGACTGCGTGGCGAAAAGGTAGCTCGTCACGCCGCCGTAGCGGTAGGCATAGCCGGGGGCAAAGTCGGAATAAGCCTCGCTCGCGCCGAGAAAGACAACGTCGAGCGACTGCTCGTCCTCCTCAAAGAAGCCCTTGAGCCGCTGGCGGTTGTGGTCGGCGTGACACAGCACAAATTCCTGAAGCAGACCGATGGTCAGCGCCAGCGCAAGCACGACGGACAATATTTTGATTATGCGAAATACGTACTTTTTCATAAGAATCACCGTTTAGGGATCAGTGGTCGGGTCAAATGCCAATGCGAAAAAGGCAGGAGCGCAGCGCCCCTGCCATAGGTACATTAAACGTCGTAATAGTAATCGATCTCGGTGACGGTATCGTTCTCTACAAGGAACTGCAGCGACTTGCCGTCGCCGGCGTCATAGGCGTAGTAAACACCGACCTTCTTGTAATTCTCGCCGTATGCCTCGGTGACCTTGGAAACGGGATCGCCTACCTGAACGCCCTTTGAGGTGGGGATGGAGTCGGAATTGATAACGATCTCAAGCACCCTGTCCTCGCCGTTGAGCGGATAGGAATTAACGATAAAGCCGCCATAGGTGTAGGTCTTATCCTCGCCCTCGCCGTGGCAGCTAAGCTGTGAACTGATGTCGATGGGCTCGCCCAAAGCGGCAACAGCCTCGTCGATGCTGCCGTTGAGCTCAACGCTCACGCCGTTGTAGGTGAAAACCGCGTCCTCAGCGGAAATAGCAGCGCCGGAAGTCTGCTCGCTGCTCTGCTGAGCCTCGGTAGCGGCGGCAACGGTGGTCGCCTGGGTGTCGGCGGATGACTCCTCGGAGCCGCAGCCTGCAAGCGCGACCGCAGAGGTCAGCACAAGAGCGGACGCTGCGATAATGGCAATGGTTCTTTTCATAATTTACCTCCTGAAAATCAAATATCGAATACAATTATAGGTGGGTGCGCGGCAGTGTTCCGCGCTCCAAGTGATATTATACTGTAAAACAAGACAAATATCAAGAGTTTTCCTGCTATTCTTCGGCACAGTTTTTCGTGAGATTTTGGGAATATCGTTGAAAAAATGAAATTGATGTGTTATAATAAACGCCGTTGAGGTATCTGGAAAGTATTTAATCATATGAAACGGAGTAATCTTTTATGAAGAAAAAAATCATCTGCGCGCTTCTCTCGGCGCTGCTTGTCGTCTCGCTGCTCACGGGCTGCGGAGAGGGAGACGCCTCCTCATCCGATATCCAAACCGGCGATACGTCGCAGTCCGAGCACGCCGGCAAGGAGCCGACGCGCAACCCCGAATACGACACGAGGATGCAGAGCCCCTTCCTCGATCAAAGCTATTTGAGCGACAAGAATCCGCTCGTCAGCGATATGTCGTGGGAATCCTACTACATCCAGGTCGCGCCGGCATACGACACCGCCGACGCCGCGTCCTACATCTCCGATATGCCCTCTGTCCGATCGCTGATCGACACCGCGAACGACAGCGCGGGGCTGAATTGCTTCGGCGCCTCGCGTCCGTCCGACGTTTCGCTGCAGGCGCTGCAGTCCGAGATCGACAAGCTCTCGGCGGATAATCACAAGGTCTCGCTGATCATGGTCGACCTGAGCACCAAGTCGGGCGTAGGCTACTGTTCAGATATCCCGATGTGCACCCAGAGCACCGTGAAGTCGGTCTATGTCGGCTCGCTGATCCGCGACAATCCCCAGGCGCTCGCCGACAACGGTCAGCTCATGCACGACGCGATTGTGTTTTCCTCGAATCCCGCCTATGATAAGCTCCGCGAGCTCTACGGCTCGGACTGTCTTGTAAAGTGGTGCGAGGAGGTCGGAGTCGACCCGGGCTTCGCCACCGAGCGCAACTATCCGCGTTCCTACAACGCCCGCGATATGCTCAAGCTGTGGACAAGGCTGTACTGCTTCTTCAACAGCGGCGAGGATGTGTCGAATTTCGGCGCGTACTATGCCGACACGAGCTGTTCAGCCACCAAAAAGCAGCTCGGAGACCGCTATCCCGTCCAGACTAAGGCGGGCTGGGAATCAGGCGTATATGAGGATCAGAACTACAGCTCGGCGAACATTGTCACCGACGAGTATACAGACGGCAACCCCGAAAACAACGAGTGCGCCATCAACGATACCGGCGTCGTCTATACGCTCCAGGGACCGTATCTCTTCGTGATTTATACCAATCTGCCCTTCGGCGTGTACAAGGATTACGTGACCGAGAACCCGCTCTACGATCTCACCGAGGCGCTTTTCAACGTCCAGCATTTCCTGCGCAGTCATCGCAGAGAAATGGGTAAAGTCGAATCGCACGATATCTTCGTTGACGAGCTGACCCGCCTGCTGGACATGGGTGCCGAGCACCTCACGCAGCGCCGCCTGAAGGAGATGCGCCGCGGTATGGTTGCGCTTGATCTCGTTACGGCGCTCGATATCGATTTTTGCCGTAACGGTCTCGCCGACCGCTAAGGAACCGGTCGTGATCTCACAGGCGTGCATGAATACGCCTGTCGGATCCTTTTTGACGTCATCGACGTCGGCGGAACCCTCTGCACGCAGCTCGCCGGTATCGGCTACCTGACCGCCGCTCTCGGCGTAGAGAGGGGTCTTATCGAGAACGATCACGACATGATCGCCCTCCTGCGCGCGTTCGACACGCTCGCCGTCCTTGATGATCGCGAGAATCTGTGCCTCACACTCCGTCTGCTCATAGCCGACAAATGCGGTCGCGGCGATATCGGAGAGATCGACAGCGTCGCTGAGCCACGCGTCGGCGCCCGCGTTCTTGCGCGCCTTGCGGGAACGCTGCTTCTGGATCGTCATCAGCTCCTTGAAGCGCTCCACATCGACCTCGATACCCTTCTCCTGCAGGATCTCACGGGTGAGGTCGATCGGAAAACCGAAGGTATCGTT
>CACWKB010000015.1 GCA_902761375.1 uncultured Ruminococcus sp. | reverse complement strand
TGATCTTTTCCGACAGCAGGTTACCCCACAGACGAGGCAGAACCTTTCGCAAGATGAACATAGGTCACCGGCACCATGAAAATGTACTGAGTACCAGAGGTACTCAGTACATTTTCATTTTAAACCTCCGCGTGGTGACCGGACTCGAAGGCGAGTGCGAGCCGCACGGGCAGATAAAAACGTGCCGGGGGCACGTTTTTAGGGAGGGCGCAGATGAACTTATCCAACAGCAGGTTACCCCACAGACGAGGTATAACCCATCGCAAGATGAGCACAGGTCACAGGCACCATGGGTCCGGTTCAAAACTATATTTTCGAGTAGGAGCTCAGACACATATTCTGTAGGGGTCGATCTTGATCGACCCGCAGGCGAAAATCAAGCCTTTTGTGCTCAATCAGTGGGGCGGTCGAGACCGCCCCCTACATTTTTATACTTTCGAGTAAGAGCCAAGCCCTTTTTTATCATAAAAAACTACAGGGTACGATCAAGACCGTACCCTGTGATTTTTGCGATTATTGATTACTTGTTGAAGATCGACATGATATCGTAGAAGGTATCGTCGTCATCGTCGGTGGTGTCCTTGGTTGCCTTGGAGGAGGTATTGTCCTCTACGACCGGGGAATCCACGATCACGTTGTCGACAACGGGCTTCATCGCGGGAGCGGGTGCGCCGCCGTTGAAGCCTGTGGCGATAACGGTCACGCTCATCTCGTCGTTCATGGAATCGTCGATAACAGCACCCCAGATGATGTTCGCGTCCTCGGAGACCTTCTCCTTGATGAGGGTGGAGGCGGTGTCGATATCCTCGAGGCTGACGTCGGAGGAAGCGGTGATATTGATGATAACGCCGGTAGCGCCGTCGATAGAGGTCTCAAGCAGCGGGCTGGAGATAGCCATGAGCGCCGCGTTCTTCGCTCTGTCCTTGCCGGAAGCCTTGCCGATGCCCATAAGAGCATTGCCCGCGTCCTTCATTACGGAGGTGACGTCCGCGAAGTCGAGGTTTACAAGACCGTTGAGCAGGATCAGGTCGGAGATGCTCTGTACGCCCTGACGGAGCACGTCGTCGGAGATTTCAAACGCGTTGAGGAAGGAAATGGGGGTCTCGGAAACATTCTTCAGGCGCTCGTTGGGAACGATGATCAGCGAGTCGACGCAGGGAGTGAGCTCAGCGATGCCCTGCTCAGCCTGATTCATCCTTCTCTTGCCCTCAAAGGCGAAGGGCTTGGTAACGATGCCTACGGTGAGGATTCCCATGTCTTTGGCAAGCTTTGCGATAACGGGAGCCGCACCTGTGCCGGTGCCGCCGCCCATGCCCGCGGTGATGAACACCATATCGGTGTCCTTGAGCAGTGCGGAGATCTCGTCCTTGCTCTCCTCGGCAGCCTGCTGGCCGATAGAGGGCATTGCGCCCGCGCCCTTGCCTCGCGTGATCTTCTCGCCGATCTGGACCTTCTGGGTCGCCTTGGACTGCTTAAGCACGGGACCGTCTGTATTGATAGCGATAAACTCGACATTCTTGATCTTGGTTTCGATCATGCGGTTGACCGCGTTTCCGCCGCCGCCGCCGATGCCGATCACTTTGATTTTAGGGGTATACTCGTTTTCCAATTCCAGCTCAAAAGCCATTTTTCTTCCTCCTTAATATGCAGAAATCTGAATCAGATTGCAAATTATCACAGTTATTCATAATGACATATAATATGTTAACATACTTTCGGTAAAATTTCAATGGGTTAATTACAATTTATTAATATTTTCCGAAACTTCCATATATCGGGCTATTCTCCGCCGCCGTCATTACCTCCGCCGTCATTATCGCCGCCGTCGTAACCGCCGTCATATCCGCCGTAGTCGTAACCGCCGTCATATCCGCCGTCGTCGTAGCCGCCGTCATAACCGCCGTTGTCGTAGCCGTCGTCGTAGCCGCCGTCATAGCCGCCGTCATAGCTGCCGTCATCGTAACCGCCGTCATAGCTGCCGTCGTCGCCGCTCCATTCGTAGTTGCCGTCGATGTAGCCGCCGTCATAAGCGCCGTAATCGGTGTAATCGCCGCCCTGATCCTCCGGAGGCGCGGTAGTGGTCGGGACCGAGGGCGCCGTCGTCGGAGGCAGGGTCTCGGAGGGCTTGTAGTGCGACATCTTGTTCTTGCTGCAGGTGGACACATCGAGGGTGCCGTACACCTTGCCGGTGTTGTTGGGGTCGAGCTTCTGGGTTATGATCGCCATCGCGGTCTTGATCTTGTAGTCGATATCCTCGGCTACTCCGATGTTGATCTGTATCCTGCCGGCATAGTCGAGCGTGATCGCCGAGGTGTTCGTGACATCGATCGCCCTGACGTCCTTGACCTCGTTTTTCCGCAGGGAATCCGCCACGTTTTCGAGGATGTCGGGGATCGCGGGATCCGAGAACTCGATGTAATCGCCGACCTCATGGTTTGAAAACTCTCCGCATTTCACCTCGACGAGCCCGCGGGAGTTGTCGGCGGTTTTCTCCAGTATCCTGCCCTTTGAGCTGAGCACCAGATAACCGCCCGCGTCCGCGGCAACAAAGGACGGCGTCGCGTCGGTGACGGTGATCGTTATCGTGTCGGGTATCGAGAAGGAGACCTTGGCGTCCTCGACATAGGCGAGGTTCTTGACAATCTCCTCGGGGGTAGCGCCCATCTTCGCCAAAAAGATATTCTGCTGCTTCTCGACGTTAGAAAAGCCGATGATCTGCTCGGGATAGTAGTAGGAGTCGCCCTCGACCTCGATCTTCTCGGTCTTGAACAGCACCGTGAGGCTGAGGATCACGCCGACGATCAGCACCACCAGGAATATCGAGGCGGTGATGATGATCCGCCTGAGACGGATCTGGCGGTTGGTCATCGGCTTTTTGTTGCGGCGGATGACCTCGCTCTCCTGCTTGCGTATGATCTTGGCGCGCTTGTCGCGCTTCTTTTTCTCGCTGTACTCGTCTATGTAATAGCCGTCCTCAAAGTCCTTGGGCTTGAGGTTGCGGATCTTTTTATCGCTTTCGCGGATAAATTTCTCCTCACGGCTGATTTTTTGAAATTTACCTGTCCTGCCCGAGTTGACCGCCTCTTCTATCTTGCTCTGGGGTCGGGTCTCGGGAGCGGTTTTGGGCTTTTCTGCCCTCTTCTTCGGCTTGCGCGGCTTTTGGGCGCGTTCAGCCTCTTCGGAGGATTTTCTTGCCCGCTTTTCCATTTTTTCCTGCTCGCGGTGATACTTCTGCGCCTGCTTTGCCGCTTCTCTGCGCTGCTTGGTAAACGCCCTTCTGTCGCTTGAGCTTATGCCGTTTTCACTCATGGGCTCGATCCTCCTTCCTTTGTTTTATAAACGCTTTATGTCCGCTCCGAGGGACGAAAGCGTCCGCTCGAGGCTCTCATAGCCTCTGTCGAGGTAGCACACACCGCTTATTTCGGTGGAGCCCTCGGCGCACAGCCCCGCAATCACAAGCGAAGCCGCTCCGCGCAGGTCGGTCGCCTCGACCGCCGCGCCGTACAGTCCGCTCACGCCCTCGATCACGGCGATCTTGCCCTCGGTGCGGATATCCGCGCCCATCCGGACGAGCTCGCCTGTGTGGCGGTAGCGGTTCTCGAAAATGTTCTCTATAAATACGGTGACGCCGTTAGCTACGCAGGAGACCGCCAAAAGCGGCGCCTGGGCGTCGGTGGGAAAGCCCGGATACGGCATCGTGCGGATAATCTTCATTCCGCGCAGCCGCTCGGGTGAAACGATACGGAGCTGATTCTCCCGGTGGGTCAGGGAGCAGCCCGCCTGCTCAAAAACAGGGAGCACAGCACCTAAATGACTTGAGATCACGCCGTCGAGGACGATCTCGCTGCCCGTGACCGCAGCGCAGGACAAAAGCGTCGCCGCGGCTATTCGGTCGGGAATTATGGTGTGCACGGCGCTTCCGAGGCGCTTTACGCCGTCGATCACGACGACGCCCTCGCCTGCTCCGTGGATCTTGGCGCCGCAGCGGTTTAAGTATTCGGCGAGGTCGCAGATCTCGGGCTCGCGCGCCGCATTGGTTATGGTCGTCGTCCCCGAGGCAAGGCAGGCGGCTATCATAATATCCTCCGTAGCGCCTACGCTGGGGAACGAAAGGGCGATCTTGCAGCCCTTCAGCCCGTGGGGAGCGCGGCAGTCAAGATAGCCGTGACGCTCGCGTATCTCGGCGCCGAGCCTTCGCAGGGCGGACAGATGGAGGTCGATCGGGCGCATGCCGATCTCGCAGCCTCCGGGAAAGCTGAGCTTCGCCCTGCCGGTGCGCGCCAGCACCGCCCCGAGAAAAACTATGGAGCTGCGCGTCCTGCGCATCAGTGAATCGGGAATATCATGCCGGCTGATCCCGTCGTTTTTGACGATCACCGCCTCGCCCGACCGAGTGACCTCACAGCCGAGCCAGCGCAGTATCCGCGCGGAAGCCTCTGTGTCGGTCAGCTCCGGACAGTTGAAGATCACGCTCTCGCCGCCTGTCAGGACCGTCGCCGCCAAAATCGGCAGCGCGCTGTTTTTCGCGCCCTGAACGCTCACCGTACCCTCGAGCCTTTGACGTCCGTTCACAAGCAGTTTTGACATACGAACACCCTCTCATAAAACATCTGTACATTTTATGAGAGAAGCGTCGGTTTAGTGAATAGGGGTTAGGAGTTAGGGGGTAGGGGTTAGGGATTAGGGGTTAGGGGTTAGGGGTTAGGCGTTAGGCGTTATGGATTAGGGATTAGAAGCCCGGTTAAGAGATTCCAAAATCTAACACCTAAAATCTAATATCTAATTCCTAATTCCTAAATCCTAATACCTAATACCTAATACCTAACACCTAATTATACCATATTAAGCACCTTTTTGACAACGGAATAAATGCGCTCGTTTGCGTTAGTTATTGCCATTTTTTTGGATGCTTTGCTGTATTTTTCGAGCTTTTCGGGGTTTTCGAGCATTTCGTCCGCCTTTTGCGTCAGCAGCTCGGGCGTGAGCTCCTTTTCCTCGATCAGCTCCGCCGCGCCCGCGTTAACAAGCGCCATGGCGTTGTGATACTGATGATTCTCGGCTACGTTCGGCGAGGGGATGAGAATCGCGGGCTTGCCCATAGCCTGAAGCTCGCTGAGCGTGATCGCTCCCGCGCGGCAGATGACCAGGTCGGCTGCCGCCATGCACTCGGGCATATTGTCGATGTATGGCCGCACGTCGAGGTTGGGGCAGTTCTCTATTTCAGCGCCCTTGTCGCGCACGAGCTGGGGGAACCATTCGCCGTAGCTGCCGTAGGCGTGTATGTGCTGATATCTGCCGTCTTTGCCGCTGCGCGCGACCAGATCGGCGACCGCCTCGTTTATCTTTTTGGCGCCGAGGCTGCCTCCGAAGGACAGCACCACGGGGCGCTCGTCGAGTCCGAGCTTTCGGCGGGACTCCTGCTTGTCGACCGTCAGTATCTCTCCGCGAACGGGGTTTCCCGTAACGACGGTGTCCGCGCCCTTGAAGTATGGCTTAGCCGCCTCAACCGCGAGCATCACCTTTTCGACCTTGCGGGCGAGCATCTTGTTCGTGATGCCCGGGTAAGCGTTCTGCTCGTGTATCAGGCATGGTATGCCCATGCCCGCCGCCGTGCGGATAACGGGACCCGAAACATAGCCGCCCGTTCCGATGCAGATATCAGGCTTGAAAAGGCGGATTATGCGGTGCGCCGCGACCGATGAGGATACCGTGCGGCGAGCGGTGCGCGCGTTCTGGACCGCGCTTTTCAGGCTCATTCCGCGCTTAAAGCCGCTGATCGTGATCGACTTGATCTCAAAGCCCGCGTTTTTGACGAGCCTCTGCTCCATGCCGCCGCGGTTTCCTATGAACAGGAATTCCGTGTCGGGGCGCATCTTTTTGATATAGCCTGCAATGGCGAGCGCGGGATTGATGTGACCCGCGGTGCCGCCTCCTGCGAGTAAGATTTTCATACTTGCCTCCGAAAAATAATTGGATCGTGGATCGGGAAGGAAGTGCGCCGAGCCGTCGGCTCAGCGGTCGGCTACTGCCGCTCGATATTCGCGGTTCGTGAGATTGACAACACTATGCCCATCTGGGCGAACAGCATTATTAGCGACGAACCGCCGTAGCTGAAGAACGGGAGCGAAATACCCGTGTTCGGCAGCCAGTCGGTTATTACAAGGATATTCAGGATGACCTGGATGCCGATCTGAGCGGTCAGACCTATGCCGAGCAGCTTGCCGAATTTGTCCTTTGCCCTCAGCGAGAGCGTTATGCCGCGCCAAACGAGCAGGGCGAAGATCAGCAGGATGATCGCCGCTCCGATAAGTCCGAGCTCCTCGACCACGACCGCGAAGATGAAGTCGTTCTGAGGCTCGGGGATCCATGAGTATTTCTGGCGGGACTGTCCGAGTCCGAGACCCCAAAGTCCGCCGGAGCCTATGGCGTAAAGCGAGTTTCGAGTCTGGTAGGTGTCCCACCACAGCTTGTCGTCGACATATTCCAACGCCTGACCCCAGCCGTGAAGTCGGCTCATGGCGTAGCCGAGCTTTCCGATCACCGCGAAAAAGAGGACGATCACCACGACCAGCGCCGCGCCGATAACAAGATATCTGGTCTTCATGCCGCCTATATACAGCATCATGACCGTCAGCAGACCGGTGATTACGATCGCCGAATAGTGGGGCTCCATAAACAGCAGCACCGCGATCGCGCCGTATATCAGCACTCCCGGGACCACGCTGTACTTGACAAGGTGCATCTTATCGTGATGCTTGCTCGCCCAGTGAGAGAAAAACAGGATGATGGCGAACTTTGCTATCTCCGAGGGCTGGATGTTGAAAATGCCGAGAGGTATCCAGCGCTTTACTCCGTCGTCCTTGCTGACGAGCGCGGCGATACCGAGCGCCAAAAGCGAAACGAATGTTATCACCATAACTACCGGCACGATAGAATGGAGCTTGTTGTAGTTGAAAAACGACATCAGCACCATCACAACGAGACCGATGGCTATGAATATCAACTGCCTGACCAGGTAGTAGTAGCTGTCTCCGTTGTTCTCGTAATAAGAAAACGCATAGCTCGCCGAGAACATCATTATTACGCCGATAGTCTGCAGCACAAGGATTATGATGCAGAAGGGCAGGTCGATGCCCATGCCCACAGAGAACAACTTGTTATTTTTAGGTATGCGCCCTCCGCCGGGACGAACGAAAAGCTTCTCCCTGTCAGAGCGCGGTCTCCTGCGGGGATCGCCGTTTGATTTGCGTTTGGTGCTGCGGCGAAGCGGGTTCTGTATTTTTAGATTCATCAAATCACCTGACAAATTAGACCAATTGTTTATTGGATCATGTTCCGAACAATACGAGCAGGAACGAACCGATGCCAAACACCGCGGTCACCGCGCTGAACACGGCTACGATCTTGACCTCGCTCCAGCCGCACATCTCAAAATGATGGTGAATGGGGCTCATTTTGAACAGCCGCTTGCCGTGGGTAAGCTTGAAATACGCCACCTGAAGGATGACCGAGAACATCTCGCAGAGGTAAACGATGCCGATCGGCAGCAGGAGGATGGGCATTCTGACCGCGAAGGCGAGTCCGCAGACGATGCCGCCGAGGAAAAGAGAGCCCGTGTCGCCCATGAATACCTTTGCGGGGTGGAAGTTCCACACCAGAAAGCCGAGGCAGGCGCCTGCGAGCGCCGCGCTAAGAGCGGTGACGCCCAGCTCATACATACGGCTGGCGATGAGCATAAAGGATACCGCCGCGAAAAATGTGATCGAGCCGTCGAGTCCGTCGACGCCGTCGGTCAGGTTGACCGCGTTCACAACGCCGACGATCACGATCGCCGAGATGATATAGTAGAAGAAGCCGAGGTCGACCTCGCCCGCAAAGGGGATGACGGTCGTTGTGCCGCAGCCCGCGATGCCGAGCACCGCAAGGTAGATGCCTGCGGCGGCGAACTGCAGGATCAGCTTCTGGTATGCCCTCAGGCCGAGGTTGCGCTTCTTGACGACCTTGGTGTAGTCGTCGATGAAGCCGATCAGTCCGTTTGCGAGCGCAAGTCCGAGTGCCGCGAAGATATAGAGGCACTCGCGCGGGATATTCTCAAAATACACATTGATCATGCCGCCTCCTAAAAAGAGGTACAGCAGGGTGCTGACGAGCCCGACGCCTACGGTTGCGATAATAAACATGATGCCGCCCATTACCGGCGTACCCTGCTTCTCCTTGTGCCAGCTCGGTCCGATGTCGAGAATAGTCTGACCGAAGTGAAGCTTGTGAAGAAAAGGGATGAGCTTTTTTCCGACCGCCGCCGAGATCACAAACGCGATGATCGCCGCGCAGAAGGTCCAGATTCCGTAGATGAGCATACTCATTGTTTTATCGTTCCTTTCAGTTTGTATAGAAGGTAAATATTTGAAACAGCCGAAAGCCGGTTATTCGTTGAAGTCGGACGCGCCGGCTCCGAAGGTGACGGTAATTACCGTACCGGGGCTTACCTTGGTGCCCGGAGCGATATCCTGGGCTATGGCGACGCCGTTGGAGCTCACCGAGCCGCCGAAGCTTATGTTGAGGTTATATGCCGCGGCTATGCTGTTGACCTCATACGGGGCGAAGTTCGCAAAGTCCGGCACCTCGACGGTCTCCGACTTGCCCGCCTCATCGGTGTAGAGCACTATGCTTCCGCCCGGAGCCATTCTCGAGGATACAGCGGGTATCTGGGAAAGAACGGTGGTTCCCTCGCCGATGACGTGCGCGGTGAAGCCGTCGCTCTCGACCCTCTTCTTTGCCTCCTCGACGTTGAGACCCGTGTAGTTTCCGGCCGAGACGTCGATATACGCGAGGTCCTCCTCGCTGTAATCGGTCTTGACCTCGAGGTACGGCAGCAGCTCCGTCATGATGTTGATAAAGACGGGCGACGATACCTGAGAGCCGTAGTAGGTGTCGCCGTCGGGTGTGTCGAAGAATACCAGCAGCGCGATCTGGGGATCGTCCGCGGGAGCGTAGCCGCAGAAGGAGGCGATGTAGTCCTTCTCAAAATGGCTCTGAGGCTTTACCACGCCGATCTTCTCGGAGGTACCGGTCTTTCCGCCGACGCGGTAGCCCGCGACATAGCCCGCGGTAGCGCCGTGGGTCTGGCTGTTGTAGCCGAGGATCTCGTTCATGTGATCCGAGGTCTCCTTAGAGATGACCTGGCGCTTTACCTTTTTCTCTACGTTCTTTATTACGTTGCCGCTCGCGTCGGTGATCTTTGATACGACGTAGGGCTGCAGCACATAGCCGCCGTTAGCTACCGCCGAGCAGGCGGTGATCATGCTGATAGGAGTGATCTGGAAGTTCTGTCCGAACGAGGCGACCGCGAGGTCGACCTTGTTCATCTGGCTTTCGGGCCAGAAGGTGTCCTCAGCCTCGCCCGGGAGGTCGATGCCGCTCTTGTCGGCAAAGCCGAAGGCGGTGTAATACTGGCGGAATTTTGACATTCCGACCATCTGTCCGATCTGGATGAACGCCGGGTTGCAGGAGTTGCAGATCGCTTCGACGAAGTTCTGGGTTCCGTGACCCGCGAGCACCGAACAGTTGATTTTGTAGTCCTCAACTACCATCGAGCCGCCGCAGACGAAGGTGGTGTTGTCGTTGACCTTGTTCTCCTCGAGCGCCATCGACGCGGTACACATCTTGAATACGGAACCGGGCATATAGGTGTCGGCGACCGCCTTGTTTCGCCACATCTGCGCCAGCGCCTTGCTCTCGGCGTCGTTCTGCTCCTTTTCGGGGAGCTGAGCTATCTGCGCCTCAACATCTCGGGGAAGCGAATAGGGATCGTTGAGGTTGTAGCCGTTCGCGGTCACCATTGCCAGCACCGCGCACGTATTGACGTCCATTGCGATGCAGACTCCGCGGTTGATGACGTTGTTGTCTACAATGCCCTGAGCCATGTATTTCTCGCAGATCGACTGGATATTCGCGTCGATGGTGAGATAGATGTTGTTGCCGTTCTTAGCCTCGATATTCTGCTCGTACTGGAAGGGCATATCGGTTCCCTGGGCGTTCATTGCGGTGACGCGCCTGCCCGGGGTCCCGGCGAGATAGTCGTCGTACATATACTCGACGCCCTCGAGTCCCTGTTCATCCGAGCCCGCGAAGCCGATTACGCAGGAGGCGAGCTCGTCGTGAGGATAGTAGCGCTTGTAATCGTCGAGCAGGGTGATGACCTCGCCGCAGTCGTAGTCCTTTGTCAGCTTTTGCTCAAGCTCAAGTATCTTGTCGCGCTGCTCGACCTCGATCTTGCGCTTGACTACGGAATAGTAGTTGTCCTGCTTGGATTTTTTCAGGACATTATCGTAGTCGACGCCCAGTATCTCGGAGAGCCCCTTAGCCGCAGCCTCGCGCTGGGTGTCATTGTCAAAGTTGTTCGGTACCATAACGACCTGCCAGGTCGAGGCGCTCTCGGCGAGCACGGTGCCGTTGCAGTCGTAGATCGAGCCGCGTTTAGCCGGAAGCGTGGTGTCGCGGAGCATCTGGTCGACAGCGGATTCCTGAAGCGAGCTGCCCTTGACGATGGTCAGATACGACAGGCGCACAAACGCCGCGCCGAAGCCGAACACCAAGATTACGATGATAAGCACCGCGGTTCGCTGACGCAGCCTTTGATTAGGACCCTTTTCGGCGCGTTTTCCGCGCTTTTTTTGTTTGCTTTTCTTCTCTTCCACTTGATTAACTCCTTTTAGGCAGTCAAAACAGTACTCGGATAAAATAGTGAAAAAGAGCCAAGACACAGTCTTAACTCTCATTCTTTCATTACATTCTATTAAACTGATATGAATGTTATGACCAAAGATTCTTTATTGATTCCACAAAGCGGGTAAAGATATTGTCGCTCTTCTGCATGGATACCTCAGCCCTGTCCTCACCCTCAAGGGTAACGAACTCCTTCTGCGCGTTCGAGGCTTTGGTCATTCCAAGCACCTCCGTCGCGTACTTTTCGATTTGCGCGTTAGAGAGGGTACCCTCGAGCTTCATCTGGTTCTGGGTATAGACGCTCTGGGTATCGGCGAGCTTGGACTGCGCCGAAATGATCTCCTGGTTGAGCTCGGTGAGCTGAACCTGACCTACGATGATCGCGCCGATAACGAACACGACGACTCCCGCCGCCAAGGTGCCGAAAATCAGCTTAAAGGGGTTATGTCTGCGGCGGCGTGCCTTGTTGACCTCTTTTTCGGAGAATGTAAGTATATTATTTTTCTTTTTCTTTTTTACCTTCCTTACGGGCTCGTCGTCCACACGGCGCTTGGGAGCCAAGTTTGTCTTGGGCTCGTCGTCGAAGAGCGACAGGTCGTAGGCAGCATTTCGGTTGTTATATGCCATATACCAGCACCTGATGCCTTTCTCTATACAAAATTTTCACAAAACACACAAAATCAGCTCTATATTTCTATAAAGCAAAAAAGTTTCAAAATTTTAACAATTTCTTTTGAACACTAAGCACACAATCTGTCCGTATTCACGGGCTTATATACGAATAATCGCATATATTGTATCTTACAGCTCTTTAAGTCCCATAGCTTGGGCTGTAATATTCTTTACAACTTTGTTATAATTTTACTACAAATCCCTTGATTTGTCTATAGCTGAGAAGAAAAAAATTAAATTTTTTCGCAGATTCTCAACTTTGCACTCCTCGCTCTGGGGTTTTTTTCCAATTCTGTTTCATTTGCACAAATTGGTTTTTTATTAATAAGTTTTGCTTTCGGCTTGTTTCCGCACACGCAGACCGGAAAATCCTTGGGGCAGGTACAGCCCTGACACCAGCCCGCCATCTTCTGCTTCACGATCCTGTCCTCGAGGGAATGGAAGGTGATCACAGCCAGCCTTCCGCCCGAGCCGAGCAGCCCGAACGCTCCGTCCAAGCCCTTTTCAAGCGCCTCGAGCTCGTTGTTGACCGCTATGCGCAGCGCCTGAAAGGTCTTTCGCGCCGGATGACCGTCACGGCGAACCTTCTGCGGCACGTTTGCCTTGATTATCTCGGCGAGCTGAACGGTCGAGACGATCGGCTCCTGCTCTCTGGCGGCGACTATCCCCTTTGCGATCGACGGCGCGTACTTTTCCTCGCCGTAATCGTAGATCATCCGCTTCAGCTCCTCAAAGGAGAGGGTGTTGACCAGCTCCTCGGCGGTGACTCCGCTCTGGCTCATGCGCATATCGAGCGGCGCGTCCTCGTGGAACGAGAAGCCCCTCGACGCGGTGTCGAGCTGATGGGACGACACGCCGATATCGAGCAGCACGCCGTCGAGCCTGCGTACCCCGCGAAGCTCGAGCAGATCCTTAATATCGGCAAAATTGCCCTTGACGATGATCGCGTTCTCGTTTTTGCTGAATTTGCGCGTCAGGGTCTGGATTGCGTCGGGATCCTGATCTATCGAGATCAGCTTGCCGGTCGTCAGCCGCCTGAGAATCTCGCCCGAATGCCCTCCGCCTCCTGCGGTACCGTCAGCGTATATTCCGTTTTCCTTTATGTTCAGCCCGTCAATAACCTCGTCGAGCAGGACGGGCACATGATTGAATTCCATGCTGCTCTCCTACAGTCTGAGTAAGCCCAGCGCCTCGTCGATGATGCCCTGGTTCGCGGCGAGGAAGCTGTCAAAGCGCGGCTTGCTCCATATTTCGACGCGGTTGTTCATGCCGATAACAAGCGCCTCGGAGCCGAGGTCGGCATACTCGCGCAGAGCCTGCGGGATGCTCACCCTTCCCTGGGCGTTCGGAGTGACCTCGACTGCGGTAGCCGTGAAAACATACTGCAGCGCCATCGCCTTGTCGGCGGGCAGGCTCATGATCGCCTCTGAGATCTCGCCGAAGGTCTGCGCCGACATAACCTGGACGCAGCCGCCCTTGAAGCCGCGGGCGACGTAAAAGCTCTCGCCCAGCTCCTCGCGGAATTTGGCGGGCAAAACAACGCGTCCCTTGGAGTCTATTGAGTTTATAGACATACCCGAGAACATCCTGCCCACCTCACTTTCAGCGAAATTTGTCACTCGGCGTACATTCGGGGGTCACAAATTGACACCTTTTGACACTATTTGAAATCATTATACCCCAATTGCCGAAAAAAATCAAGGAAAATGAAGAAATAATTTCAAATAGGTTACAGTTTGTGTAATTTATACAAAAGAGTACCGCCGCTATAGTGCAGAGTGAGGGATTAGGGGTTAGGGATTAGGTTTTAGGATTTAGGGATTAGGGGTTAGGGATTAGGGAGTTTTGGGGCAAGTAAAAAACCGGGGTCTCCTTTTCGGAAACCCCGGTGATCGGTCGCTTATTGAGCCTGCTGCTTTGCCTTTTGAGAATTGATAATGTTGGCGCGGGTCTTTTTGACCTCGCTGAGCTGAGCCGAAAGGCTCTCCTCGGTGCGCTTCATGATGCCGTCCACATAGACGTTGGCAGCCTTGCGGATCTCGGCGGATTTGCGCTTGGCGTCCTCTTCGATCTCCTTAGCCTTTGCCTGAGCCTCGCGGACGATCTCGTTCTGGTTGAGCATGACCTTCTTGCGCTCCTCGGCAGCGCGGATGATGTTCTCCGCTTCGCGGTTGGCCTCGGCGATGATCTGCTTGCGGTCGGCTACGATATTCTTAGCCTGTCTTACCTCTGCGGGCATAGCGTCCTGGATCTGATCGATAATGTCATAAACCTGCTCGCTGCTTACCATGACCTTTCCGCCGGAAAGAGGCACGGTCTTGGCGTCATTGATCAAATCCTGAAGCTGTAAAATTAAATCATCAACTTTCATGTTTTCCACTCCTATTCCTTTATGTATCATCAAATTTATATTAAAATAATGATTACCTAAGTTTTACTACGGGCGAGCCCGTTATCCTCTCAGCTTTGCCACTATCCTGTCGTGTACGCAGGCAGGCACAAAGTTGCTGATATCTCCGCCCATCGAGCCGATCTCGCGCACCATGCTCGAGCTCAGATACATCGAATCCGAATCGGCGGTGAGGAAGATCGTCTCAAGCTCGGGGTTGAGGCGCTTGTTGGCTATCGCCATCTGGAACTCGTACTCGAAGTCGGAGACCGCGCGCAGCCCCTTGACTATGGCGTTGACTCCCCTGCTTTTGCAGTATTCGGCGAGCAAGCCCTCGAAGCTGACTATCTCTACGTTGTCAAGTCCGTCGGTAGCGTCGCGCAGAAGCTCCATCCTCTCCTCTATCGAAAAGGTAGGTCTCTTTGAGGAATTAACGAGCACGGCGACGAGCACCTTGTCGAACATATTGGCGGCGCGGGTTATGACGTCGAGATGACCGAGCGTCACCGGGTCAAAGCTGCCCGGGCAAATCACAGTATTACTCATCTGATAAAATCCTTATGTCTGAATGTGCTTATTTTTATTTTACCATAGCGATACTGTCTGTCAAGTACAAAATCCGCATAATTCGGCAAAATTTTCTCGTCGACGGGGCATTCCGCGATAATTACCCCCGTCTCGTTCATCAGACCTGTCACCCTCTCGAGCGCGCTCTGCAAAACGCCCGTTCTGTACGGCGGGTCGAGGAAGGCGATATCGAAGCGTTCGGAGCCGCCGGCGACGAAGGTCTGCCAGTCCGTGTGGTATACCCTTGCGTTCTGCTCGAGCTTTGTTGAGGCGAGGTTGCGCTTTACGGTCTCGACCGCCTTTTTTGAGCTGTCGACAAAGGTCGCGCTCCTTGCTCCTCGGCTCAGGGCTTCTATGCCCATCTGACCCGAGCCCGCGAACAGATCCAAAAAGCGCCTGCCCTCGGTCTCAAACTGGATCACGGAGAAAACCGCTTCCTTTACTCTGTCGGTTGTGGGTCTGACGTCCTCGCCCTCAAGGGTCTCGAGCCGTCTGCCCCTTGCTGTTCCGGTTATTACGCGCATATCATCGTCCTCTGCATTATAGGATAGCTGTTATCTTTTAGTATATCACATAAATATTGCTTTGACAAGTAAGTATTTAGGATTTTAGGATTTAGGGGTTAGGGATTATTATTGAACAGCTTTTGTTCTGTTATCTCTAACCGCTTCTCGCTTTTCGCTTCTCACTTCTCGCTTCTCACTTCTTCACTCTGTCCCAATACGCCTTGAAAGCCTGCTCGTTCTTGTTGTCGCCGAACTCGTAATACCTTCTGTCCCTTATCGCGTCGGGCAGGTACTGCTGGTATATGTAATGGTTTTGATAGGAGTGCGGATACAGGTAGTGCTGACCCTTGTTCGGGTTGTCCTCGCCGTCATAGTGCTTGTTCTGGAGCTGACGGGGTATGGGACCCGTTTTGCCTCGGCGGATGTCGCCTAATGCCGCGTCTATAGCCATATATGCCGAGTTGGACTTGGGCGCGTTGCAGACCATTACGACCGCGTCGGCAAGCGGGATCCTCGCCTCGGGAAGCCCGACCGCCTGCGCAATATCCACGCACGCTTTGACTATCGGGATGATCTGGGGATAGGCGAGCCCGACGTCCTCGCAGGCGCAGACCATCAGCCTGCGGCAGGCAGAGGGCAGGTCGCCTGCCTCGAGCAGTCTGCCGAGATAATGAACGGCGGCGTCGGGGTCGCTGCCGCGCATACTTTTCTGGTAAGCCGAAACGATGTCGTAATGCTCGTCGCCGTCCCTGTCGTAGCGCATGGAGCTTTTCTGAACCAGCTCGGAGGCGGTCTCGGGCAGGATCGTCTTTTTGCCGTCGTGCTCGTCCGAGGCTATCGCCGACAGCTCGAGCGCGTTCATCGCCTTGCGGACGTCTCCTCCGCAGCCCGAGGCAATTATCCTCGCGCTCTCCGGCAAGACCTCGACCTCAATGCCCTGCTCCTCCGAAAGCATAGCCGCGGCGCGGTAAACCGCCTTTTCGACCTCGTCGGCTTCGACCGACTTGAACTCAAAGACCGTGGCGCGGCTGAGGATGGCGTTGTACACGTAAAAGTACGGGTTCTCGGTGGTGGAGGCTATCAGCGTTATGCTGCCGTTCTCGATGTATTCGAGCAGGGTCTGCTGCTGCTTTTTATTGAAATACTGTATCTCGTCGAGGTAGAGCAGCACCCCGTTCATGCCCGAAAACGTGCCGAGCGACGCCACGATCTCCTTTATATCGGCGGTCGAGGCGGTGGTGGCGTTGAGCTTTTTGAGGGTTTTGTTGGTTTTGGCGGCGATATAGGCGGCGAGAGTGGTTTTTCCGACTCCCGAGGGGCCGTAAAAAATCAGGTTGGTCGCCTCGCCGCTCTCGATGATCTTGCGCAGGGGCTTGCCCGGCGCGAGCAAATGCTTCTGCCCTACGATATCATCTAAGGTTTTGGGTCGAAATCTGTCTGCAAGCGGTTTGTTCATTTATCTTATCCTCGTTATTTAACAGCTTTGATTCTGACTTCTCGCTTCTAACTGAAAAGGGCTGACTCGTTTTGAGCCAACCCTGTTTTCGGCTTATTCGTAGAGGGGGTATTTTTTGCACATGGCTTCGACGCCCGCTCTGACCTTGTCTCTGCTGTTCTCATAGTCGTTGAGAACGAGAGTGATATACTCGGCGATCAGATCCATATCCTCGACGCCGAGACCTCTGGTGGTCACGGCGGC
The DNA here is from genome assembly GCA_902761375.1 of uncultured Ruminococcus sp. GTDB lineage: Bacteria > Bacillota > Clostridia > Oscillospirales > Acutalibacteraceae > Ruminococcoides. The sequence continues at coordinate 12,174 of CACWKB010000015.1, read as the reverse complement.
GGTGCCGATCCTCACGCCGCTGGTGACGAACGGAGAACGGGGCTCGCCGGGGATGGTGTTCTTGTTGACGGTGATGTAGCAGTCGTCAAGACGCGCCTCAAGCTCCTTGCCGGTGACCTCGGCGTCGCGCAGGTCAAGCAGCATCACGTGGTTGTCGGTGCCGCCCGAAACGAGCTTGCAGCCGCGCTTGAGAAGTCCGTCGGCGAGAGCCTTGCAGTTCTCGACGATCTTTCTGCCGTATTCCTTGAACTCGGGCTTGAGCGCCTCGCCGAAGCAAACCGCCTTTGCGGCGATGGTGTGCATCAGAGGGCCACCCTGAGTGCCGGGGAAGATCGCCTTGTCGATCTGCTTTGCGAACTCCTCGCGGCAGAGGATGAGTCCTCCGCGCGGTCCGCGCAGGGTCTTGTGGGTGGTGGTGGTCACGAATTCGCAGTAGGGAACGGGATTGGGATGAACGCCTGCGGCGACAAGACCCGCGATGTGAGCCATGTCTACCATCAGGTAAGCGCCCACCTCGTCGGCGATCTCGCGCAGACGCGGGAAGTCGATGATGCGGGGATATGCGGAAGCGCCGGCTACGATCATCTTGGGCTTGCACTCTCTGGCGATCTCAAGCACCTTGTCGTAGTCGATGCGGTGGGTGACGGGGTCTACGCCGTAGGGAACAAAGTTAAAATATTTGCCGGAGAGGTTAACGGGCGAGCCGTGGGTGAGGTGTCCGCCCTCGTTGAGGTTCATGCCCATTACGGTGTCGCCGGGCTCGAGCATTGCGAAGTATACGGCGGTGTTTGCCTGTGCACCGGAGTGGGGCTGCACGTTGGCGTGCTCCGCGCCGAACAGCTCGCAGGCGCGCTGACGGGCGATCTCCTCGACAACGTCTACGCATTCGCAGCCGCCGTAGTAGCGCTTTCCGGGATAACCCTCGGCGTACTTGTTGGTGAGATGGCTGCCCATAGCCGCCATGACCGCGGGAGTTACTATGTTTTCGCTGGCGATCAGCTCGAGGTTGCGGCGCTGTCTCTTAAGCTCGTCCTCCATCGCGTTGCCGACCGCAGGGTCGTATTCCTTAAGATACTCAAGACATGCGATATTTGTTAATTCACTCATTTTCCTTATTCCCTTCTTTTTAAAGAATCTCGACATAAACGTATGCTATATCGAAAAAGTTTTATAAGCCATCAGACTCTCCATCTGAATCCGACGTTGCTTATTATTTACGTTTTGCATTTTTAATCCTTACTCGACATAAACGTATGTTATATCGAAAAAGCTTTATAAGCCATCAGACTCTCCATCAGAATCCGACGTGACTCATTATTAACGTTATTATATTTTTTGCTGTTGTTGACGTTGAGCTTTATCGAAAGGCATTTACCCGCTCCAAGCATCAACTTTCAACTTTCCACTTTCAACTAACCACTGCTATTCAAAATGCGTTCTTTCAAAGCGACAACGTCGTCCAGCGTTTCGAGCCTTCCGGCTTCGTTTCTCAGGGCGGCGGCTCCGCGCAGACCCTTGAAATAGCCGATGATCAGCTTTCGCGCCTGACGGATGGCTATGTATTCGCCCTTGTATTCGACCATTTTCGCCACATGGGCGACCATGGTATCAAGCTTTTCCTCAAGAGACGGCGCACAGACCTGTCCGCCCTCAAGGCAGGCGTTGATCTGCTCAAATATCCACGGATTGCCGAGCGAGGCGCGTCCGACCATTATCAGCTCGCAGCCCGTTAGCTCACGCACCCGCAGCGCCTTTTGCGCGCTGTCGATATCGCCGTTGGCGATGACGGGTATATTGACCGCCTGACGCACCCGCGCTATCATGTCATAATCGACCGGCGGCTTGTAGAACTGCTGCCTCGTCCTGCCGTGAACGGTTATCGCCGAGGCTCCGGCAGCCTCGCAGAGCTTGGCTACCTCGACGGCGTTGGCGTTTTCCTCGTCCCAGCCCTTGCGTATCTTTACCGTGACCGGCACGGTCGACGCCTCGACCACGGCGCTGACGAGCTCGGCGCAGAGCGACGGGTCGCGCATCAGCGCGGAGCCGCTGCCGTTGCCGCTGATCTTGGGGGCGGGGCAGCCCATGTTGATATCAATAAAATCGGGTCGGTTCTCAAGCGCTCTGCGCGCGGCGTCCGCCATACAGCGGGGCTCGTCGCCGAATATCTGTATACCGCAGGGGCGCTCGTCGTCGGAGATATCCATCAGCTCCTCGCTCTTTTTGCTGTTGAAGGAGAGAGCCTTTGAGCTGACCATCTCGCTTACGCACCAGCCCGCGCCATGACTCATGCACAGCTCGCGGTACGCCCTGTCCGTCAGACCCGCCATCGGCGCGAGCAAAACGGGAGACCTGAGCTTTATGCTTCCGATTGAAAGGGCTCCCATAAGCTACCGCTCCGTGCTTCTGCCGTTCATCTTGGTGCTGATGAGCACGATCATGATGACGATTATGCCTAACAGCACGCAGCCCCACGAGATTATTCCCGCGAGGTAATTGGTGGAATAGGTCTTTTCGCTGACGGTCTTGGGAACGGTCGGAGGGATGAACTCGGTGACGTCGGGATCGTCGATGAAGCCGCCCCATTCGGTCTGCTGCTCCTCGGTCGGAGCTTCGGTCGGCTCCGCGGTCTCGGGCTCGGTCTCCTGCGGCTCCTCGGTCACGGGCTCAGTCTCGACGTAGGGCTCGGTCTCAATATACGGCTCGGTCTCGACATAAGGCTCGGTCTCGACGTACTCGGTCTGGCTCTCTCCCTCTCCCCCTTCGTCCTCGGGCTCAGCCCAAACGGTAAGGCAGGCGGAGAAAATCACCAGAACCGCGGCAAGCAGCACCGGCAGCGCCTTCGGGAAGGATTTATACTTCATTTCAAAACCTCATAGTTGAAGATTCGGTTGATGATCGCGTATGCGGATTTATTATAGCAAACTTTGAGGGATATTGCAAGATTTAATTTAGCTCAAAGTTCAAACCCCAAAGCCGAAAGATATAATAAATATCGACAAACGCGCCGAACCGTGAACGCTCGGGATCATCCCGACAGCACCGAATAAGTTCAACCGAAACGCGCTATGACAAAACCTCCGCCAGAGCCTCGGCGAGCAGCTCGCCCGAATACTCCGCCTCGTCGATGGAATTGGCGTCGGTTCCGACCTCGATAAGCAGCAGACCGTCCGATAGGAACTCGTTATAGGCGAAAAAGCCGAAGGTGACCGGCCGCGTCATCCCGGGGAACATCCGCTCGGCGGCGTCCTCGAGCTTCAGCGCGAAGCTGAGGTTATGCTGCCAGCGGTCAAAGCCCCGCTCGCCGTAGCAGTCGCAGCCCGCCATTATCATTATCTGAGCCGCCTTTCGCCCGTTATACTCAAAGACGGTCTTGATCTTCTGCTCCTCGGTGCCCAGCGCGTCGCGGTGGATATCGAGCGCGACCTTTATTTCCGGGTGATCCTCCATATCCGCGCAGACCGTCTGTGCGCTGCGGTCGTAGGAGCCGTTGTAGGAGGAATCGTGGACGGTCTTGTCATGGAGCACGGCGATCCCGTGCTTTTCGAGCGTTTTTGCTATCCTCTCGCCCACCGCCACGACGTTGAAATCGGTGTTTTGGGTGCGCGAGTAAAAGCTTTCGTAGAAATAATCCACATCCTCGTCGAGGTAGCCCTCGCTCGTGTGGGTGTGATATATCAGCACCTGAGGAGCCTTTGTGTTCTTTCTGACGGAAAAGCTCAGCGGCTCGTTCTTTATTGACGAGAAGTCGTAATCTATCCCCGTGCCGTTTTTGATGTATCCGCTGCCGACCGCGTCGCCGTCGGGCAGGATGGTTCTCTCTGCGACCGAGTATTTCGCCTCGCCCTCATGAGGGGCAAAGGAATCGTAGTAGTCCGTTTTGTCGCGCAGCTTCACGGGATTCCTGCGCGCGGGCTCGGTGCTCTTCTGCTCCTGTGAGGGCTTGCTTGCAGCCGCTCGCGTCGGCGCAGCGCTCTCCTCGGAGCCGAGGCGGTAGTCGCCGTCCGTCAGCGTGAACGCCGCCGCTGCCAGCGCTCCCTGCTCCGAGGCAAAGCACTCGGGCAGCCGCCTGAACACGCAAACCCCCGCGGTGACCGCGAGCGCCGCCGCAAGCGAGACCTTCAGTATTCTTTTCGCCGTTGCTTTTCTGTTCAATCCAATCACCGCCTTGTCCATATATATGCCGAAGGCGGCTCGGATAGAAGCTCACATCAGCTCTACCAGCTCGCTGAGGTCGAACGCGTCCTGCATGGCGGCGTTGAGCGCGAGCGCTATCAGGCGCGAGGCTCTTTCGGTCAGCAGATCGATCTCGCCCGGTATGACGAGCATCCCGCGGCTCTTGGGCGACTCGCGCCTGAGCTCGTCGGCGCGGACGCTGCCGAGCAGGTCGCCCGTCAGGGTCTGCAGATCGACCACTGTCGGCACGCCCACCGAGATCACGGGGACGCCGATAGAAGCGCGGTTGATGGCTGTGCGGCGGTTCCCGACGCCGGCGCCCGGAGATATGCCCGTATCGCTGATCTGCAGCGTGCAGCCGAGTCTCTCGGGGCGGCGCGAGGCGAGCGCGTCGATCGCAATGACCGCTGAGGGTCGGATGCGGCTGACTATGCTGTGGATATACTCGCCCGTTTCGATGCCCGTCTGTCCGGTTACGCCGGTGCTCAGCACCGCCACCGGGCGCAGGCGGTCAAGCCCCGTTGCACGGGCTATCTCGCCTGTGATATGGCGCGTAGCAAGCACTCTTGAGGCGGTTTTGGGGCCGAGGGAGTCGGGCGTGATCTCCTCGTTGCCGAGCCCTGCCACAAGCAGCAGCCCGTGCACGGGCAGCAGACGGCGTATCTCGCCGCCTATCGTCCTGAGCCTGTCGTCGGTATCGGAGAAATGCTCGGTAAGCGACGGCAGCTCGATCGTGATGTAGGTCCCCTTCTCCTTTCCGAGCGCGTGCTTCGCCCTGTCGTCCTTGACGGTAAGGCGCGAGATCTCGAGCCCGTTCTCGCGGTACACGCTGTAATCCACGCCCTTTACGTCACCGCCCGCAAGCTCGCGCGCCTCGACCGCCAAATCCGTTCTAAGCCTCATGCTTTTTCCTCCCGAGATTTTTGTTACAATTATTTTTTCACATTTTCCATCCGCTTATTCTTTACAACTGCGGTTTCTTGTGATAGAATTACATCAACAAATACAAACAGAGGTTTTTATGAAAAGAAGTTTGATCAAAACGCTGTCCTGCCTCTCGGCGGCGGCGCTTCTTATCTCGGCGGCAGTTACCGCAGCACACGCGGCTGTCGAAAATGAAAATGAAAACCCGTCCGCATCAGAGCTGCCCTCTTCCTTCAGCGCGGCGGATCACGGCTGGGTCACTCCGGTGCAGCAGCAGACCGGCAATAGCTGCTGGGCGTTCGCGGGACTGTCCGCGTTCGAGTCCAAGCTGCTCAAAAACGGCGTCGCGGACGCGGATATGTCCGAAAACCACCTTCTGATGTGGTCTACCACGCGCTCGAACGGCCTCGGCTGGCAGCGCTCGTTCGGCGATTTCGGCTACGCCATGATCGCTCCCGGTTACCTGACCTCATGGCAGGGCGGCGTGCTCGTCAGCGACATCGGCGACTATCCGCTCAGCTCCTCGGTCAAGGGCGACGAGGTGCCTACCGACATGGCGCGCTACGGCGTAACGGGCATAAGGTATCTCGCCAAGGAGGATCCCGAGACCGTCAAGCGCGCGTTATATCAAAACGGCGGCGCGGCGATCGCCTTTGCGTACAACTCGACGTTTTTAAGCTCCGACGGCCGCTCCTACTATATGCCCCCGACCTATAACGGCAGCTATGTCGGTCATCAGGTCGAGCTTATCGGCTGGGACGACAACTATCCCGCGCAGAATTTCTCGGATCAAAACGGCAACTGCCCCGATTCCGACGGCGCGTGGCTCATCAAGAACAGTTGGGGCACCGGCAGCGGCGACCAGGGCTTTTTATGGATCTCCTACAACGACAAAAACGTGCTGCACAGCCGTTTTGCCCCGAACTACAGCATCGAATCCGTGCTTGAGCTCGACGACACGGTCTCGCTGCTCCAGAACGAGATCTACGGCGCGACCTATGAGTTCGTCTACATCAAGGAAAACGACCTGACCTTTATCAACCGCTTTGCCCTCGACGGCGAATATGACGTGCTCGACAAGGTCGTGTTCGAGACCGAATGCGCCGGAGCGGACTATACGCTGTATCTCGTCCCCGACGACAACGGCGCTCCGACCTCGGATACCGCGCGCTGGACAAAGCTTTCTGAGGGCACCGTCCCCTATGAGGGCTATATCTGCGACGACTTCGCGGACGTCGCGCTGAGCGGCGATAGCATCTCCGTCGCGGTGAGGATAGACGCCTCGTCCATCTCAAAGAACGCCTCCGTCGGAGTCGGCGAATGGCTGACCTCGAACAGCAACTATGTTTTCTACAACGAGTCCGAGCGCGGTCAGAGCTATTTATACAGAAACGGCGCCGTGACCGATGTTATGGACTATTACGAGCAGGAACTCAGCGACACCATGGGCGGCACGCTGGTGATCAAGGGCGTGGTGCGCAAGAGCGGCAAGCCCCTGTACGGCGACGTCAACCTTGACGGCAGAGTGGACGTCACCGACGCGACCGCAGTCCAGCGGTACTCGGCAGGTCTCGACGGACTGACCGCCGAACAGCTCACGGCAGCCGACGTTGACGGCGACGGTGCAGTCAACGTGACCGACGCCACCCAGATACAGAAATTCGCGGCGGGACTTATCACAAGGTTCCCCGTTGAGGATCAATAACAGCAGAGGCTGACCGAACGGTCAGCCCCTTTTTCTATGTCTCAGTTTTGCCCTGTTGTTCCGTCTTTCAAAAACCCGATTGACTAACTCCATGTAAAATGCTATAATTGTACCGAAATTCGACAAACTTCGACAGGGAGGAACAGCATTGAAAACCGCAATCGACAATATTGAACTCCGCTGCTTCAGCGGCTACATCCGCAACTACAAAAAGCTCTGCGCACAGCTCGGGCTCGACGATTCTCTGCCCCGCGAAAAGCGCGAGGAGGCGATCATCAGGTCGGCTTACGCCGAATGGGGTCTCGGCCTCACCTCGCACCTCTGCGGCGCGTTCGTCTTTGCGCTCCGGGACGGCGAAAAGCAAAAGCTTTTCATCGTGCGCGACCATGTGGGTCAGAAGCATATTTTTTACTCCGCGGTCGGCGGCGAGCTGCTCTGCTCGGGCGATATCAACGAGATCGTCTCCGATCCGCGCTTTGAAAAGCGCCTGAACCTGCGTATGCTCCAGCAGTACCTTTTCTACGGCTATCCCATCGGCTCCGAGACCTTCTATGAGGGCGTTTACAAGCTCATGCCCGGTCATTACGCGGAGTGGGACGGCAAAGAAGTGACCGTACACCGCTACTGGAAGCCCGTTTTCGAGCCCGACCGCTCCAAGAGCCTCGAGGACTGGGCGGCGGAGATCTCCGCTGTCGTGGACGAGATCCTCGACGAGGAGAGAAACGACCCCGAATGCCCGTACAAGGAATCCTTCCTCTCGGGCGGCGTGGACTCCTCTTATCTGCTCGCGGCGAGCGACGCCGCCTGCGCCAACACCATCGGCTACGAGGAATCAGGCTTCGACGAGTCCGCCCTCGCGCGTCACACCGCCGAGGTGCTGGGCAAGGATTTCCGCGTCAGCATGATCGGCGCAAAGGACTTCTTTGAGCGCATCCCCACCGTCATGGACAAGCTGGGTCAGCCTCTCGGCGACGCCTCGGCTGTGGCGTTCTCGCTGGGCTGCAAGGCGGTCAGAGAGCATTCGCGCATCGTTTACTCCGGCGAGGGCATCGACGAGTTCTTCGGCGGCTACAACGCTCACAGGCGCGAGCTGCCCTCGGACTGGACTTACCTCACCTGCTCTCACATCATGTCCGAGGAGGTCGTGAAGTCGCTGATGAAGGACTGCAGCGACAAGGTCAGGGCGGTCGACCCCGTGGCTCCCTATTGGGAGGAGGTCCAAGGGCTTGAACCGCTGGCTCAGAAGCTCACGGTCGACATCTCGCTTTGGCTCGAGGGCGATATCTACCTCAACACCGACCGCACCTCAACCGCCTGCGGAGTCGAGCTCCACACGCCGTTCAGCGATCAGCGGCTTTTTGACGTCGCGCGCAGGATACCCATGGAATATGAGCTTACTCCCGAGCAGAACAAGCTCGCGTTCCGCACCGCCGCGAGCGGAAAGTTGCCGGACGAGGTCGCCTTCCGCAAAAAGGTGGGCTTCCCCGTACCCATCCGCAAGTGGCTCCAAAGCGAGAAATATAACCGCCCGATAGAGGAAAAGCTCTTCGGCGAGGCCTCAAAGCGCTTTTTCGATCAGGATGAGCTGCGCAAGATGTGGACGAGCTTCCTCGGCGGCGACGAATTCCTCTGGAACCGCGTCTACGCCGTTTACGCCTTTTTGCTCTGGTATGATCTGAAATTTTAAATCATCATAAAACAGAATGAACCGCCGCAGCTCAATTAAGCCGCGGCGGTTTTTTGTATTCCAGGATATCTCCCGGCTGGCAGTCGAGGGCTTCGCAGATCCTGAGCAGCGTGCTCACGCGGATAGCCTTTGCCTTGCCGTTTTTCAGTATCGAGATATTCGCCATCGTGATACCGACGCGCTGCGAAAGCTCGGTCACGCTCATCTTGCGCTTGGCGAGCATCACGTCAATGTTAAAAACGATCTGTCCTTCCATGCTCTCATCCCTCATATCGTCAGATCACTCTCCTCCTGAAGCATCGCCGCATTGCGCACCATGCAGGAGAGTATCGCGGCGGCGGCTGAGATCGCAAAGCCGATGAAAACGACCACAAGAGCGGCGAGCATCACTCCCGGGTGGCTCATGTTGAGCAGCCCGAATACGATGTTGCCGGCAAAAAAGTAAGCCGAGGTTATCAGCGCGAGCAGGGACGCCGCCTTGAAGCGGACGGAGTTTCTCATGCAGAACGCCTTGCCTGCGCGGATGGTCGAGGTTATCCGCCACGCCAGCACCAGCACTGCATAGCACGGGAACAGCATCAGCTCGATAAACACCAGCCACGGCGCGTACCAGGACGAAAACTCGGGATTGTCGGCGACGACGTCGGCGCCGAAGAGCGGCACCGCAAAGCCGAAGAGCACGACCCCGAGCAGGGCGAACATGATGATTATTATCCGGGCGAGCACGGACATGGATTTCTGAGTCATAATAAAAGCCTCCTTGATATTGCGTCGGCAGCGCGGCGGACGCGGCAACCGATTTATCGTTTTACGATAAATACATGATACCACGGGTTTTTAGATTTGTCAATACTTTTTTATCGAATTTCAATAAATATCAGATAAAACAAACGGCGGACGCATTGTCCGCCGTTTTTGTATGTACAGTTATTTATCTGTTATAAACCAGATGTGCGTAGGTGAGGTAGTGCTGGAGGCAGGTCGCGTCAACTATAGTGACCTGACCGTCAAAGTCGAAGTCGCACCACTTGACCTCTTCCTCGCTGAGCTTCAGCACGCCCGCGACATACTTCTGGATCGCGGTGGCGTCGGTGATGTCGATCCTGCCGTCGGCGTTTACGTCGCCGACTCCGAGACCCTGAGTCTTGGTCTCAACGGGCTCGGTCACGGGAACCGTTGTGGGAGCGACCGTGGTGGGAGCTGCGGTCGTGGGCTGAACCGTTGTAGGCTGTACCGTAGTGGGAGCCACGGTCGTAGGCTGAACCGTTGTGGGAGCTACCGTGGTGGGAGCAACTGTAGTGGGAGCTACGGTGGTGGGAGCGACTGTGGTCTCCTCTATGAAGTCATAGGAGATAAACTCGCAGTACTGAAGAGCTACCCAGCCTTCCTTGCCCTTGTATGTAGTTTTGCCCCAGGTATATCCGCCCGCCTTCTTGGTCTCGGATACGTTGATCTTGGTATCGCGGGAGAGATAACCGAGCGCTGTGGAGCTTGTCCCTGCCGACTTGCGAAGAGTCAGCGAGGAAACGCTTACGCTGTAGGCGCCGGCATCGTAATCCGCGGGCTCGACGATATCAACATCCTCGTCGGGCTGCTGATATACATAGATGAAGCCCTGGAAGTACCAGCTCGAGTAGCCGCCCATATGGGGGTCGTTGACGTCGGCGTAGCTGACATAGAACATCGTGCCGCTGTAAGCGGAGTTGGACATCACGATGGTGCCGTCGTCGTTGATCTGCTCAACGACCGCAACGTGACCGCCGCCGTAGGAATAGCTCCAGCAGGCGATAGCGCCGATAGCAGGAGTCTGACCGTAGTTGTAGTAGCCGTAGTTCTGGTTGTAGCCGTACCAGAGCTCGGCGTTGTAGGGACAGAGCTTCGGCTCCTTGCCGGTGATCTCATACGCTCTGCCGTAGGCATAGGCTGTGCAGTTCGGCATTCCCCAGCCTGCGTCATAGTAGAGGTTCATGTCGCTGAAGTAGTAGGGATTGTCGTATGAGGGGCACTCGAACCTCGGGGTGAAGCTCGCCGCTCCCGCGATGATATTCATTGAAAACGCCGTGGTCAGCAGGAGAACCACCGCCAGCACAACGGCAGGAATACGTCTAAATAATCTTCTTCGTCTCAAAATAACACCCTTTCCTGCATGATCGCCGCAAAATCATTTGACCGGCGATCCGCATCAGATAAGTTTAGCTTTTGTTACAGACGGTTACACTTTCGTAACCAAGACTATTTTAACACACAATTCTGAAAAAATCAAATCGTAATTACAACGATTATATCCACAGGATACAGCCACATTTGCGACAAAATTCACAAGATGTTGTAATAATTCCGATTTTCAGCGGTTTTTATTACTTTTCGAGAACTAAAATTTTTCCGCTCCGATTCTTATTGTATCACATTTCTTTTAAAAAAGGAAGAGTTTTTTCGAATTCGGAAAAATTTTTTGAGATTTATTTGTAATCTTTCTGAGATTTCACAGTCTCCCGTCACAATGCACAAGTCAAATATTAAAAAAAATATTACACTAACAAAATGCAAAATCGAAGCGATTTTTTGGCTTATGTGACAACAATTGAAATTTTAGGCTGTGCGGCAAAAAAACACTTGCATTTTACAAACAAATGTGGTATTATACTACTTGCGGTTGATAAATCGCCATGCGCCGGTAGCTCAGCTGGATAGAGTGTCTGACTACGAATCAGAAGGTCGGGAGTTCGAGTCTCTTCCGGCGCGCCAAGTAGAACGAGAATACAGCAGTAAGCGTAGCAGAAACTGCTGTATTCGACTTCTTAATCATTTGTTTGGGTTTATCGTATCTTTACCCCATTCAACAACGTCATGTAAACGGTGTTACACGCACTATCCTCTTGATGTTTCCCAACATGAGAGTTCACACAGATTTCCAATCTTGCAGAGTGGATCAGGCTCTTACTCCGTACAAAAGGTTATTCCCCAAGAATAACAACTGTGTGTTGGTCGCTTCCCTGCTGGTAACAGGACTGGCTTAAAAGTCAGAGGTCATCGCGTAACTCTTATTTGACGGTTGAGTATCAGATACAGTGATCCTATTCAGTTTTATGGCACAGTTTAATCTTGTGAAAATGACAGCTTTGTTTGGTAGACGACGGCTGTCTTTTTCTTTTATAAACCATACCAAATTAGATTATATAGCAGTTGCCGATAATTGTCAATCGAATTTTGTCGAATCAGATTACAATCCGATTACAATTTCCAACAGAAGAAAGAATTATGCAGGGATGGTGGACAAATTGTCCACTGTCCCTTTTTGCGCCTATTCTCTGCCCCAAAAGCGGTTGAAATAGACAAATTGTCCACTGTCCCTTTTTGCGCCTATTCTCTGCCCCAAAAGCGGTTAAAATAGTCTGTGAAATATTCCGTTGCGGTTTCATCACCAAATGCGTGACTTCCTTTATCATGTTCGTCAACGAGTTTTGCGTGGTACATTATACCCGCTTCCCACTCCTCTGCCAGCGGTTTGATTTTTCTGATGTACTCTGTCCGAAACAAATACTCTGCTTCTTCATTCCATTCAGGGAACCTTTCGTCCTCGGTGTATTGCTCAAGCGCGTTCATTTCCGCAGATTCCATAAGTTGGTCATAAGTTGTTGGGTTAATATTTTCATTGAAACATCTTTGTTTCGTATCATAGTACACC
>CACWKB010000014.1 GCA_902761375.1 uncultured Ruminococcus sp. | reverse complement strand
GGCAGCAAGATGAAGATCATGTTCGTGCAGTTCCTCAAAACGGAGACCTCGGGCGAACGCGAGGCGCTCGGCAGGCTCAAAAGCGTGACGCTCACGCCCTGTCCGCTCGAGCTGAAATTCACCTTTGATATGACCGACGGCGAAAAGCAGCAGGCGGCGGTGATGTACCGCGGTCTGTTTGAGCGCAGCGTCTCGACCGCGCTCTCCGAGCGCTACGACATGATCGTGCTCGACGAGGTCTTTGACGTGATAAACGCCGGAATGCTCTCCGAGAGCGAGGTGTTCGAGTTCATCTCAAACGCGCCCGCCGGCGTCGAGATAGTAATGACCGGACACGAGCCCTCTCAGCGCTTCGTCGACGCGGCGGACTATGTGACCGAGTTCAAAAAAATAAAGCACCCGTATGACAAGGGGATCGAAGGTCGCATAGGGATAGAGTTTTAAAAGGTTTAATATTTATTGGATTTAAAACATCGGACACGGAATGCATTTACCGCAAGCATTCCGTGTCCGTTTTATATTTATTGTTTACTTCGCCAGCGCTTCCTTGGTGCATTCCGCTACGATCTCGAGACCCTGCATGAGCAGGTCGTCCTCGATCACGAGGGGCGGCATTATCTTGAGCACCGCGCCGTTTCTGCCGGCGCACTCGCAGATGAGGTTCCTGTCGAAGCACTTCTCGATGATGACCTCCGAGAGATCGGGATCGATCTTTCCGAAGTCGATGCCCCAGATCAGACCCATGCCGCGAAGCTCGAGCCTTTCGTCGAGCGGCAGGATCTCCTTTTCGACAAACGCCTTGACGAGCTCGCCCTTGCGCCTTGTCTCAGCCTCGACGTTGTTTTCGAGCAGGTAGTCGAACGAAGCCGCGCCCGCGATGAAGCTGAGCTGGTTGCCGCGGAAGGTTCCGTTGTGCTCGCCGGGCTTCCAGATATCGAGCTCGCTTTTGAGCAGGAGGATGGCGAGGGGCATACCCATGCCGCCGATGGACTTGGACAGCACCACCATGTCGGGCTCTATGCCGGCGCGCTCAAACGAGAAGAAGGTGCCGGTGCGGCAGCAGCCGACCTGGATATCGTCTACGATCATCAGGATGTCGTTTCTGTCGCAGAAATCGCGCACGCCGCGCAGGAATTCGTTGCTGAACGGGCGGATGCCGCCCTCAGCCTGGAGGGTCTCCATCACGACAGCGGCGGGCTTCTCGACGCCCGAGTGGTCGTCGTCGATCATCGCCTGCATATATCCGAGCACATCGAGCCCCTCGAACATATAGGGAGCCGGGATGTGGGTGACGTCGCCGAGGGTCGCGCCTGCGCCGTTGCGGGCGTACATCTCTGAGGTGAGCGACAGCGCGCCGAGGGTCATTCCGTGGAAGCAGCCCATGAACGAGAACACGTTGCGTCTGCCCTTGACCTTGCGCGCGAGCTTCAGCGCCGCCTCGACGGCGTTGGTGCCGGTGGGACCGCAGAACTGGATCTTGTAGCTCAGTCCGCGCGGCTCGATGATCTTCTTCTCGAGACCCTCGATGAACGCGCGCTTGGGAGCGGTGAACATATCGAGCGCGTGGATGATGCCGTCGGTGGCAAGATAATCTACCACCTTCTGCTTGATGTATTCGTTGTTGTGACCGTAATTCACCGCGCCCGCTCCGCAGAAAAAGTCGATATAGCGGCTGCCGTCCTCGTCGGTGATGACAGCGCCCTTAGCCTCGGTGAAAACCTTGGGGAAGTGGCGGCAGTAGGAGCGTACTTCGGATTCATAGGTTTCAAATGTGCTTGTGTTCATATACTCTCTCTCCATTCTGATTGCTTGATTGCTGTAATATGATCATTTGCCTGCGGCATATAGGCGAAGGTATTCGCCGAGCGCGCCCGAAAGCGCGGCTTCGATTTGTCCGGGGTCGTCGGGCAGCAGCACCAAAAGCTGATCGCCCGCCCTGAGCAGATAGCCGTCGTCGCCGCCCGTTTCAACGCGGTACAGCTCCTCGACGTTCGCGTTTGAGGCTGCCGAGGCGAGGATATCGGCGGCGTTGCGCCTGTCCGAAAAGCCGAGCCCTCCGATCAAAAACACCGGGTCGCCCATGCTAAGCGCCTCGCAGAGCTGTCTGCCCATGCCTTGTCTGTCGGTGGCAAAAACCGCCCCGCTGATCTTCAGCCCTGCCGCGGAACAGCCTTTTTTGACCGCCTTTTCGCACAGCGAAGTCTTGACGGCGGTGTAAAACACTATCCTGCAGTCCATGTTCAGCCTCCTTGCTGCTGATACTCGGGCTTGAGCACAGCCTCAAATACCGGCGCGACGGTCATGTCGGTAACTACGCAGTTGAAGTCGAGACCCCAGCCCTTGAAATAGTAATCATAGTAGTCGTCGCTGGGCTTTACGGGATCGGCGGGCGCCCTTGCCGCCTTTGCGTCCTCGACCTTCTGCTCCTCGATCAGCGAGCCGTCGTAGTTGATGAATTTGACCGTGTGGAATATCCTCAGCTCCGTGGTCGGCGCGGCGGTCACGGGCTGTCCGTGAGCGTTGGTGCTGGGTGGAGCCGTGGTCGGCTGAGTGACCTTGATGTCCTTGACCTTGTTGTACTCGCCGTCGTACCACTTTATCTCGCCGTTATTGTAGGCGGTGTCAAAGTCGGTGACGGTGGGTCGGGTGCCGCCGGTGTTCGAGTAGTAGACCTGAGGCCAGACGGGATTCGAGGCGAGCTTTGCCTTTTTGACGTCGACCTTGGGGCTCTCGCCTATCCTTGTGCGGCGCGCCACGATCACGGTGCGGAAGTTGGTGTATTCATACGAGCAGGTCGAGAGCGTCAGCAGCTCGTCGTCCTCGTTGACGTCGACGGGACAGTCTATCAGCGAACGGATGCGGACGTTGTAGACGTAGTTGAGGAAGTCCTTGTCGTTCTGGAAGTTGCCGACCAGATAATTGAAGAACTCGCCCTGACTCGAGAGGGTGTTTGTTTTGTAGACGGAAATTATCTTCCATACGCCGTCGCCGCTCGGGGTGTCGAAGCGGATCGTCGGCGATTTTTTATAGAAATCCAGGTTGCCCGTGGTGCCGCCGTAGTTCATCAGGTCTCCGAACATCGAACCGTCGTTCATGTGGTGCGCGTGAAGCACGAGGTTCTTGCTGTCGGTGCCCTTGGTGCAGCGGTAGTCGACGAACACGGTGCCGTAGGAGTCATACTCGCCCCTGTAGTTGTGGTTGAGGTAATACTGACCGCTGAGACTGTCGCCCTTGTGCCAGAGCACGGGGTAGTCGATGTGGGTGTTCTTGACCTGTATCCAGCCCACGATCTCCTTGTTGATCTTTTTCAGCGCGTCCCAGTCGATGCTGTCGTCCTTTTTGTCCTTGCCCTTGTCGGGGGCGAGGTCGCTGTCCTCGCGCGAGGTGCGGTGGGCGATGGTCTGGATCTCGCCGTTGAGCTGAGAGTTGCGCACGCTGAGGAACACCATGTTATAAAAAAGCAGTCCCACAGCCGCCAAAAATACGAGGAACGCCGCGATGACGATGAACTTTCTGAACAGCTCCTTGGCGTCGTCGCCGCGCATCGGGATGTACTGGTTGGCAAAGCCCGTCTTGGGCGGAGTGTAGCGCTGCAGACCGTAGCCGTCGGGATAATCCTTTGCGGCGTTTTCAAAGACCTCGGAGGTGCGCACCGCCGCGAGCGATACGAGCTCCGAAAGAGGCGCGCCGGTAAGCTCCGCCTTGGGCAGAGCCGCAACCCTGACGCCCTTGTAGATGAAGCAGTAGCCCTTGTAGCCGTTGCCGAAGTCACCCAGCGAGAAAACCTTCGCCTTTTTGCGCTCGAGGTCGAGCTCGGACTCGAGCTGCTTTATCCGCTCCTTGTCGGCGCCCTCCTTCTTTGCCTTCAGGATCGCGTTCCGGCGGTCTTTCCAGTAGCCCTTGGGAGCGGGCTTGTTCACGGCGCATTCGGCGGCGGCGACCGTCTCTACGAAATACTTCTTAAAGGAGCGGCTGTCGCGGGTGTTGAGCGCGTTGGTGATTATCACCACGTCGGGCTTTTCCTCTGAGGAGGCGATCGAATTCAGCGCCGCGTTGACGAGCGTCGACTGCAGCAGCGTCTTTTTGACGCCCGTCAGCCGATAACCGTATTTGTCGAGCTGCTCGCGCAGAGCGTCGCTCTGGGGCTCGACCTTATCGGTCTCACGTTTTTTTGTAACAGACAGAATTTCTATATACACAAGGTACATCCTTTCCGTTTTAGGGGTTAGGAGTTAGGGGTTAGGTGTTAGGGATTAGGCGTTAGGAGTTAGGGGTTAGGGGTTAGGAGTTAGGCGTTAGGAGTTAGGGATTAGGGATTAGGAGTTAGGCGTTAGGGGAAGAATTGTAGGGGTCGGGCTTGATCGACCCGCAGGCGAAAATCAAGCCTTTTGTGCTCAATCAGCGGGGCAGTCGAGACCGCCCTCCATTTTCCGTTTTCAACTTTCAACTTTCAACTCTCTAACTTCTCAACTTATCCACGTCACTCTCAGATTCGCAAGCGCTTCCTCTGTCAGCGGCTCGAAGCCCGCTTTTTCCTGAGCCTCTTTTACGTATTTCAGCACGGGCTTTGTCTTGGGATGCTTGGGCGTGAACACGGTGCAGCAGTCCTCATAGGGCTCGATCGAAATGTCGTAGGTATCTATCTTGTAGGAGATGTCGATGATCTCCTGCTTGTCCATGCCGATCAGCGGACGGAACACCACCATGTCTGCCGCCTCGTCGGTGCAGTTGAGCGCGCCTATGGTCTGGCTGGCGACCTGACCGAGGCTCTCGCCCGTGATCAGCGCGGTGCAGCCGTTGTCGGCGGCTATCCGCTCGGAGAGCTGCATCATCAGACGGCGCATTATTATCGTAAACAGCTCCTCGGGACAGTCGTCGCGGAGCTTTTCCTGTATTCTTGTGAAGGGGACGGTGATCATCTTGATCGGTCCTGAGTAGCGCGCCACACGCTCGAGCAGGCGCACGACCTTTTCCTCGGCTCTGGGGCTCGTATAGGGCGGGCTCGCAAAGTGTATCGCGGTGAGCTGCAGCCCGCGCTTCGCCATCATATAGGCGGCGACGGGCGAATCTATGCCTCCGCTTATCAGCACAGCCGCCTTGCCTCCGGTGCCGACGGGGATACCGCCCGCGCCCCTGATGGGGTCGGCGTGGATGTAGGCGCCGAAGTCGCGTATCTCAACATAAACGGTCACGTCCGGGTTGTGGACGTCGACGGTCAGATGAGGGAAGCTCCCGAGGATCGCGCCGCCGGTCTCGCGGCAGATCTCGGGCGATTTATAGGGGAACTGCTTGTCGCTGCGCTTCGCCTCGACCTTGAAGGTCTTTGCCTTTTTGAGCACGCGTTCAAGGTATTTGGGCGCGGTCTCGAGCACGCTCTCGAGCGTTTTTTCATCGCAGACCGCCGCACGCGAGTAGGACACGAGTCCAAAGACCATGCCTACCCTTTCGCACGCCTCGTCAAGGTCGCAGTCCTCGCTCAGAGGACGGACGACGATCGTCGACTGAGCCGACTTGATCTCGAACGCTCCCAAGCCGCGCAGCGCGATCTTTATGTTTTTCTTCAGCACATCCTCAAAGGTGCGGCGGTTGAGTCCCTTCAGGACTATCTCGCCGTCCTTGAGCAGTAAAATCTCTTTCATATCCTGTCCTATCTGTGCGCGAGGACCTCCAGTCCCCGGGCTACCGCGCCGCAAAGCGCGTCTATATCTTCCTTGGTGTTGTATTTTGAAAAGCTCACGCGCAGGGCGCTGTCAGCGCGGTCGCGGCTGAGTCCCATCGCGGCGAGCACATGGCTCGGCTTGCCCTTGGCGCAGGCGCTGCCTGATGAAACGTATATCCCGCGCTCTTCGAGAAAGTGCAGCATGGTCTCGCTGCGCACGCTGCCCGCCGAAAAATTCAGCACATAGGGCAGCGCTTCCCCGGGAGAGTTGAATGTCACGCCCTCGATCTGCGCAAGCCCTTCGCGCGCGTAGGAATTGAGCTCTTTTACATATACGATGTTGTTTTCCGTGTCAAACTCGGAGCAGGCGGCTCCGAACGCCGCGATCAGCGGCGCCGCCTCGGTTCCTGGGCGCAGACGCCTCTCCTGTTCGCCGCCGAACTGACGGGGTATAAGCCTCACGCCGCGCCTGACCGCAAGCGCGCCCACTCCCTTGGGAGCGTGCACCTTGTGACCGCTGACGCTGACAAGATCGGCGCCGAGCCGCTTCATCCGCAGCCCGAGCTTGCCGAACGCCTGTACCGCGTCGGTGTGGCAGAGCACAGAGGGGTTTATGTCGCGCGCCGCGTCGAATATGTCGCGCACCGGCATTATCGCGCCGGTCTCGTTGTTGACGGTCATCACCGAAACCAGCAGGGTCTTGTCGTTTACCGCCCCGGCGACAGCCTCGGCTGTTATCACGCCGTTTCGGTCGGGCTCGACCTCGATCACCTCGAAGCCCTCGTCCGAGAGCCTCTTAGCCGCCTCGAGCACGCTGCTGTGCTCGACAGCCGAGATCACAAGGCGGTTCCCTCTGCGTCGGTTGGCATAAGCCGCGCCGAAGAGCGCGAGGTTGTTCGCCTCGGTGCCTCCGCTCGTGAAGGTGAGCTCCTCGGGAGCCGCGCCGAGACAGCCCGCGACGGTCTTTCGCGCGTAAGAAAGCTCGTGCTCGGCGTCTATTCCCCTGCGGTGGAGCGAGGAGGGATTCCCGTAGCATTCGGTCATCATCCAAAGCGCCTTATCAGCCGCCGCGCCGCATACGCGCGTGGTCGCGCTGTTGTCTAAATAATGCTCCAAGCCCCTCTACCCCTTATACACACATATATAGCTATTATACAATATTTTTATAAAAAAATAAAGTGAAAAAATCAACATAAATCAGCTTTTTACGGAAATAATTATAGTAGGAATTAGGTGTTAGGCGTTAGGGATTAGGCGTTAGGCGTTAGGTGTTAGGGATTAGGTGCGAAAGAACAGACGTTTATTTACAGCGGAACACACAGCGTTAGAATATGCTGCGTGTTCGGAAATCCTCAGTCAGCTTCGCTGACAGCTCCTTTACGAAAGGAGCCTTTAAAACGTTTGAAAGGACACATAACATTTTAAAATGGACAAACATCCGAATAGGAGCAGCATTGTGTCGGAAGATATATTTAAAAAACGTTTGAAAGGATGCTAAACTTTGAAAATGGACAAACATAAGGATAGAAGCAGCATTGTGTCGGGTGCTGTATTTATAAAAACGTTTGAAAGGATGCTAAACTTTGAAAATGGACAAACATAAGGATAGAAGCAGCATTGTGTCGGGTGCTGTATTTAAAAAAACGTTTGAAAGGATGCTAAACTTTGAAAATGGACAAACCTTCGGATAGGAGCAGCATTGTGTCGGAAATTACTTTAAAAAAAGAATACGCTGAGATTGTGAAAAAGAATTCACCGAAATCTAAAAGTTATGTGAACTGCGCAAAGGCGTTTGCGATAGGCGGCGCGATCTGCCTTGTCGGGCAGGTGATTTTGGAGCTTTACCGCGCGGCAGGGTTCGACGAGGACACGGCTCCGCCGATGACCTCGCTGACGCTGATATTCATCGGCGTGACGCTTACCGCGCTCGGGGTCTATGACAAGATAGCCCGCCACGCCGGAGCAGGCACGCTGGTGCCGATCACCGGCTTTGCCAACGCCATGAGCGCGCCCGCGATCGAGTTCAAAAACGAGGGCTTCATCAAGGGCGTCGGCACGCGGATGTTTTCCATCGCGGGACCCGTGATAGTTTACGGCACCCTCGCCGCGACCGCCTACGGCGCGGTGCTGTGGACGCTGCATATGTTCGGGATAACGCTGTTTTAAGGAGTTGATGTTGTTCTCGGTGCATGCCGCCATTTAATAAGAGTTTTTTAAAAAACACAGCATAACTTTTGATAATGACAACGTATGTCGAAGATGGAGAGTATCGAAGTTGATGATGTCTCGGTGCAAGCCAGCATTTAATAAGAGATTATTTAAAAAACACCAACCGTTGCAGTCAGCGGTTGGTGTTTTGTAAGTTGTTATATATCAGACAGCGTCTGCGTCGGCGGTATCGTCGGAGATAAACGCCGGGGTCTCGAGCTGAACGCCCGCGTAGCGCTGCATTCCGGTACCGGCAGGGATGACCTTACCGATAAGCACGTTCTCCTTGAGTCCTACGAGCGGATCGACCTTGCCCTTGATAGCGGCGTCGGTGAGCACGCGAGTGGTCTCCTGGAAGGAAGCCGCGGACAGGAAGCTGTCGGTGGCGAGCGCCGCCTTGGTGATACCGAGCAGGAGCTGAGTAAACTGAGCCTCGCGGAGATTTTCCTCGCCGGCGAGGATGCGCTTCTTGATAAGCTCGTTCTCGTAGAGCACCTCGTTCTTGTCGTACATCTGACCCGACATGAAGCCCGTGTCGCCCGCGTCGTCAACGCGCACGCGGCGCATCATCTGGCGGACGATGACCTCGATATGCTTGTCGTTGATCTCAACACCCTGCATACGGTAGGTGGACTGGACCTCCGAGATCAGGTAGTTCATCACAGCCTCGGGCCCGAGGATGTCGAGGATGTCGTGGGGATTCACCGCGCCGTCGGTGATCTTGTCGCCCTTTCGGATCTGAGCGCCCTCGGCGACCTTTACGCGGAAGCCGAAGGGGATCAGGTAGGTGCGCTCGTCGCCGGTCTCCTTGTTGTAGATCACGGCGTGACGCGCGTTCTTGATCTCCTCAAAGCGAACCTCGCCGTCGATCTCGCTGATGATAGCGAGGATCTTGGGCTTTCTCGCCTCGAACAGCTCCTCAACACGGGGAAGACCCTGGGTGATATCCTCGGCGGAGGCAACGCCGCCGGTGTGGAAGGTTCTCATCGTGAGCTGGGTACCGGGCTCGCCGATCGACTGAGCCGCGATGATACCGACCGCCTCGCCGACGGTTACGGGCATGCGGGTCGCAAGGTTGGAGCCGTAGCACTTGCGGCAGGCGCCGTGCTTGGCGCGGCAGGCGAGCACGGAGCGGATCTTGACGCTCTGCGCGCCGGACTCGACGATGATGTCGGCCTCCCTTTCGCCCATCATGATATCCTTTGAGACGAGCACATTGCCGTCCGCGTCGCAGAAATCATCGAGCAGATAGCGTCCGATGAGTCTCTCGTGCAGGGGCTCGATGACGTTGGATTCGCCCGCCTTGATGTCGAAGATCTCGAGACCCTCGCGGGTGCCGCAGTCCTCGTCGCGGATGATGACCTCCTGCGAAACGTCTACCAGACGGCGGGTCAGATAACCCGAGTCGGCGGTACGCAGCGCGGTATCGGCAAGACCTTTTCTCGCGCCGCGCGAGGAGATGAAGTATTCCAAAATGTTAAGACCTTCACGGTAGTTGGCTCGGATGGGGATCTCGATCGTCTTACCGGAGGTGTTCGCGATAAGTCCGCGCATACCGGCGAGCTGACGGATCTGGCTCATGCTGCCTCGAGCTCCGGAATCCGCCATCATGAAGATGGGGTTGTAGCGGTCGAGGTTGCCCTGAAGGGCGCTTGTAACGTCGTCGGTCGCCTTAGTCCAGATATTGAGCACGCCCTCGTAGCGCTCGTCGTCGGAGCGCAGACCGAGCATATACTCGGTGCGGATCGCGTCGACCTTTTCCTCGGCGGCGGCGATGATCTCCTTCTTCTCGGGCGGGATGACGGCGTCGCAGACCGCGACGGTGATCGCTCCCTTGGTGGAGTATTTGTAGCCCTGAGCCTTGATGTCGTCGAGCATCGCGCTGGTGCGCGTGGTGCCGTGGGTCTTGATGCAGCGGTCGATGATCTTTTTAAGACCGGATTTGCCCACGAGGAAGTCTACCTCGAACTTGAATTTGTTCTCGGGGATGCTTCTGTCGACGAAGCCGAGATCCTGAGGGATGGGGTTGTTGAAGATAATCTTGCCGATGGTGGTCTCCACCAGAGCGGACTTCATTTCGCCGTCGATCTCCATTTCGCGGCGAACCTTGATCTTGGAGTGGAGCTCGATGACGCCCGTCTGGTACGCCATCATGACCTCGTCGATGTTGCGGAACACCTTGCCCTCGCCCTTTTCGCCGTCCTTGTCGAGCGTCAGGTAGTAGGAGCCGAGGATCATATCCTGGGTAGGCACCGCGACGGGCTGGCCGTCGGAGGGCTTTAACAGGTTGTTGGCGGCGAGCATCAGGAAGCGAGCCTCAGCCTGAGCCTCAGCCGAAAGCGGCACGTGAACCGCCATCTGGTCGCCGTCGAAGTCGGCGTTGAACGCCGTACATACCAGCGGATGGAGCTTGATCGCGCGTCCCTCTACGAGCACGGGCTCGAACGCCTGGATTCCCAGACGGTGAAGCGTTGGGGCGCGGTTGAGCATTACGGGATGACCCTTGATCACGACCTCGAGAGCGTCCCAGACGTTCTCCTTGGCGCGCTCAACAGCCTTGCGCGCGGATTTGATATTCTGCTCTGCCTTGGTCTCGACAAGGCGCTTCATTACGAAGGGCTTGAACAGCTCGAGCGCCATCTCCTTGGGCAGACCGCACTGGTACATCTTGAGCTCGGGGCCGACGACGATAACGGAACGTCCGGAGTAGTCGACGCGCTTTCCGAGAAGGTTCTGGCGGAAGCGTCCCTGCTTGCCCTTGAGCATATCGGACAGCGACTTGAGCGCGCGGTTGTTGGGGCCCGTTACGGGGCGTCCGCGTCTGCCGTTGTCGATCAGCGCGTCAACGGATTCCTGAAGCATACGCTTCTCGTTGCGGATGATGATCTCGGGGGCGTTGAGCTCGAGGAGCTTTTTGAGGCGGTTGTTGCGGTTGATGACCCTGCGGTAGAGGTCGTTGAGGTCGCTGGTGGCGAACCTGCCGCCGTCGAGCTGTACCATCGGGCGGATGTCCGGCGGGATGACCGGAACTACGTCGAGGATCATCCACTCGGGGCGGTTGCCCGAGAGACGGAAGCTCTCGACCACGTCGAGCCTCTTGAGCAGGCGGATGCGCTTCTGACCCGAGGAGCCCTCGAGCTCCTCGCGGATCTGAGCCGAGAGCGCGTCGAGGTCGATCTCCTCGAGCAGAGCCTTGATCGACTCGGCTCCCATGCCCGCCTTGAAGTCGTCCTCGTACTTTTCGCGCATGTCGTTGTACTCGGTCTCGCTGAGGCACTGATATTTGGAAAGATCGCGGCAGTCGCCGGGATCGGTAACGATGTACTGTGAGAAATAAAGCACGTTCTCGAGGGTCTTGGGCGAGATGTCGAGCATCAGGGCGATCCTCGAGGGAATGCCCTTGAAGTACCAGATGTGCGACACCGGAGCCGCCAGCTCGATGTGACCCATGCGCTCGCGGCGAACCTTGGCGCGGGTCACCTCAACGCCGCAGCGGTCGCAGATCTGACCCTTGAAGCGGATCCTCTTGTACTTTCCGCAGTGGCACTCCCAGTCCTTGGTGGGACCGAAGATAGCCTCGCAGAACAAACCGTCCTTCTCGGGCTTGAGGGTGCGGTAGTTGATGGTTTCGGGCTTGGTGACCTCGCCGTATGACCATTCTCTCATCTGGTCGGGGGAAGCAAGTCCGATTTTAATTGAATCAAAAACGTTGTTGTCTATCATGTTACTTCCTCCTTAAAACTCGTCTGTGCCTAAATCGTCAAAATCGAAGAAGTCGTCGTCGGACTCCTCGTCGGCGAGTGAATCGTCAAACATATTGCCTTCCTCGCCGCCCTCGTCAAGGGTGTAGCCGTCCATCGAGGTCATCACGTTCTCCTCGTCGAAATCGGAGGCGATGGGCTCGGTGATGTCGTCGTCCTCGTCGAACTTCTGCTTCATGTCGATCTCGTTGCCCTGATTGTCAAGCACGCGCACGTCGAGAGAGAGCGACTGCAGCTCCTTGATGAGCACGCGGAAGGACTCGGGGATACCGGGGGTCGGGATGTTCTGACCCTTGACGATAGCCTCGTAGGTCTTTACTCTTCCGACGACGTCGTCGGACTTGACGGTCAGGATCTCCTGAAGGGTGTAAGCGGCGCCGTAAGCCTCCAGCGCCCAGACCTCCATCTCGCCGAAGCGCTGTCCGCCGAACTGAGCCTTGCCGCCCAAGGGCTGCTGGGTGACCAGCGAGTAGGGGCCTGTGCTTCTCGCATGGATCTTCTCGTCGACGAGGTGATGGAGCTTGAGGTAATACATGTAGCCGACGGTTACGGGGTTGTCGAAGCGTTCGCCGGTCCTGCCGTCCACAAGCCAGGTCTTGCCGTTTTCGTTATAGCCCGCGTCCTTGAGCGCCGAGAAGATGTCCTCCTCATGGGCGCCGTCGAATACGGGAGTCATTATCTTCCAGCCGAGCGCCTTTGCGGCGTAGCCGAGGTGAACCTCGAGCACCTGACCGATGTTCATACGGGAAGGTACGCCGAGGGGGTTGAGCACGATGTCGAGCGGGGTGCCGTCGGGCAGGAAGGGCATATCCTCAACGGGCAGTATGCGCGAGACGACGCCCTTGTTGCCGTGACGTCCCGCCATCTTGTCGCCGACGCTGATCTTGCGCTTGAGCGCGAGGTACACGCGGACGACCTTGTTTACTCCGGGCTGCAGCTCGTTGCGGCTGTCGGCGCGGGTGAATACCTGAACGTCGACTACCGTTCCCTGCTCGCCGTGGGGAACGCGCAGAGAGGTATCGCGCACCTCTCTCGCCTTCTCGCCGAAGATGGCGCGCAGCAGGCGCTCCTCGGCGGTCAGCTCGGTCTCGCCCTTGGGAGTTACCTTGCCGACGAGGATGTCTCCCGCCTTGACCTCTGAGCCGATCTGGATGATGCCGTTCTCGTCAAGATACTTCAGCACGTCCTCGCCGACGTTGGGGATGTCGCGGGTGATCTCCTCGGGGCCGAGCTTGGTGTCCCGAGCCTCGGTGTCGTATTCCTCGATGTGGATCGAGGTGTAGACGTCGTCGCGCACGATCTTCTCGTTGAGCAGAACGGCGTCCTCATAGTTGTAGCCTTCCCAGGTCATGAAGCCGATCAGGGCATTCTTGCCGAGGGCGATCTCGCCGTTGTCTGTGGCGGGACCGTCGGCGAGCACCTCTCCCTTTTTGAAGCGCTGACCGCGGGAAACGATGGGTCTTTGGTTGAAGCAGGTGCCCTGGTTGGAGCGCAGGAACTTGATGACCTCAAAGTCCTGTACCCTGCCGGAGTCATACTGCACGCGGATATTCCTCGCGTCGACGCTCATGACGATACCGTCCTCCTCGGCGAGGATGCAGACGCCGGAGTCGGTGCCCGCCTTGTACTCCATGCCGGTGCCGACGATGGGAGCCTCGCTCTTGAGGAGCGGAACAGCCTGACGCTGCATGTTCGCGCCCATCAGCGCGCGGTTTGCGTCGTCGTTCTCGAGGAAGGGGATCATCGCCGTAGCGACGGAAACGACCATCTTAGGCGATACGTCCATATAGTCGAAGCGTTTTGCGGGCAGCTCGACGAACTCGTCGCGGTAGCGGCCTACGACGCGCTTGTTGACAAAGCGGCCGTTCTCGTCGAGCGGCTCGTTAGCCTGAGCCACATAGTAGTTGTCCTCGACGTCGGCGGTCATGTAGACGACGGTGTCGGTGACGATGCCGGTCTCCTTGTCGATCTTGCGGAACGGAGCCTCGATGAAGCCGTACTTGTTGATCTTGGCAAAGGACGCGAGGTAGGAGATCAGACCGATGTTCGGTCCTTCGGGGGTCTCGATAGGACACATGCGTCCGTAGTGGGTATAGTGAACGTCGCGCACCTCGAAGCCCGCGCGGTCACGGGACAGACCGCCGGGGCCGAGAGCCGACAGACGGCGCTTGTGGGTGAGCTCGGCGAGCGGGTTGGTCTGATCCATGAACTGCGACAGAGGCGAGGAGCCGAAGAACTCCTTGATCGCCGCGGTCACGGGGCGGATGTTGATAAGCGAATTGGGAGAGAGCGCCTCCATGTCCTGAGACTGGCTGGTCATGCGCTCGCGCACCACGCGCTCAAGGCGCGAGAAGCCGATGCGGAACTGGTTCTGCAGCAGCTCGCCTACGCAGCGGATGCGGCGGTTGCCCAAGTTATCGATGTCGTCGGTGTTGCCGATTCCGTTGGCAACGCAGTTGAGGTAGTTGATCGTGGCGAAGATATCGTCCACGGTGATGTAGTTGGGAACGAGCTCCGCCTGATTCTCGCGCAGGAGCTCCTTGAGCTCGTCCTCGCTCCGGGCGGAATCGAGCAGCTCGCAGAGCAGCTCAAAGCGGACGTTCTCGCGGATTCCGCACTCTGCCTCGGCGTCAAAGCCGACGTAGCCGCTGATGTCGACCATGCCGTTGGAGATGACCTTGACCACCTCGCCCTCGGCGTTTTTGACATAGGCGACCCTTACGCCCGCGTTCTCGAGCTCGAGCGCCTTGTCCTTGGTGATCTTCTCGTCGCGCAGAGCCATCACCTCGCCTGTTCTCGGGTTGGCGAGCGGCTCGGCGAGGACGTGACCCTCGAGGCGGTTGGCGATACCGAGCTTCTTGTTGTATTTATATCTGCCGACGCGCGACATATCGTAGCGGTTGCGGTCGAAGAACAGGTTGTTGATATGGGTCTCGGCGCTCTCTGCCGTGGGAGGCTCCGAGGGGCGCAGCTTCTTGTATACCTCGATCAGACCCTCCTCGACGTTGTGGGCGGCGTCCTTTTCGATGGTCGCCTTGATCCTGACGTCGTCGCCGAAGAAATCGAGGATCTCGGCGTCGGTGCCGAGTCCGAGGGCGCGGATGAACGAGGTCACGGGCAGCTTGCGGTTTTTGTCGATGCGGACATAGAACACGTCGTTGATGTCGGTCTCGTACTCAAGCCATGCGCCGCGGTTGGGGATGACCGTGGTGGAATAGAGCTTCTTGCCGGTCTTGTCGTGATCCATCTTGTAGTAAACGCCGGGGCTGCGGACGAGCTGCGATACGATAACGCGCTCCGCGCCGTTGATCACAAAGGTGCCGCTCGGGGTCATCAGCGGAAAATCGCCCATGAACACGTTGCTCTCCTTGATCTCGCCGGTGGACTTGTTGAACAGTCTGGCGGTCACGCGAAGGGCGGCGGAGTATGTGGCGTCGCGCTGCTTGCACTCGATAACGGAATAGTTGGGGTGATCGACATCGAGGGTGTAGTCGATGAAGTCGAGGACAAGGTTGTCCTGATAATCGGTGATACCCGAAACATCCTTAAAGACTTCCTTCAGACCTTCCTCAAGGAACCATCGGTAGGATTCCTTTTGCACCTCGATGAGATTGGGCATATCGATTACTTCGTCGATCTTGCCAAAGCTCATGCGTTCGGTATTGCCTAACTTTACGGGTTTAACATTGACCATAGGCGTATCACTCCTTCAATATTTTCGACATAGCGGGTGGAAACGTCCGAATTTCAAGCGAGAAAAATATCCGAAAAACATCTTGACACAGACGTTTTTTTGTGATAATATCCCCTTGTTAAAAGAAAACTTTTCCGAATTTCCCTATGGGATTCGGCGCATATCCCCATTATGGTACATTTTACTATTTTACTACCCCGTAGGGTCGTTGTCAAGCTTTTTATCGAAAATTTTTACAAAATTTTAATAGTTAATGCTCCGAAAGAAGAATTTGCTCTCGGAGCATCTTTTTTTGCTATAATGAAACACCCGACAGCGTGTATTGATATTAAGGGTTAGGCGTTAGGCGTTAGGCGTTAGGCGTTAGGCGTTAGGGATTAGGCATTAGGGATTAGGCATTAGGGATTAGGCGTTAGGGATTAGGGACGCTTCGCTCCGACAGACGGAATGCTTTTATTCCTGCGTACCGTTCACGATCGAAATGACTCGGTTGCTCAAAAACGCTGGTTACGGGACTTGTCAAAAAACAACCCCTCAAGCCCGAGCCAGAGGACGCGGGATGCGGAGGAGGTTGTTTGCGCAGCAAAAGAGAGATAGTCATCGTTATTGTTTTTGTTTTTGTTATTGTAATTGTTATTGTATTTGTATTTGTTATTGTATTTGTTGTTTTAGCTTGTTTTAGGTTGTTTTTGCTTGAAGTCCCTTCTCGCTTCTCACTTCTCGCTTCTAACTTCTATTTGACAAACCCACCCGAAAGATTGTACAATAGGATCAGAAAAAAACCATTGGAGGCGGCTATGCCTGTTTACAGCATTGCGCGGATCAATTATTTTGTCGATCCGCTTTATGAGGACACGAGGCGGCGGCTTTTGCCGTATATCTGCGATGACGAGGAATATGCGCTCGACGTCTCGGCTTCGACCGAGGAGATCAGGGAGCAGCTTTCGCTCTCGCCTGTTCCCAACGCCCCTTGGCTGACCGAGGGCGCTATAATTTATACGAAGATCTGCCGCGATATGCTTGCGCGTCACGACGGCTTTTTCTTTCACTCGTCGAGCCTGTGTATCGGCGGCGAGGGCGTGCTCTTTACGGCGAGGAGCGGAACGGGAAAATCCACACACACGCGGCTTTGGCGCGAAAGGTTCGGCGATCGTGTCAGGATGATCAACGACGACAAGCCGCTTATCCGGCTGATCGACGGGACGTTTTGCGTCTGCGGAACGCCGTGGATGGGCAAGTCGGATATCGGACAGAACCTGATCGTGCCCGTCAAGGCAGTCGTGGTGCTGACTCGCGGTGTCGATAACAAAGCCGAGGCTGTACGCCCCGCGCTCGTGTTCCGCGAGCTGCTCGAGGCAACCTTGCTGCCGAGAGAAAGGGATAATATGGAAAAGCTGCTCGAGCTGTACGACGGGCTGTTCCGTCAGGCAAAGCTGATACGCCTGAGCTGCGACATCAGCCAAGCCGCCGTAGACGCGGCGTACAGGGCGATTTTTGAGGAGGATATATCATGAACCTGAACAAGGTGGTTTCAGTGGCAAATATGCGCGAGAGCGACGCGAAAACCATCGCGGAGCGCACGACCTCCGCCGAGCTCATGCGCCGCGCGGCTCAGGGGATATTCGACGCGGTGAGCTTTAGGAGCAGGACGGCGATAGTCTGCGGCTCCGGCAACAACGGCGGCGACGGCTACGCGCTGGCGTGTATCCTGCTCGAGCACGGCGTGACCCCGACTTTATTCCGCGTGACCGACCGCTTTTCTAAGGACGGGCTGTATTATTATCAAACCGCAAAAAGCATGGGCGCGGACGAGGGCAGCCTCAGCATACCCGGCGCGCTCGAGGGCTTTGATATCGTCGTCGACTGCATCTTGGGTACCGGCTTCAGGGGAACTCCCGAGGGCGCGGTAAGAGAGGCTATAGGGCAGATAAACGACTGCTCCGCCTTCGTCGTCAGCGCGGATATCAACAGCGGTCTCAACGGCGACAACGGTATCGCCGAGTGCGCAGTGCGCTCCGACGTCACCGTTTCGATCGGTTATCTGAAAACGGGAATGTTCCTCGGCGACGCGCCGGAGTATATAGGTCAGCTGCGCAACGCCGACATCGGAATCGAGCTCGTAAGAGACGAGTATCTGCTTATTGATTTCGGACAGCTCCATCTGTTCGAGGGCTACGGCTCAGAGGTGCTCAGCCCCGAGGAGTTTTACGAAAGAACAGGCTTTGCGCCGGAAGAATGCGATGTGCCGAGGGTGCTCGCCGAGCTGTCCGCGGAGGAGCGCAAGCCTTATGTGGTCAAAACCGAACGCTCCGCAGTCATTGCGGATATAAGGTTCGTTTATTTCTGCGCGGACTACGTTTTTTAAAGAGTTGAAAGTTGAAAATGGAAAATGGAAAATTTCGGTCGGGCAGCCGGAATGCATTGGTGTTTTGCGTTCTCTGCCCGACAGAGTTTTATAGTTAATGGTGAATGGTGAATAGTTAATAGTTTAGGGCGGGATCCGTAGCCGGACGGCAACCCTTTTGTCGCTGCGCGACATTTCCCCTATCAGGGGAAGCACCCGCACCCGATTTGTAATGCTGTGTGCTTATGATTTAGGTTCTTCGTAGGGGCAGACCCATGTGTCTGCCCTCTGCGCCGAGGCTTCCTGTCATACCGATTTTTTGTAGAAAAGCATTGTTTCCTGTCAAGGGCGGACACGCGTGTCCGCCCCTATTTTTTTCGGCACGCATATTATTGATCGCTGTGTTATAATTGTCAGGCTTTATTGAGGAAAGGTCAGCTTCAAAGGATATACTTCATCGGTGAGCAGCGTCTGCGCCCCCTCAGTCGCGCTTTGGGCGCGACAGCTCCCCCTGCGCAGGGGAGCCTTTGGTGCTCCGCTAAAAGATGCTCGTTTCTTTTGGAATAGAATACACACGTTTCTTTAAGAATAAAAAGCACACGTTTCTTTTAGAATAAAATGCAAACGTTTCAATAAGAACCAAAAACGTAAGATAGGCAAGCAAACCCTTAGCCGCAACAAACCTCGGTAAGGGACTGCATTGACAGCGCGCCAATATTTAAAAAGCTTGACAATTTTAAACATTATGTTATACTGTTAATAAGCGCATTTTTGCGTGGTCACCGATATTAAATGATGATCGGTAGGAATTCGTCAAGAGGGCGCCGCCCTCGGAAAGGAAGCGCCATGGCTAACGAAGAGCTTTTTGAGGAATACGAAAACGAAGGAACACTCATCACCCTCGAGGACGAGGACGGCAATGAGGTTGAGTTCGAGTTTCTCGACGTTGTGGAATATCAGGGCGAGGAATACATCGTGCTGATCGAAAACGACGAGGAAGCCGACGAGGTCGTCATTCTCAAAATCAACGCGATCGACGACGAGACCGAGGAGTACGTCAGCATTGAGGACGAGGATCTGCTCGAAACTCTGTTCAACATCTTCAAGGACAAGTATGAGGGCGACATCAACTTCGCTTGATCTATTCATTAAAAGGACATCATGAAGAACAAAGGGAGCGGCGCGTGTCACCGTTCTTTTTTGTTATAGGTTTATAGGTCATAGGTTTTCGGATTTTTGACAAGGAGGTATATTTATGAATAATTACCCGAACCCGGCATACGGAGCAGTTCCCGCGCCGAAAAAGCGCAGGCGTTTTCCGGGCTTCATCATCCCGATCGCCGTGATCGCGTTATCGGCGGTCGCAACATTAGTTTTCAATTTGTGTTTTTGCGTCGCGGTGGTTGGCGGAACTTCGATGGATCACACGCTGAAAAGCGGAGACATCGTGCTGGTCACAAAGCTTGACCGCAAGCCCGCTGACGGCGATATAGTAATGGTCTCGCACGGTGAGACATACAACGAGCCGATAATCAAGCGCGTGATCGCCACCGAGGGACAGACGCTTGAGCTCGATTACGACAACGATCAGGTCAAAGTCGACGGCGTGGTGCTCAGCGAGCCTTATCTGTATAACGAAACAGCCTTAGGCAGTTATACAGCGGACTACGAGATACCATCGACCATTCCCGAGGGCAAGGTGTTCGTCATGGGCGATAACCGTATGTATTCGCTCGACAGCCGCAATTCCAAAATCGGTCTGATCGACGCGGAGAACATTACCGGCAAGGTGATCTTCCACTTCACCCCGCCGTGGAGCAAGGACAAGTGATAAAGCCTTGAATAAAAATGATAAACGAAAAGGAGCCGACGCTTTGTCGACTCCTTTTTTATTGGGATCTTTATTGGGATCTATGATTTGATATCAAAGCAGCGCCTTGAGCTCGTCGCGTGAAAGTCCGCTGTTGCGCGAGAGGTCGTCGTTGGGGATCACGCGCAGGACTCTGCCGTTATAGCGCGAAACCATAACGCTCGCCTTTTTGCCGTCGATCTCGACAAACTCCTCGGTGTAGACCTCGTTGAGCGGAACCTGCTTGACGAGGTTCGCCTTCTCGGTCAGGGAGCCTGTGGGACAGAGCTGCACGCACAGACCGCAGTTGTTGCACTTGGTCTGATCGAGCGGCAGCGAGAACGCAGGTGAAACGTCGGTCTTGAAGCCGCGTCCGAGCAGTCCGAGGGCGTGGATATCCATAACCTCACGGCAGGAACGTACGCAGAGACCGCAGAGGATGCACTTCGCGGTGTTGCGCTCGATGAAGGCGTTCTCGTCGTGGGAATACTTCTGAGGCATCTCGCCCGCAAAACGGGAGGGGTCGATGTCGTAGCGCTGAGCTACCTTCAGGAGCTTGCACTTGTAATACTCGCGGCAGCCGCACTCGAGGCAGCGGCTCGCCTCAGCCTTAGCCTCCTCCTCGGTGAAGCCGAGGGAGACCTCGTCAAAGCTCTTGTTTCTGACCTCGGGAGCGAGCACCTTGGGATTTACGCGGCTCTGCTTCTCGCGGTCGGAGTAGTCGATGGTCTTTTCGTCGCGCTTGCTGATATAGGGAACGCGGGTGTCGAGCGCCTGATTGTTGAGGTAAGCGTCGACCGCCTTTGCGCAGCGATCCGCCTCGCCGATAGCCTCGATAGCGATTGAGGCTCCGCGGTTGGTGGCGTCGCCGATGGCGAACACGCCCTCGAGGTCGGTGGTGAAGAAGTCGGGATCGGCTTCGATGTTGCCGCGCTCGTTGAGCTTGAGCTCTGCCACGTCGCCCTGTACGAGCTTCTGACCGATAGCGAGGATGACGCTGTCAACGGCGATCTCCTCGGTCTTGCCCTCGACGGGAACGGGTCTGCGGCGGCCGCTTGCGTCGGGCTCGCCGAGCTCCATGATCTGGAGGGTGATGGACTTGACCTTGCCGTCCTCTCCGTTGAAGGAGATCGGGTTGGTCAGAAACTTGTAGATAACGCCCTCTTCCTCCGCCTCGTCTATCTCGAGCTTGTCGGCAGGCATCTCGTTTCTTGTTCTTCTGTAGACAACGTAAACCTCTTTGGCGCCGAGGCGGACGGCTGTTCTGCAGGCGTCCATGGCGGTGTTGCCGCCGCCGCAGATGACTACCCTCTCGCCTATCTCGGGCGGGTTGCCCTTGATGACTCCGCGCAGGAAGTCGATGCCGCCGTATACGCCCTCGAGCTCCTCGCCGGGAGTGCGCATTGAGCTTGACTTCCACGCGCCAACAGCTACGATGACCGCGTCGTTCTCCTCTTTGAGGGATTTGATCGTGAAGTCGACTCCGAGCTTCTTGCCGTTGACGAGCTTGACGCCGGTCTTTTCGATGATGGCGATCTCTTTGTCGAGAACCTCCTTGGGCAGACGGTACTGCGGGATTCCGTAGCGGAGCATTCCGCCCATCTTCTCCATCATGTCGTAAACGGTAACGCTGTGACCCATGATGGTGAGGTAATATGCCGCGGTCAGACCCGCGGGGCCGCCGCCGATAACGGCGACCTTTTTTCCGGTGCTCTCCTGGCACTCGGGGATGTAGCTTTCAGCCTTTAAGTCCATGTCGGCTGCGAACGCCTTGAGCTGAGCGATGTTGATCGGCTCCTCGACGTTCTGCCTGCGGCACGCCTTCTCGCAGGGATGGGGGCAGACTCTGCCGATCGAGGCAGGCAGCGAGATCTTGCTCTTGATGAGCTTAAGCGCAGCGTCGTACTCGCCGTTGGCGATAAGTCCGACGTAGCCCTGGCAGTCGGTTCTTGCAGGGCAGTTGAGCTGGCAGGGCGCCACGCAGTCGCCGTCGTGAGCCGACATCAGCAGCTCCATGGCGATCTTGCGCGAGCGAACCACTCGGTCGCTCTCGGTGTTTACAACCATGCCCTCCATTACCTTTGCCGAGCAGGAGCGAAGCAGCTTGGGTATGCCCTCGGCCTCGACCACGCACAGACCGCACGCACCGTAGACCTCGACCGCCTTGTCGTAGCAAAGGGTCGGGATGTCGATGCCGTTGGCTCTTGCCGCCTCTAAAATCGTTGAGCCCTCGGGGGCTGTTATTGCTTTTCCGTTGATAGTTAAGTTGATCATTTTCAGCCCTCCTTACTCTTTCACGATCGCGCCGAACTTGCAGCTCTGGTAGCACTTGCCGCACTTGATGCACTTGTCGGTGTCGATTACGTGAGGATTCTTGACCGTGCCGCTGATGGCGTTTACGGGGCAGTTGCGCGCGCAGAGCGTACAGCCGCGGCACTTGTCGGCGATGATCCTGTATTCGATGAGGTCGCTGCACTCGCCGGCAGGACACTTCTTTTCCTTGATGTGAGCCTCGTACTCGTCACGGAAATACTTGATGGTGGTGAGCACGGGGTTGGGAGCGGTCTGACCGAGGCCGCAGAGCGCGCCGTCCTTGATTGAGTAGCACAGCTCCTCGAGCAGCTCGATGTCGCCCTCCTTGCCTTCGCCCTTTGTGATGCGCTCGAGCATCTCGAGCATGCGCTTGGTGCCGATGCGGCAGTGGATGCACTTG
Organism: uncultured Ruminococcus sp.; assembly: GCA_902761375.1. Taxonomy (GTDB): domain Bacteria; phylum Bacillota; class Clostridia; order Oscillospirales; family Acutalibacteraceae; genus Ruminococcoides. The sequence continues at coordinate 6,140 of CACWKB010000014.1, read as the reverse complement.
CCGCAGCTCTCCTTGGCGGTGAAGTCGAGGAAGAACTTAGCCATGCCGACCATGCAGGTGCTCTCGTCCATGACTACCATTCCGCCCGAGCCCATGATCGCGCCCGTGGCGCCGAGCGCCTTGTAGTCGATCACGGTGTCGATCAGGTCTGCGGGGATACAGCCGCCGGAGGGACCGCCCATCTGGACAGCCTTGAAGGGCTTGTCGGTCTTCATTCCGCCGCCGATGTCGAAGATGACGTCGCGCAGGGTCTTGCCCATGGGGATCTCGACGAGTCCCGAGCGCTTGACCTTGCCGGTGACGGCAAATACCTTGGTACCCTTTGAGCCCTCGGTACCCATAGCCGCGAACGCCTCGCCGCCGTTGTTGATGATCCAGGCGACGTTGGCGAAGGTCTCTACGTTGTTGATGTTGCTGGGCTTTCTCCAGAAACCGGACTGCGCCGGGAACGGAGGCTTAAGCCTCGGCATTCCGCGGTGACCCTCGAGCGATTCGATCAGCGCGGTCTCCTCGCCGCAGACGAACGCGCCCGCGCCCGCCTTGATGGTGAAGTCGCAGGAGAACTCGGTGCCGAAGATGTTCTCGCCGATGATGCCCTTCTCGGTCGCCTGAGCGATAGCCTTTTTGAGGCGCTTGATCGCCAGAGGATACTCTGCGCGGACATACACCACCGCGTGCTTTGCGCCGATAGCGTAGGCGCCGATGAGCATGCCCTCGATCAGGTTGTGCGGGTCGGACTCGATAACGGCTCTGTCCATGAATGCGCCGGGGTCGCCCTCGTCGGCGTTGCAGATGAGGTATTTTTCCTCGCCTGCGCTCTGACGCGCGGCGTTCCACTTGAACCAGGTCGGGAAGCCCGCGCCGCCTCTGCCAGCGAGTCCCGAGGTCTTGATGATCTCGATGACCTGCTCCGGAGTGAGCTCGGTGAGGCATTTTTTGAGAGCGGTGTAGCCGCCCGCGGCGGTATAAGCCTCGAGCTGCTCGGGGTTGATGATACCGCAGTTTCTGAGCGCTATTCTGGTCTGCTTGGTGAGGAACTCGCTGTCCTCGTCGGTCACTATGAGCTTTTCGACAAGGGTCCTGTCGCCGCTCTTCACAAAGGAGGCGACCGCCTCCGCGTCGTTTTCGCTTACTCTTACAAGCCTTGTCAGCTTGTTTTCGTCGTCATATATATCGACTATCGGCTCGAGCCAGCACATGCCGATACAGCCCGCGATCGAGACCGCGGCTTCGTCAACGCCTGCCGAAAGCAGCGCTTTTCTTACCTTTTCGGCGCCCGCGGCGATTCCGCAGGAGCCCTGTCCGATTACGATCCTCACTGTGCCGCCTCCCTTAATTCCTTAAGTATCTTCTTGGTTTTTTCGGGTGTGAGGCTGCCGTAGGTGTCCTCGTTGATCATCATTACGGGCGAGAGCGAGCAGCAGCCTAAGCACGCTACGCACTTGAGCGAGAACAGTCCGTCCTCGGTGGTCTGACCGTCCTCGATGTGCAGCTCGTCCTTGACGGTCTGCAGGATCAGCTCAGAGGAGTTGACGTGACAGGCGGTGCCTTGGCAAAGCATGATCAGATACTTTCCGACAGGCTCAAAGCGGAACTGGGTGTAGAAGGTGCCTACGCCCATGATCTCGGAGGTCGCGATGCCTGTTTTTTCGGAAATAAGCTCGATAGCCTCCTTGGGAAGATATCCGTAGATATCCTGCGTGTTCTGCAAAATGGTGATCAAGCTGCCCTTGACCGACGCGTATTCCTCAAGAACGCCGTCGAGCAGAGACAGATCGACTGTTTTCTTATCCATTCTACATGCCTCCATTCTTTGATTATTTTATATTAAAACATATATGCATTGCAAGCGGAAAATAAAGGGGTATTTTTAATGGAAAATTGAAAATGGAAAGTGGAAAATCGAGGGCGGGATCCGGGTCCTTCGTAGTGGCAGACCCATGTGTTTGCCCTCTGCGCCGAGGCTTCCTGCCATTCCGATTTCCGATGGGAAAACATTGCATCCTATACTACCGGACGTCGGGTTTTATCGAATGACCTTTACGCTTTTCGGTTGACATCTGCCGTGTAAATCCTCCGTCACGGCGCAGAGCGCCGCGCCACCTCCTTTAACAAAGGAGGCTTTTGCTGCCGCCGAACGTTCGGCTCACTGCCGAAAGATCGGACATGAAGGCAATGTCGGTTCCGGGTCGATCAAGATCGACCCCTACAATTCTAATCCCTAACCCCTAATCCCTAATCCCTAACACGTTAGTGTCTGATGGAGAGTATGATGGCTTCACAAACTTCTCCGATATTCCACACGTCTATGTTGAGATTCCTTACGTTAGTGTCTGATGGAGAGTCTGATAGCTTCACAGACTTCTCCGATATCCCACACGTTTATGTCGAGATTCTTTAAAACACTCTGATTATCCATTTTAGCATAAGAAATGCTCGTTTTCAACCGATTTTTTGAAAGTTACCCGTGGCTAACTTTCATTTTCATAAAATTCCGCAAAACAGCTTTACGAAACCTCAAATATTTGTTACAATTGAAGAAAGAATAGATATATTATTTAGGAAAGGAATTGATAATATGGCAAACAACAACAGAAAGGTCGTGCTTGTGGGAACCGGCATGGTCGGAATGAGCTTTGCTTACGCCGCTCTGAACCAAAGCGCCTGCGACGAGCTGGTGCTGATCGACCTCAATGCCGAGCGCACCAAGGGCGAGGCGATGGATCTCAACCACGGGCTCGCGTTCTCGAACTCGAGCATGAGGATCTACAGCGGCGACTACTGCGACTGCTCCGACGCCGACATCGTTGTCATCTGCGCCGGCGTCAATCAAAAGCCCGACGAGACCCGGCTCCAGCTTCTCCAGCGCAACGCCAAGGTGTTCTCGTCGATCGTGCCGAGGGTGGTTTCGAGCGGCTTTGACGGGATCTTCCTCGTCGCCACCAATCCTGTGGACATAATGACCCGCGTGACCTATGAGCTCAGCGGCTTCAACGCGGCGAAGATCATCGGAACCGGCACCACGCTCGACACCGCGCGGCTGCGCTATCTGCTCGGCACCTACTTTGAGATCGACCCTCGCCACATCCACGCCTACGTCATCGGCGAGCACGGCGACAGCGAGATGATCCCGTGGAGCCAGGCGATAATCGGCGTCAAGCAGGCGCGCGATATGCTCGAGGAGGCTCCCGACCGCTACACAATGGAGGAGCTCGAGCGCATAGGCGACGACGTTCGCACCGCCGCCTACGAGATAATCAAGGCTAAGGGCGCGACCTACTACGGCATCGGCATGGCGATTTGCAGGATAGTCCGCGCGATTTTTCACAACGACAACTCCGTGCTCACCGTCTCGGCTCGGCTCAGGGGCGCATACGGGCTCAAAAAGGACGTATTCATCGGCTCGCCCTGCGTTATCAACAGCGGCGGCGTAAAGCGCGTCCTCGAGCTCAAGCTCGAACCCGAAGAGCTCGAAAAATTCATGCGTTCCTACGATATCCTCAGCGAGAGCTTCGAATCAATACAGCTTTAGTCCTTCAATACCCCGACACGCAAAACACCGCGGGCATCGAGCGTCCGCGGTGTTTTTCTGTTCTATGTTTACTGTTTCTTTTTGTTCTTGCTGAGCTTCTTCTCCTGAGTCTTTGATCTTGCGACCTTGTAATCCTTATCGGGGAAGATCGCGTTGAGCACGATACCGGCGATAGAGGCTACCGCAAGAGGCGAAAGGGTGATCTTGAGGCTGCCGATGTAGAAGGTCGCGGTTTCCTTGCCGAGGCCGAGCGCCAGCACAAGGATGACCGCCGCGACGATGAGGTTGCGGCTCTTTGAGAAGTCCACCTTATTTTCGACCAGATTGCGAACACCGATCGAGGAGATCATGCCGTAGAGCACCAGCGAGATGCCGCCGACGATACAGCCGGGGATCGCGCCTATCCTCGCGGAAACGTACGGGAAGAAGGAGAGCACCGCCGCAAAGATCGCCGCTATGCGGATGACCTTGGGGTCGTAAACGCGGGTCAGCGCGAGCACGCCCGTGTTCTCGCCGTAGGTAGTATTTGCGGGGCCGCCGAACATCGACGCCATGATCGTCGCAACGCCGTCGCCGATGAGCGTGCGGTGGAGACCCGGGTCGCGCATATAATCCCTGCCTACGGTGGAGCTGATCGCCGAGATATCGCCGATATGCTCCATCATGGTGGCGAGCGAGATCGGAACTATTGCGATGATAGCGGAGATGATCAGGTCGCCCCTCGACCAGTTGATGCCGCCTAATATCGTTTGGTTCCAGCTCACGGGGAGATTGATCAGGGCGTTTTCGCCGAAGATATGACCCTGACCGATATTTCCGATGATGGTCTTGACGGCTTCAAAGTCAAAGATCGGCTTATAGCCGGTAACATTACCCGCCGCGTCAAGGATGGGACCGCTCGAGAACAGCCACGGGAGCTGCTCCTTGAGCTCGGGGAACTGAAAGGCGAAGGACGCCAAAACCAAGCCCACAAAGGACGAGATCAGCAGACCCAAAATGATCGGCACAATTTTAGCCATGCCCTTGCCCCAGATATTGAACACGATTATGACCGCGAAAGCGATAAGAGCGAGCACCCAGTTTGTGGAGCAGTTGTCGATCGCCGAGGGAGCGAGTCCCAGACCGATGGCGATTATGATCGGACCGGTGACGACCGGCGGAAAGAATCTCATTACCCTCTCGACGCCGACGGACTTGATGATCAGCGCGAGCACAAAATATACCGTGCCCGCACAGGCAACGCCGAGGCAGGCGTAGGGCAGCAGTGCGCTGTTGTCTAAAGCGTTGCCCTCCGCGTCCTTGAGCGGAGCGATTGCCGCGTATCCGCCGAGGAAGGCGAACGAGGAGCCCAAAAACGCCGGCACCTTGAACTTGGTGATCACATGAAACAGCAGCGTACCCAAGCCCGCCATAAGCAGGGTGGTCGACACGTCCAGACCGGTGAGGATCGGAACCATTATCGTCGCGCCGAACATGGCGAACATATGCTGAACGCCGAGCACGAGCATCTTCGGCTTGCCGAGCGACCGCGCGTCGTAAATTGCTTTTGAATTATCCATTGTTCTACACCCCTGTTGCTTCCAAAAAAGGCTGCTTTGCAGCGCAAAACAGCCTTTATTTGAAACGATTTAATTATTCGTTGATAGCGATAACAGCGCCGGAGCCTACGGTTCTGCCGCCCTCACGGATAGCGAAGCGGAGACCAACCTCGATAGCGATGGGAGTGATGAGCTCAACGTCCATCTCTACGTTATCGCCGGGCATGCACATCTCTACGCCGTCGGGCAGGGAGATGGTGCCGGTAACGTCGGTGGTTCTGAAGTAGAACTGGGGACGATAGTTATTGAAGAAGGGGGTGTGACGGCCGCCCTCGTCCTTGGTCAGTACATAAACCTGGCCGCGGAACTTGGTGTGGGGATGAATGGTGCCGGGCTTAGCAAGAACCTGACCTCTCTGGATCTCGGTTCTCTGAACGCCACGGAGCAGAACGCCTACGTTGTCGCCTGCCTCAGCATAGTCGAGGGTCTTTCTGAACATCTCAAGACCGGTAACAACAACGGTTCTCTTCTCCTCGGTGAGACCGACGATCTCGACGGACTCGGAGGTGCGGATCTGGCCTCTCTCAACTCTACCGGTAGCAACGGTGCCGCGGCCGGTGATGGTGAATACGTCCTCAACGGGCATAAGGAAGGGCAGGTCAGCCTTACGGTCGGGAGTGGGGATGAACTCGTCAACAGCGTCCATGAGCTCGTGGATGCACTGATACTCGGGAGCGTTGGGGTCTTTGCTGTCGCTGGTGAGAGCAACATAAGCGGAGCCCTTAATGATGGGTGTGTCGTCGCCGGGGAACTCGTACTCGTTGAGGAGGTCACGGATCTCCATCTCTACGAGCTCAAGCAGCTCCTCATCGTCAACCTGGTCGGTCTTGTTCATGAATACTACGATGTAGGGAACGCCTACCTGACGGGAAAGCAGGATGTGCTCTCTGGTCTGGGGCATAGGACCGTCGGCAGCGGAAACAACGAGGATAGCGCCGTCCATCTGCGCAGCACCGGTGATCATGTTCTTAACGTAGTCGGCGTGGCCGGGGCAGTCAACGTGAGCATAG
>CACWKB010000013.1 GCA_902761375.1 uncultured Ruminococcus sp. | reverse complement strand
AAGGATTGACTGAGGGGTGGCTTGCGCCGCATTTTCCTTACAATCCGACGTTGCTCGGTAAAGCAAACCTATAGTTCATCGCAAAACGGTATCACGGAAAGATAAAGTTCGTTCCCGTTCCCCCACCCCTCAGTCGCGCTTGGTCGCGCGACAGCTCCCCTCAAGTGGAGCCCGATTTTTATCCCCGAACACGCAGCATTACAAATCGGGTGCGGGTGATTCCCCTGATGGGGAAATGTCGCGCAGCGACAAAAGGGTTGCCGTCCGGCTACGGATCCCGCCCTAAATTGTCCATTTTCCATTTTCAATTTTCCATTAGAATGCGGGTGTCCCGCCCTAAATTATCCCCTAACCCCTAACCCCTAATCCCTAATCCCTAATCCCTAATCCCTAATCCCTAACCCCTAACCCCTAACCCCTAAAAGGTGATAATATGATCGAGCTTGAATTGGAGCGGCTGTTATTTGCCGCTAAACAGGACGAAAAACTCAAATCACGGCTGCTTGCCACGCGCGACAGCGAAGAGCCCGTGGAGGATTTCTGCGCGCTTTGCCGCAGCCTCGGCTACAGCGTGACCGCAGGCGAGCTGTTCACGGTCGGCATGACCGCCGGCGACGCCATGCTGCGCAGCGTAAACGGAGGCGGAGTCAACGCCATCGACGGCTGGGACGACGCGTATGAGCAATTTTTTTCACAACTGATATGGACATGAGACATTATTACCCTTCCTACTTCAAAAAATTCAAATGCATAGCCGCGCGCTGCCCCGACTCCTGCTGCAAGGACTGGGACGTTGTGGTGGACAGCGAGACCGAGGCGTTTTACAACACCGTGCAGTCGCCGCTCGGCGACAAGCTGCGAGCCCTGACCGTGACCGACGGCGACGGCGACCGGGTGTTCGTCTCTCAAAACGGCCGCTGTCCCTTCTGGAACGCCGATATGCTCTGCGATATTTACATCGAGCTGGGCGAGGACAGGCTCTGCCGCACCTGCGCCGAGTTTCCGCGCATAACCCAGGAATACGACGGCTTCTGCGAGCACACGCTGTCGTTCGCCTGCCCCGAGGCGGCGAGGCTGATTTTAGCCGAGGACAACGCATATTCCGATCTGCTCGAGGCTCGTTATCACGGGGACGACGAGCTGCTGAGCTCCCTGCTGCGCGCCAGAAAACAGACCGCGCTTCTGCTGTGCGGCAGCGGCAAACCGCTTGGGCTCAGGCTCGGCGACTGCCTCGAGTACAACGCTCAGATCCAGGCAGTCCTCAACGGCGGCGAGCCTGCGGCGCTCGATATACCCGAGGACGGCGATCTGTCGGCTGTGTTTGAGCTTCACAAGCGCCTCGACTACATGAGCGCGGATTTTGCGCGCCTTGTCGCGGAGGCGGGCGATAGCGGCTTGACCCCACTTTTTGAGGGAGAGACCGCCAAAGCCTTGGAGCGGCTTTTTCTGTATATGCTTTTCCGTTATTACCTGAACGCTGTGGATTCATACGACGTGCTCTCCACGGTGAAAAGGGCGGTCTGCGCCTGCCTTGTGCTGGGCGTCATGGCGCGGAACACATCCGACCTGACCGCGTTGTTTCAAAGGTACTCCAAGGAGGTCGAGCACTCCTACGAAAACAGCGAGGAGCTGACCTTCGCCTTTGCCGCGGACGAGGCTTTTTCCTCCGAGAGGCTGATCACGCTGCTTGACGCGCAGGCTCGAAAAATCGTTTAGGTACCCTGAGTAATTGTGATATCCTCTTATTTATTACAAAACTTTCATAAAAAATTGTGCAAATTATCTTGCTTTGAAAGAATAATTGTGGTATATTTAAACCGATGACATGAAAGGCGGAAGGGCAATTCCGCAAAATAAAGGAGGAATATCTATGGCATCACTTAAAAAGTACATTGCCGAGTTCATCGGCACAATGGTTCTCGTGGTTCTCGGCTGCGGCACCGCAATGCTTGTTCTTAACGACGAAAAAGTCGGCTTCGGTCCCGGTTACATCCTGACCGCGCTTGCGTTCGGTCTGGTCATCGTCGGCATGGCATACTGCGTCGGCAATATTTCGGGCTGCCACATCAACCCCGCGGTTTCCCTCGGCGTTCTCATCAGCGGCGGCATGAGCGTTGCCGATTTCTTCGGCTACATCGTTTCCCAGTGCCTCGGCGCTTTCGCGGGCGCAGGCATCCTCGCCGGCATCTTCTCGCTCGGCGGCGTCAAGGATACCACCGGCGGCTTCGGCTCCAACGGTCTTGACGGCGTAGGCGGAAACCCCGTTGCCGGTCTGCTCGTCGAGTGCTTCCTGACCTTCGTGTTCGTGCTGACCATCCTCGGCGTTACCTCCAAGAACCAGAAGCACGGCTCCTTCGGCGGACTGATCATCGGTCTGACCCTCACCCTCGTACACATCCTCGGCATCGGTCTCACCGGTACCTCCGTCAACCCCGCGCGCAGCTTCGGCCCCGCTCTGGTAGCCGCCTTCAACGGCAACATGGCTCCTCTGGGCTCACTGTGGGTGTTCATCGTAGGTCCCTTCGTAGGCGCGGCGCTCGCGGCTGTGGTTTACAAGGTCCTCGAGGACAAAAAGCAGGCTTGATCCTGAATAGATTTCAACGGGCTGTCATTGCGCAGCCCGTTTTTTTATGATACTTTATAGCTCACAATGATTCTACATTATTTGACTATTTTGCCCAAAATACCACAAAATGAATAAATTGTGAGTAAAAAGCTATACTAACCGTAAATAATGCCCCTTATCAAACGCCTCTGTTTATTATAATATACATATTGGGAAATAATCGTGTTTTTATACTGTTTTCTGATAAAACGCGACAATAAGCGAAAGATAGGAAGATGATATGGGTACTGTAAGCATTGACGGAATTTTGTACGCCGAGCTCCTCAGGGGCGGCGCCGCGCGGCTGCGCGCGAATATAAAGACTATAAACGACCTCAACGTGTTCCCGATACCCGACGGCGACACGGGTGACAATATGTTTTTGACGATCGACTCGGGCGTATCCTCGACAGGCACGGAGACTGCGCATCTCGGCGAGGCCGCCGCAAAGGTCGCTCAGGGCATGCTGCTCGGAGCGCGCGGAAACTCGGGCGTAATCCTCTCGCGCATCTTCGCCGGAATAGCCAAGGGGCTTTCGGGCGTTGAGAAGGCGGATATCGCCGCCTTTGGCAAGGCGCTCGAGAGCGGCATCAAGGAGAGCTACAGCGCGGTTTCGGTTCCCGTTGAGGGCACCATCCTGACAGTGTACAAGGACGGCGTGGTCTACGCCAACTCGCGCCTTGTCGCCTCGAGCACGCTCGAGAGCTATCTTGACGATATGCTATGGGAGCTCAACCGCTCGCTCGAGCGCACTCCCGATCTGCTTCAGGTGCTCAAGGACGCGGGCGTGGTCGACAGCGGCGGCGCGGGCTTCATCTGCATCGCCGAGGGCATGAAGGCGACCCTGACGGGCGAGCTCGGCGAGCTCGGACAGGAGGGCGGCTCCTCGCGCAAGAACGTCGATCTCAACGCCTTCACCGAGAACAGCGTGCTGGAATTCGGCTACTGCACCGAGTTCCTGCTTCGACTGCAGAAATGCAAGATCGACCTCGACGCCTTCGACCTTAACGAGCTGATCGACTGGCTGAACGCCAACGGCGATTCGGTCGTAGCCTTCCGCGAGGGCACCATAGTCAAGGTGCACGTTCACACCAAGAAGCCCGGCGATATCTTCAATCATGTTCAGAAGTACGGCGAGTTCCTCACCATGAAGATCGAGAACATGACCCTCCAGCACAACGAGACCCACAAGGGCGGCGCCAAGACCAAAAAGAAAAAGCCCCACAAGCCCTTCGGCGTTGTCAGCGTCGCCGCGGGCGAGGGCATAAAGAAAACCTTCGTATCCCTCGGCTGCGACGCGGTGGTGGACGGCGGTCAGAGCATGAATCCCTCCGCAGAGGATCTTATCGAGGCGTTCGGCGAGGTCAACGCGGACACGATCTTCGTGTTCCCCAACAACTCCAACATCATCCTCACAGCTCAGCAGGCGGCTTCGCTCTATGACAAGGCGGAGGTCAGGGTGGTTCCCAGCAAGACCATCGGCGAGGGCTATGCCGCGATATCCATGCTCGACACCTCCTCAAACGACGCGGATCAGATCGTCGCCTATGCCGAGGAGGTCATATCGGGGGTCGTCACCGGCTTGGTTTCCCAGGCTGTGCGCGACACCGAACGCGACGGCGTAAAGGTGGTCAAGGACGATTACATCGGCTTTGTCGACGACAGGATCTACGTCGACGACCCCGACAGGACTCAGGCGGCGCTCGGACTTGCCGAGGCGCTCAAGGCGTCGCGCTACGATATAATGCTCGTAATCTGCGGCTCGGACGTTCCCAAGGAGGAAGCCGACGCGATCCGCAAGACCCTGCGCCGTCAGTACAGGCGCACCGAAGTGGTAATGATAGACGGCGGACAGCCCGTTTATGATTATATAATAATTTTAGAATAAGTAAGGAGATTTTGCCAATGAGAAAGGTAAAGGTCGTAACCGATTCCTGCTCCGATATGATCAAGGAGCTCCGCGACAAATACAGCATCGATTATCTTATGATGAACACCGTCAGAGACGGCAAGGAGACCCCTGCCAGCCTTGACTGGGAATTCTACAGCCCTCAGGATCTGTATGATACCCTCCGCGACGGCAACCGCGTCACCACCACCCAGGTGCCCGCGCAGACCTTCGACAAGAAGTTCCGCGAGTATCTCGAGGAGGGCTGGGACGTAGTATACGTCGGCTGCTCGAGCAAGCTTTCGGGCTCCGTCAACACCGCCTCCGTTATCGCCAAGGAGCTGCTCAATGACTATCCCGACGGAAAGATCGTCGTTGTCGACGCCATCAACGCCTGCATGGGCGAGGCTCAGGTCGCTATCAAGGCGGCTAAGCTCAGAGATCAGGGACTCTCAGCCGAGGAGATAGCGGATCAGGTCAACGCCGTCCGCAACAACGTCAACCAGTTCGTAGCCGTCGACAGCCTCAATATGCTCAAGGCTGCGGGCAGAGTTCAGGGCGACGATTCCTATTTCGGAAACCTGCTCGGAGTAAAGCCCATCATCATCTCTAATACCGTGGGCGACAACGTGCCGATCAAGAAGGTAAAGGGCAGAGTGAAGATGCTCGAGGAGCTGGCTCAGCTCACCGTCGACGCTATCCTCGACCCCGAGGATCAGGAGATCCTGATCGCTCACGCCGACTGCGAGGAGGACGCTCTCGAGCTCAAGGAGCTTGTTGAGGAGAAGATCCCCGGCGCAAACATCTATATCGGTTACATCGGACCCATCATCGGCGCGTCCATCGGCGCCGACGCTATCGGCATTTTCTGCTGGGGCAAGAACGTAGACAGGTTCCCCGTATGATACCGCTCGAATTTTTGCCCGCCGTACTGATCCCCGCCGCGATAATCTCATATCTGCTCGGCGGACTCAACGGCGCGATCATGCTCTCGAAGCTGGTGTATCACCAGGATATCCGCGAGCACGGCAGCAACAACCCCGGCTTTACCAACTTCAAGCGCGTTTACGGCAACGGCTTTGTGACCTGGCTGGTGCTCATCATCGACATACTCAAGGCGGCGCTGCCGGTTTTTGCGACGGCGTTCGTTATGTGGAAGCTCTTTGATCTCTGGCAGACGGGCGCGCAGTTCGCAGGTCTGTTCGCAATGATCGGTCACTGCTTCCCCGTATGGTACCGCTTCAAGGGCGGCAAGGCGTTCATCGCGGGCTTTTCGACGATATGGTTCGTAGACTGGCGCATGGCGCTCGTGGCTACAGCCGTGTTCTTCCTCGTGCTGTTCATCGGAAAGTATATGTCGGTCGCGTCCTGCTCGGCTGCGCTGTTCTGTCCAATAGCGCTGGCTTGCCTGAGCCCCCAGAATATCTGGGTCGAGCTTATGGCTATCGCCGCGGCGCTGCTGGTTATCCTGCGCCACCTCCCGAACTTCAAAAAGCTCGTAAAGGGCAAGGAGTCGAAGTTCTCGCTGAGCTCAAAAAAGCAGGCGGAGCTCAACGCCCACCTGAAGGATAAAACCGAAAAAGCCGAAAAAGTCAATACAAAGGCATAAAACAAAGGCTGACCTGTATCGGGTCAGCCTTTTCGGGTATTTGGGGATTCACGCGCCGCAGACAAGATACGCCAGCGACACGACCAAGGGCATGGTTACGACGGAGACAAGCGTGCTCGATGCCACCGTGCTGACGGAAAGCTCAACGTCGCGGTCGAACTTCGACGCGAACATCGTGGTGGTCGCCGCCGTAGGAGCGGAGCAGGCGATGACAAAGGCGATGGTCATAGTGCGGTCGAGCCTCAGCGCCGCCATCGCGAATATCGCCGCGACGGGGATCACAGCCAGCCTGAGCGCCATCGCAAGGTAGGCTCCGGCGTCGGTGAAGGCGCGTTTGAGCTTAGCCTGAGAGAGATAGAAGCCGATGATGAGCATGGGCAGCGGAGTGTTGAGGTTTGCGAGATGTCCGATGGGCTGAGAGATGATCTCGGGCAGGCGGACGCGGCACACAAAGAGGAGTATCGCCGCCGCTACGCCGAGGATCCCGGGGTTGAGCAGAAGCTTTTTGGGCGAGAACGAGCGCAGGCTGCCGCTCATGTCCGCGAGGCCGTAGCTCCAGACGAAGATGTTGAAAACCGCGACGAAGATCGAGCCGAAGAACCAGCCGTCCTCGCCGAGGAGCTGCTTCTGCAGCGGCAGCGACATGAAGCCGCAGTTTGAGAAGATCACCGCGAATTGCAGCACTTTTTTGCGGCTCTCGTTTTTATCGTGCAGTACGAGCTTGGCGAGCCCGATCGACGCGGCGAGTATCACGGCGGCGGTCAGGGCGGCGATGAGCACCTTTCCGAGCATCTCAATGCTGAAATCGCGCTGGAACGCCGAGATCATCACGCAGGGCGTGACGACGTACAGCACGAGATCGGTCATTTTCTTTGAGGCGTGTTCGGTGATGACCCCGAGCCTGCCGCAGACAAAGCCTACGGCGATCAGCAGAAAAAGCACCAGCACCTGCTGACCGATGATGAAAAGATTGTCAAAAAACACGCGGCTTCCCCCCAATTCAGATAGATGTATTCTATCATATTTGAACGCGGAATGCAACGCAAAAACGGCGGTTTTTCACGGCGCGGAGCTGTCAAGACAATATTATCTACAAAATATGCTTTTTTATATTGTGAAAACTGCCTAATGAAAATTTGGATTATCTTAAAATATGTACTAACCGACAAAAATAATTTGTATTTATTGACAAATAATAAACCCTTATGTATAATACAATTATAGGCAAAAACAAGGTATTATCAAATATCAACCATAAATCTATCGAAAGAGGGAATTACAAATGGCAACAAAAAAGACCGCTGCTAAGGCAGCCGAGAAGGAAGTAAAGGAAACTGTTAAGAAAACAGCCGAGAAGGCTGCCGAGGTCAAGGCAGAGCCCAAGGCTGAGGCTGTAGAGGAGAAGAAGGCTCCCGCCAAGAAAGCTCCCGCCAAGAAGGCTGCTCCCAAGAAAACCGCTCCCAAGAAGCCCGCTGAGACCAAGGTGAACTTCTTTGTAGAGTTCGGCGGCGTTCAGGTTTCAATCGACGAGGTTGTTGCCAACGTAAAGGCTACCTATGGCAAGGATGCCAAGGAGATCTCCGTATATCTCAAGCCCGAAGAGAGCAAGGCTTACTTTGTAGCTGACGGCGAAGAGATGGAAATGGATGTATACTTCTGCTGATCTTTCGACAGGCGGAAATATCATATATAAAACCACAATTTCAAAAAATAAGGGCTGATCGTGTGATCAGCCCTGTTTTTTATCTTGATCCTAACTTATCAGAAAAGCTCGTCGTCGTCCGACTCGGTGTCGGGGGCAGCTTCCTCGACGGCTTCCTTGACTTCCTCCGCCTTTTCCTCGACGGCTTCTTTGACGTCCTCGACCTTTTCCTCAACGGCTTCGGCGGCTTCCTCGGCTTTTGCGGCGGGCGCGGACTCGGCGAATTTCTCCGCTTTTTCCTTCACGGTCTCGGCTGCCTTGGCGACCTTTTCACCGACGGCGGTTTTTGCCTTGCCGACCTTTTCCTCGACGGCGTCCTTGACCTGCTCGACCTTCTCCTCTACGGTATCCTTCGCCTTCTGCATACGCTCGTTGAAGCGCTCCTTGGCGGACTCCGCTTTTTCGCCTGCTGCCTCGGCAGCTTCCTCAAAGCGGCGCTCGGCGCCCTCGGGTGCGTTCTGGAACGGGCTGTTGGGATAATCGCTCTCGTTGGAGCAGGCTACGGTGATGTCCACCACGTCGTCGGCGTTGTAGCCGCCCGACTTTGAGGGAGACGAGTAGACGAACTCGTTCTGGCTCTCGAGGATAGTGCGGTAGCAGTCGCGTGCGCGTGCGATCTTCGCCTTGCAGTTGTCGATGACCTCAAGCAGCTTTTCCCGCTTGGCGGTATCGGCGCAGTCGCCGTTCTTGATGCGGTCATAGTACTCCTTGCCCAGCGCGATGTAGGCGCGGTTCATCAGCTCGCTCTCGCTCTTCATCACCATTCTGAGGCGGTTGAGCTTTGCCTTGGTGCGGTTTTTCTCAACAAAATCCTGTGCGACGTTCGTAAGGGCTTCAACTGCGGTGTTAAAAGTGCCTTTTACTGTATCTAATACTTCCATAATAACTCTCCTTTAAGCGCGGCGCGCCAATATTCTTATTATATTATGACAGATTCTTTCAATAAAATCAACATTTTTTTGAAAATTACTTGTTAAAATCACGACAAATTGATATAATGTATCTACAGAGGTGATAATATGCCTGAGAAAAAGCTAAATAAGGCGGTAGTTTGTCCCATGTGCGGCGAGATGGCCAAGGCGGAGATCTACACCAGCGTCAACGCCACGACCGACCGCGGCCTCCGCGACAGGGTGCTCGACGGCAGTCTGTTCGTCTGGAGCTGTCCCTCCTGCGGATACAGCGCGAGGCTCACATACCCGATCCTTTACAACGACATGAAGAACCGCTTCATGGTCTACCTCATCCCCAAAATCGACCGCTTCAGGCTGTGCGACAGCGAGCTCGAGGAAAAGTACGCCAATCTGCGCAATATCACAAAGCGCGTGGCGCCGGACTTCAATTCCTTCAAGGAGAAGATCTTCATCCTTGAATCCGGGCTCGACGATATGGCGGTGGAGCTGACAAAGGTCGCCATCAGCCAGACGGTCTCCAAAAAGCTCGACGGCGAAAAGGTATATGAGGGCTATCTGTCGATGTACGACCGCGAGAGCAACACCATGGGCTTCACCTATTTCACCGGCGAGGATCGCAGGCCTTACGTCCAGACCGCGCGGCTTGAGATCTACGGCAAGTCGAAGGAGATCGTGGAGCAGTTCGCCGTTAAGGACAGAAAGCTCAAGGGCTTCATCAAGATCGACGGCGAGTGGGCTGAGAATATCCTCTACCGCTACAAGCGCGCAAAGCAGATCGAGCGGCTCAACAAGCTCAAGGAGTGAGGCGCAGCCGCGCAATTTTCCATGAGCACAATAATTCATGTATTAGCTGAAATGTTGTGAAAGACTATATCTTACCATAAAACGCGGGCGGGCAACCGTCCGTTTTCCGCGGAAGCCGAAGGGAGGCAGAGCCATGCCGCGCAGCTCAAAGCAAAAGCAAAAGCTCTTATATTTGCAGAAGCTCATGCTCGAAAAGACCGACGAGGAGCACGGGCTGACCGTAAACGAGATCATCGAGGAGCTCGCAAAGGACGATATCAGCGCCGAACGGCGCTCTATCTATGAGGATCTCGAGATCCTCGGCGCCTTCGGGCTGGATATCTGCAAGATACGCACCAATACGGTGCGCTACTATGTGGGCAGCCGCGATTTCCAGATCGCCGAGCTCAAGCTGCTGGTCGACGCCATCCAGAGCTCCAAGTTCATAACGCGCAAGAAAAGCCTTGAGCTGATCGAGAAGATAGGGCATCTCGTGAGCGTCAACGAGGCGGCGCAGCTCAGGCGCGAGGTCTACGTCACGAACCGCGTCAAAACGCCGAACGAGCAGATCTACTACAACGTCGACAAGCTCTACAACGCGATCTCGGGCAACAAAAGGATATCGTTTCGCTATTACCGCTGGGAGATCAATCCCGAGCTCGGAGGCAGGAAGATAATCAAAACCGCGCGGCGCTCGGGCGCGCTGTACCGCGTGTCGCCGTGGGCGCTGTGCTGGGACGACGAGAACTACTACCTGATCGCCTTCGACAGCGAGGCGCAGATCATAAAGCATTACCGCGTCGACAAGATGGAGAGTATCAGCCTGCTCGACGAGGTGCGCGACGGTGGCAGGCAGTTCGAGAGCTTCAATCCCGCGCGCTACGCCAAGAGCGTTTTCTCGATGTTCGGCGGGGAGGAGGCTCAGGTGACGCTGAGCGTGGACAACAGGCTGATCGGGGTCATCGTTGACCGCTTCGGCTCCGACGTTTTCATAACGCGCGAGGACAGCGGCGACCGCTTCCGGATCACTGTCCCGGTGGTGCTGAGCCCGCAGTTTTACGCGTGGGTTTTCGGCATGGGAAGGGGCGTGAGGATCATATCACCCGAGGCAGCGGTTGAAGGTTTTAGGGCGCGTCTCGCGGAATTTGCCGAGTAAAATGAAAAATTTTTTTAAAATGGCAAAAAATTTGTTTAGGTAGCGAAAAAACCTGCGAAATATTGCTCGATGTTAAACAATATATCATTGACAAAAAGGTATTTTTTTGCTATAATATTTTATAATAAAGGAGGAGCATATCCTTCTTTAAATAAATAGATATTGGGGGAGTATCTATGGCCATGGATTTAATGCATGCCACATCCGCGTCGAACTCGGCTTTTCGCGTTGTTTGCGGTGAGCTGAAGATCGATGACAACTACAGGA
Source organism: uncultured Ruminococcus sp. (assembly GCA_902761375.1). GTDB lineage: Bacteria > Bacillota > Clostridia > Oscillospirales > Acutalibacteraceae > Ruminococcoides. The sequence goes on along the minus strand of CACWKB010000013.1, from coordinate 27,897 downwards.
CGCACGAGGAGGCGGTGTTCGGTTTACTGCGTAAGGGTACCGCGACGGTCGAACACGGGGACACAAAAACTCCGCTTAAATCGGATGACATCTTCTTTGTCGCTCCGAGCGTCAAGCACCGTGTTACCGACAGCAATAACGCTGTCATCGACGTGGTAACGCTCAATCTCGACAATCCTGCCGCGGTAACGCAGGACTACCTGCCTCAGAGCATCGTGCGTGCGATGATCAACGGCAACTGTACAGAGTTTGCCAAAATCACATCCGGAGACAGCGGTTATCAGAACATGCTGTCCTGCCTACAGGTGGTGAAAAAAGCGGAAAACGATAAGTCAAGCTATTTTCAGCTTCAGGTTTACGCCAAGATGTACGAGCTGTTCTATGAACTGTTCTCAAACAAGCACGTCAAGATCGTTGACGTCGAGAACAAGAGCAAGAAGTACCGTGCGCTGATGCGCGTCACCCGCTACATTGACGACCATTACAGCGAGGGCGTGTCGCTTGAGGAGGTCGCCGAGGCTACGGGAATCAGCCGCTATTACGTTTCTCATCTGTTCAAGGAGCTGATGAGCACCACGTTCGTCGGCTACGTGAACGAGCTCAGGCTCAACCGCGCCGCTATGCTGCTGCTGACGACCGACCGTCCGATCATCGAGATCGCGTCGATGTCGGGCTTCAACAACCTATCCAACTTTAACCGCGCGTTCAAGATGCATTTCGATAAGACGCCGTCCGTCTATCGGAAGTCCTGAGTAAAACCGGAACCGCCGCTCCACTTAGGGAGCGGCGGTTTTATGTCAATGCTCTCGGCATAGGGTCATGCCGTTCGGGAAACCGAATTTGCCGGCGCTGTGCTTCTCGCCGGTCATTTAAGACTGCAAATAATTGCCTGTACATCTTCATAGTCAAGCGTGACGTTTTCCTCGCGGCTGACGGAAACGCGATAACCGCAGTCGCCGTTCTGAGTCCAAATCGAAGTCCACTCGCCGAGATTCTTGTACTCAAAGCCCTGCCACGTAAAGGAGCCTATGACCTTATCCGAACCCTCATAACAGCAGCAAAGCAACATTCATTTTATAATGAGAGATACAGCTCATGCGGCTTTTGCTTTTGACCGTGCAGCAATATTTTAAAAAAGTCTTGCGTTTTGGTTACGAATGTGTTACAATTATGTTATATAGTATGGCTGTATATCCTGAGAATCAAATAAACAGATTTGGATGGTTTATAGGTGAAAATAAACGAATTTCTTTCAAAACACAAAAAATCGGTGATGTTTACGTCCGTGCTGGTTATCGCCGTTCTGCTTGTGGTACATACGGTACTTACCAACAGCATGCTCAGCACCGGCGAAGCAGTCAAGGCGACCGATCCCTCGGGCATCAATCCCCACTACGAGGAGATCATGAAGAAGGGCGCCATCGCGCTCTCGGACGACACCGCAGACAATACGAATAACACGGTCACGACCTCAACGCCCGACCGCAAGATCAAGGTGACGGTCTCATCGACCGGCGTCACCACGGTTCCCGTGGGCTCGACCGCGGTCGACGGCACTGTCCCCTTTGCCACGGCTATCCCTCCGCAGACCCCTGCCGATTACAACGCGCAGTGGAACAGCGGCTATCTTGTGGCGATCGACAACCCGGACTACACCTACTCCTGCTCAAAGGTCAACCTCACCGACGAGGACAGAGATCTGCTCGAGCGGCTGTGCATGGGCGAGTTCGGCTCGGGAGGCTTTATCGGCGCGGCGCTGATCGCCCAGTCGGTAAAGGACGCGATGTGCTTTGACGGCTACCCGACGGTCGCCGACGTTATCGTCGAGTGCCGCTATACGGGCAGCACCGACATCGGAACAAACGACGCCTGCCGCCAGGCGGTCAGGTATGTCTTTGACGATAACCGCGACGCGGTGCAGCACCGCATTATGTATATGTATAACCCCTACATGGTGCAGAGCGCCTTCCACGAGAGCCAGAATTTTATTCTCAGCTACCAGGGCGTGCGCTTTTTTGACCGCTGGGGCTACTGAGCCGAATCATAAAAAATTCACGGTCGGGAACGGAGCGTTTTTTCAAACGCAGTCCGTCATCCCGACCGTTTTTGTCTGTAATTTTAAAATTTCGCCTTTGCCTTTTGATATAAGCAGTAAAAAACCACCGATATCCCGAGCGGCACGAAGCAGAACCAGATGCTGTGCACGCCGAAGGGCAGGCTGAGCAGACAGCTCGCCGCCACGCCGATATGGAAAAACAGCAGCGTCGCCCAGTAGAACCTCGCGCCCAAGAGCTGCCTTTTGTCGCGCTCAAGCGCGTAGTCGGTCAGCAGCATGACTGCCTGCCTGACGTTGTTCGAGGAGAAGATCGTCGAGCTCGAGTGACCTCCGGCGGTCTTGAAGGCGTTCCACTGCACCGGAGCGGCAAAGGCGATCGGCAGCACCGCGAGATAGTGCTGTCCCGTCAGCGAGAGCACGCCGACGAGAGTGATCGCCGCCGCGCTGACTATGAAGCTGATTATCTTCATGCTCAGCCTCTGCTTTTTCCGCATCACCGCATAGAAGGCGTTGCCCGCCGCGTAAACGAAAAACATCAGCGCCATATACCCGATGCTCCCGAGCTTTCCGCTGAAGGCGTCGAGCACAAGGTGTATCAGGTTGCCCGTTTGGGCGTTGCCGAAGATATCGCTGTGGTTGAATATAGTGTAGCCGCCCCAAAAACCGCCGATAACGCTTACGGCATGGTGAAGCCTCAATTGACTTTTTACCGCCATTTTCCAAGAACCTCTTTTGCGTCGAAAAGCGCGCGCACCCTCTGTGCGCGCGCTGAGTTTTTATCTTTCGTTCAGATTGACATAATGCCTTTCCGTCGAGATGCTCATGTAGGCGGGACGGATGATCTTGCCCGCGTTTATCAGCTCCTCGAGGCGATGGGCGCTCCAGCCGGCGATCCTTGCGGTAGCGAACAGCGGAGTGTAGAGCTCGCAGGGGATGTCGAGCATACTGTAGAGCAGGCCGCTGTAGAAGTCGACGTTCGAGGCGACGCCCTTGTATATCCTGCGCTTTCTGCCGATCACCTTGGGAGCGAGCTCCTCGACGCGCGCGTAGAGGTCGTATTCCCTGGTGTAGCCCTCTGCCTCGGCGAGCCTCTGTACCGCGCCTCTGAGGATGACCTGGCGCGGATCGCTGATCGTATAGACCGCGTGACCCATGCCGTAGATCAGTCCCTGGCGGTCAAACGCCTCCTTGTCGAGCAGCTTCTCGAGATAGCGCGAGATCTCATCGTCGTCCTTCCAGTCGGAGACGTTCTGCTTGAGATCCTCGAACATCTCAAAGACCTTGACGTTCGCGCCGCCGTGCTTGGGACCCTTGAGCGAGGCGAGCGCCGCCGCCATAGCGGAGTAGGTGTCAGTGCCGGAGGAGGTCACGACGTGGGTCGTGAAGGTGGAGTTGTTGCCGCCGCCGTGCTCCATGTGCAGGATCAGCGCCATGTCGAGCACCTTTGCCTCGAGCTCGGTGTATTTTCTGTCGGGGCGCAGCAGCGAGAGCAGCACCTCGGCGGTCGACATGGTCGGCTCGGCGTAGTGGATGTAAAGGCTCTTGTCGCGCAGATAGTGGTTATAGGCGTGGTAGCCGTAGACCGATAGCAGCGGAAATACCGAGATGAGCTGCACGCACTGGCGCAGCACGTTGCTGATCGAGGTGTCGTTGGGGTTTTTGTCGTAGCAGAACAGCGTGAGCACGCTGCGGGCGATGGAGTTCATCATGTCCTCGCTCGGAGCCTTCAGGATAACGTCGCGCACAAAGTTCTGGGGAAGCGTGCGGTAGAGCACAAGAAGCTCGCGGAAATCCTTGAGCTGCTGCGCCGTGGGCATCTCGCCGAAGAGCAGCAGGTAAACGACCTCCTCAAAGCCGAAGCGATTGTCCTCGAGGATACCTCCTACGATATCGTTGACGTTGTAGCCTCTGTAGTAGAGCTCGCCGTCGCAGGGAACCAGCTTTCCGTCCACCAGCTTGTTCTGCTTGATGGTGGAGATGTCGGTCAGACCCGTCAGCACGCCCTTGCCGTCAAGGTCGCGCAGACCTCTTTTTACGTCGAATTTGTTGTAAAGACCGGGGTCGATCACCGAATTCGCCTGCATCTTTTCGGCAAGCTCGTTGATCTCGGGAATAATATCCGAGTATTCCCATGTGGTTTCTTGCGTCACACAATCACTTCCTTCCAAAATACTTAGAATTTTATTATACCATACCCAATAAAATAATGCAACTTTTAAATTTAGTACCCGACTCAATTCTGCTCCTAACCTGCGTTTGAGCATTCTATTTTAAATACAGCACCCGACTCAATTCTGCTCCTAACCGATGTTTGAGCATTCTATATCTTATGCATCCTTTCCTACGTTTTGAACCGAGAACAGAAAACGGGGGCTTTAAATCTCTGCTGCTCCCGACCGAACGCCGGAGCATTCTGAGCGCAGCGAAGGATCCCCTTATTTCCTCGGAGGGAGATTATTGACTGTGCTCGGGATAAGGCTTGCGTATGGCTGTGAACACACAGCATTACAAATCCGGAGCGGAGCGACCCGAAATTTTCAACTTTCCATTTTCAACTTTCAACTAAAAAAGGTCGGGCGCAGAACGCTTTTAAAAAAATGCATTCTGTCTGCCCGACCGAAACTGTTAATTGTTAATCGTTTTTTTTCGCGGAAACTCCGATATCAGTCCCGCGCAGTATTTTTGTATCTGCGTGGCGTCGGTGACGTCGACGTTGCCGTCCGCGTTTACGTCAGCGGCGTAGAGCTGTTCCTTTGAAAGTCCGCGCAGCCCTGCGGAGAACATCTGGATATAGGTCGCGTCGGTGACGTCGATCTGACCGTCGAGGTTGGCGTCGCCGATAAGGATATCGTCGGAAACGGGATATGTAAGCCTGCCCATGCTGTCACAGGTGCATTCCTTGCCGTCGATCACCCAGTCGCCCGCATAGCTGAAGAAGCTGACCGTGTATTCGATCGAGGCGGGCTGGTTGATGCCGTCGCGCAGTCCGGACGCGCGCACCTTGTAGCGCTTGCCTTCGTAGCTTTCGGCGGTCGGCGGCGCAAAGCTGAGCGTAGTGCCCCAGCTCGTGGTATAGAGCACGTCGGTCGCCTCGCGGACGAACTCCTCGCCGGTGTCGAGATCGGTGATCGTGATCTTCAGTGCGTTGCCGTGGAGCTTCACCCTGTCGGTGTTGAGCGTGATCGTCCAGTAGGCGTAGGTCGCGAGCTCTTCGGCGGGGAACCAGCCGGGAGCAGGCCAGGTGTAGGCGGCGTCATTGTTGTAAAGCGCCGTGCCCGAGGGATTGGGATCGCCCGTGTAGCCGATGGTCTGCGCGGCTCCCGCAGGGGCATAGCCTATCGCAAAGGTCGTTCCGTTGCGCGTCATTATCGTGTTGCGGTGACCGGGCATAGGGTGGTTGCGGTCGTCCATAAACATCCTGACCGCGGTCAATACCGCCGTCTGGTTGCTGAAGTAGGCGCTTGCGAGGTTGCTGGAGGTTGTGGCGGCGTAGCCCTCGTTATAGAAATCCTCGTCCATATCCTCGGGTTTTTCGGGATAGTGGCTGAGCTTATGGGTCAGCGTCACGTTCACCTGAGACAGCAGCGCGCCCTTGGCGGCTCTGTCCCAGACCTCGCCGTTTGCCGCCTTGAAGCCGGTCAGACCGCCCAGACCGCGGATATAGTTTGTGAAGCGCAGGGCGTTGTCCTTGGTTTCGTCCGTGATCGTATACTCCTTGTAGGGAGCCGACGCGGAGCCGTTTTCGGCGTAGAGGGCGGCGTCGTAGTCCTGAGGCACAGCCTCGGAATAAGCCTTTACGATGTCCTCGCGGCTGCGCTTGTAGGCTTCCGTTTCGTTCAGATCGTAAACCGTTTCCGTTATCTCGGTGAAGCTGTCGAAGCCGATGAACTCCGACGAAAAACCGTCGCCGTCCCTGCAAATCAGCAATATGCCGTCGGAGCAGGGCGCAAGCGCGAATATCGGGGTATCGGACAGATATATGCGCGTTTGTTCGAGCGTGCTAAGGTCGATGATCGAAACGATGCTGTCGCCCGTGAGCGCGTACAGGTCGCCGTCGCGCAAAAAGGCGTTAGCGCCGGCGTGATTTAAAAATTCGTATTTTCCGTCCTGAGTGAAGCTGCGCGAGACCCGGACGTAGGTGAACGCCGAGAAGTCGACGATCTGCCCTGTCGAGGCGATCACCCGATGGTCGTCGAGCATCTCCGCCGGACGGTAATAGTTGGAAAAGGTGATGTTCTTGACCTCGATTCCGGTGTTTTGCATCGAGAAGCCGTTGCTCTTGAGCGTTCCCACTCCGATCACGCCTCGGGTCATGTCGAAGCCGTAGCCGCTGTCGACGACATCGGACAGGACGCAGTAGAACACGCCGTCCGAGCGGCAGCCGATGAAGCTGTCGATCGCCATGAACGGCGTTTCCGCCGTGCCCGCCAGCCTGCCGATCTCGTTGCCGCTGCCGTCGAGGGTTACGACGCCGTTTTCGGTGCCGATCACGGTGCAGGCTCGGGTCGCAACGAGTATTCTGCCGTCGTCGGCGGCACCCACGGAGTTGAGCTGTACCCCGTTGACCGTGAAGGTGTTGAGCAGCTTTGCCGCCTCGAGGTCATAGACATAGACCGTCACCGCGGCGTTGTCCGCCGCGTTTGAGAATTTGTACTTTTGCCGCGCGAAGTAGAGCAGTCCCCGGGACTTGTCAACATAGGCGCGCGGTCCGACGTCTACGCCGTACAGCGTTCCGTTGGCGGTCTTGGCGTAGACTTCGGGCTCGTCAAAGGTGTGCAGCGCGGTCATCTCGCCGGTCTCGGCGGCGACGCGGTATACCGTGCTGTTGTTTATCACGCAGACGGACTTGCCGTCCGCGCAGGTGTAGGTTTCAAAAACATTGTTAGCCGAGTTGAAGCTCAGTTCCTCAAGCGCCGCGGCGGATACCGTAACGGGACCGCAGCAAAGCGCCGAGATGAGCAATACGGCGGAGATAAAAAGAGATATCAGTTTCTTAGCCATAGCTTTGTCTCTCCCCACGAAACAAGGCTATACCCGCAATACAGAGGTTATTTCGCCGACATACATGCGGTGCCAGTCGTCGCCCTTGTAGTTGGGCAGCACGGCTTCGCTGTCGATCACGCTCTGCTCGTTCAGATCCTGGGCATACAGTTTTTTGCAGATAAGCACAAGCTTTGCCTGCTCGAAATAAGGCACGTTATCCTCTGTGAACGCAGGGATAAGTCCGGTTGCGGCGACCTTGTCGACGTCGCGTCCGCTCTTGGAGCCGCACAGCGCGAGCGCCTTGCGGTACTCCTCGGGATAGAAGCTCAGCGAAAAACGCTCTTCGCGCTCAAGGAAGCCATAGGTGTAGCGCTGAGGACGGATAAAGGCGTATACCACGGGCTTGCCCCAGAGTATGCCCACGCCGCCCCAGCTTACGGTCATTGTGTTGAAGCTGTCGCGCCCGCCGGCGGTCACCAGACCCCAGTCGTCGCCTATCAGAGAGAAGGGGTTTTCGGCTATCTCGCGCGGCGAGATCTTCTTGAATCTGTCCATAAAAATCAAGTCCTTTCCGTGTGTGATCAGAGGTGCGGACGGCGCCGTCCTTTTCTGATTCTATTATATCAAAAAACTTAAGAATATGCAAGATATTCACGTAAATATTCACAAATATGCATAAAACAGCTAAATTCATGCATATTCAAACCTTTTGCGGTATGAGCCCGAACGGCTCGTCGGGGCTCTGACTTGTAAAAATATGCCGATATTATCGGCAAGTGCGCTAATTTTGAACCGTATGAGGATTATTTTTGTGCAAAGCCTAAAAACTGCATAAATATTCAAAAAATCGGAGAAAAAGTCTTGATTTTTTTTCTGCCCCGTGTATAATAATATACAGCGACAAAAACACCGAAAAAACGGAGGAATCAAACATGGCTGACAACAAGATCAAAAAAGTGGTACTCGCCTATTCGGGCGGACTTGACACCTCGATCATAATCCCCTGGCTCAAGGAAAACTACGACGGCTGCGAGGTCATCGCGGTATCCGGCAACGTAGGTCAGGGCACCGAGCTTGACGGACTTGAGGAGAAGGCTATCGCCACCGGCGCGTCCAAGCTTTACATTGAGGATCTCAACAAGGAATTCGTTGAGGAATATGTGTTCCCGACCCTCAAGGCGGGCGCGGTCTACGAGGGCAAGTATCTGCTCGGCACCTCGTTTGCCCGTCCCGTGATCGCCAAGAGGATCGTGGAGATCGCCAAGGCTGAGGGCGCTGACGCCATCTGCCACGGCTGCACCGGCAAAGGCAACGACCAGGTGCGCTTTGAGCTGGCTATCAAGGCTTACGCTCCCGACATGAAGATCATCGCTCCCTGGAGAGTCTGGGAGTTCAAGTCCCGTGAGGAGGAGATCGAATACGCCGAGGCTAAGAAGATTCCCCTCAAGATAAACCGCGAAACCAACTATTCCAAGGACAAGAACCTCTGGCACCTCAGCCACGAGGGTCTCGACCTTGAGGATCCCGCCAACGAGCCGACCTACAACAAGGAGGGCTTCCTCGAGATGGGCGTGTCGCCCGAGCAGGCTCCCGACAAGCCCGAGTACGTCACGATCTCGTTTGAGAAGGGAATCCCCGTAAAGCTCAACGGCGAGGAGACCGGCTCCGTCGAGATGATCGAGAAGCTCAACGAGATCGGCGGAAGAAACGGCATCGGCATCACCGATATCGTCGAGAACCGTCTTGTGGGTATGAAGGCGCGCGGCGTCTATGAGACCCCCGGCGGCACCATCCTCTATGCCGCCCACAGCAAGCTCGAGGAGATCTGCCTTGACAAGGACACCCTGCACTACAAGATGAACCTCGCCAACACCTTTGCCGACCTCGTGTACAACGGCAAGTGGTACACTCCGCTCAGGGAGGCGATGTCCGCCTTCGTCGACAGCACCCAGGAGTATGTCACCGGCGACGTAAAGCTCAAGCTCTACAAGGGCAACATCATCGACGCGGGCGTGACCAGCCCCTATTCGCTGTACGACGAGGAGATCGCCACCTTTGACGAGGACGAGGTCTACGATCAGAACGACAGCGCGGGCTTCATCAACCTCTTCGGTCTTCCCATCAAGGTAAGGGCGAAAAAGGGTCTTATCAAATAAGAATAACTTGTTTTTCGGGGCAGGGGATATCTCTGCCCCAATAAGTGTTTTATAGAGGCAATAAAAACGACCGGAATTTCAGGGAGAAAACCTATGCAGTTATGGAAGGGACGCTTCAAAAAGGAGCTTTCAAAAACCACCAACGACTTCAACAGCTCGATATCCTTTGACAGCCGAATGTACCGCGAGGATATCGAGGGCAGCATCGCCCATGCGACGATGCTCGGACGCTGCGGCATAATTTCCGAGGACAGCGCCGACGATATCATCCGGGGGCTCAAGGGCATACTTGCCGACCTCGACAGCGGCGCGCTGACGATCGACCCCGAGGCTGAGGACATCCACACCTTCATCGAGGGCGAGCTTACCAAGCGCATCGGCGACAACGGCAAGCGGCTCCACACCTCGCGCAGCCGCAACGATCAGGTCGCGCTCGACGTGAAGCTCTACCTCAAAAAGGAGGTAAAAAACGTCAGAGAGCTTGTGATCGGACTCATCAAGGTCATCGCCGACAAGGCGGAGAAATACAGCGACACCGTCATGCCGGGCTACACCCACCTTCAAAGGGCTCAGCCGATAACCTTCGGACACCATCTGCTCGCTTACGGCGAGATGCTCCTGCGCGACGTCTCGCGCCTTGAGGACTGCCTGAAAAGAATGGACGAGATGCCGCTCGGCTCCTGCGCCTTGGCAGGCACCACCTACCCCATCGACAGAACGATAACGGCTGAGCTGCTCGGCTTTGAGCGCGTCACCAACAACTCGCTCGACGGCGTCAGCGACCGCGATTTCTGCATCGAGTTCGCCTCGGTGCTGTCGATAATCATGGTTCACCTCAGCCGCTTTTCCGAGGAGATCATCATGTGGTGCTCGTGGGAGTTCAAGTTCATCGAGCTCGACGACGCGTTCTCGACCGGCTCGTCGATCATGCCCCAGAAGAAGAACCCCGACATCGCCGAGCTGGTTCGCGGCAAGAGCGGACGTGTTTTCGGCGACACGATGACGCTGCTCACGGTGATGAAGGGCATCGCCCTCGCCTATAACAAGGATATGCAGGAGGACAAGGAGGCGATCTTCGACGCGGTCGATACCGTCAAGATGTGCCTTACGGCGTTCACGCCGATGCTCGACACCATGCGCGTTATCCCTCAGAACATGAGAAAAGCGGCGGCAGGCGGCTTCATCAACGCCACCGACTGCGCCGACTGGCTCACCAAAAACGGCGTGCCGTTCCGCGACGCCTACAAGGCGACGGGCGAGCTCGTCGCGCGCTGCATCGAGCTGGGCACGGACCTCGAGAGCCTGCCTCTCGAGGAGTACAAGGCGGTCTGCGACGTGTTCACGGAGGACGTTTACGACGCGATCTCCCTTGAAAAATGCGTATCCCAGCGCAGGGCGTTCGGCGGTCCCGCCCCCGAGCTCGTAAAAGTGCAGGCACAGAGGGTCAGAAAAATCGCCGAAAATTTGTAATTGAATCGAGGAATCGTTATTATGATAAAAGCAGGAATCGTAGGCGCTACGGGCTATGCGGGCGCGGAGCTCGTTCGGCTCCTCAGCGCTCATCCCGAGGCTGAGGTCGCGGCGATCAGCTCGGTCTCCTTTGAGGGACAGGCGCTCAGCGACGTTTACCCCGCCTACAAATTTCTTAACGATATGATCTGCGAAACCCGGGACGACGTGGTCGAGAAGAGCGATGTTATCTTCGCCGCGCTGCCCCACGGACTTTCGCAGGAGCTCGCCGCACAGTGCATGGCGGCGGGAAAAGCGTTCATCGACCTCGGCGCGGACTTCCGCCTTGAGAGCGAGGACGAGTACACCGAATGGTACGGCGGCAGCTTTCTCGACAAGGAGCTCCACGCGCAGAGCGTATACGGTCTGCCGGAGTTCTTCCGCGAGCAGATAAAGGGCAAGCGGCTTATCGCGAACCCCGGCTGCTACACCACCTGCTCGCCTCTCGCGATAGCTCCGGCGGTGGCAAAGGGGTTGGTGTCGACCAAGGGGATAATCTGCGACTGCAAGAGCGGCGTGACCGGCGCCGGCAGAAAGCCCACTCAGGGCAGCCACTTCCCTGAGCTCAACGAGGGCTTCCACGCCTACAAGGTCGCCTCGCACCGCCACACCCCCGAGATCGAGCAGACGCTTTCGCGGCTCAGCGGCGAGAAGGTCACCCTGACCTTTGTGCCCCACCTGCTGCCCGTTAACCGCGGCATCCTCGCCACGGTTTATGCCGACATCACCGACGGCGTGAGCTTTGAGCAGATCAGGGCGGCTTACGAGGAATTCTACAAGGACGAGTTCTTTGTCAGACTGCTCGACGACGGCAAGTGCGCCGACATCCACAACGTGCGCTACTCAAACTTCTGCGATATCTCGCTCCACCACGACAAGCGAGCCGGCAAGCTGATCGCCTGCGCCGCCATCGACAATATGGTCAAGGGCGCAGCGGGTCAGGCGATCCAGAACATGAACCTCATCTTCGGAATAGACGAAAAAGCGGGACTTGTCATCGTGCCGCCGGCGTTTTAAATAATGAAGAATGAAGAGTGAAAAATTGAGGGCGGGACACCCGCACCCGATTTGTAATGCCGCGTGTTCGCGGAGAAACAATTGGGCTCCCCTTGAGGGGAGCTGTCGCGCGACCGAGCGCGACTGAGGGGTGGGGGAACGGGAACGAACTTTATCTTTCTGCGATACCGTTTTGCGATGAATGATAGGTTTGTTTTTCCGAGCAACGTCGGTTCCGGGTCGTTCGAGACCGACCTCTACAATTCTCGCTTCTCACTTCTCGCTTCTCAGTTCTCGCTTCTCGCTTCTCACTAATTTACTCAAAAGGACAACTGCTATGACATACGAATTTTTTAACGGCACCGTTACTTCTCCGCTCGGGTTTACGGCGGGCGGAGTTTGCTCCGGCATCAAGGCGGCTACCTCCGCCTCGATCACGGGCGAGAGCGTCGACCTCGATAACATCACGGGCAAGCGCGACCTTGCGATGATCTGCTGCGAGGTGCCCTGCACGGCGGCTGCCGTATACACCAAGAATCTTGTTAAAAGCTCCACCATCGCCGTGACCTCGGACCATCTGAGCAACGGCACGGCACAGGCTGTTATCGTAAATTCCGGCAACGCCAACACCTGCAACGCTGACGGCGTTGAGGTCGCCGAGGCGATGTGCGCGCTGGCTGCCGATTCGCTCGGAATAAAGCCCGAGGATGTTATTGTCGCTTCGACCGGCGTTATCGGCGTTCCGCTTCCGCTCGAGCCCGTTCGCAAGGGAGTCGAAAGGCTTCGCGGCACGCTCACAAAGGACGGCGGAACAAACGCTGCTGAGGCTATAATGACCACCGACACCGTCAAAAAGGAAACGGCGATGCGCATGACGCTCGGCGGCAGGACAGTCACCGTCGGCGGCATAGCCAAGGGCAGCGGCATGATCCACATCAATATGGGAACCATGCTATCCTTTGTCACCACCGACGCGGCGGTCTCGGCTGAGATGCTCGAGTCCGCGCTGCGCGAGGCGGTCGAGGACAGCTACAACATGGTCAGCGTAGACGGCGACACCTCGACCAACGACACCCTCGCCATCATGGCGTCGGGACTTGCCGGCAACGAGCCGATAACCGAGAAAAACGACGACTACCGCGTGTTCGTCGCCGGTCTTACCGCGGCGTTCAAGAGCCTCGCCAAGCAGCTCGCCGCCGACGGCGAGGGCGCAACAAAGCTGCTGATCTGCTCGGTTCGCGGCGCAAAGACCAAGCCCGACGCGGTCAAGGTCGCAAAGGGCGTGATCTGCTCGAGCCTTTTCAAGGCGGCGATGTTCGGCGCGGACGCAAACTGGGGGCGCGTGCTCTGCGCCATCGGCTACAGCGGCGCGGACGTCGACGTGACCAAGGTCGGCGTGAGCTTCAGCTCGTCAAAGGGCGAGATCGAGGTCTGCCGCAACGGAGCCGGAGTGGATTTCTCTGAGGAGGACGCAAAGCAGATCCTGCTCGAAAAGGAGATCACGGTCAATATCACCCTCGGCGACGGAGAAGCCGAAGCCGAAGCCTACGGCTGCGACCTGACTTATGATTACGTAAAAATAAACGGAGACTACAGAACTTAAGACAGAGTTTAGAGTTGAGAGTTGAGGGCGGGCTCCGTAGCCGGACGGCAACCCTTTTCCCCTATCAGGGAAATCACCCGCACCCGATTTATAATGCTGTGTGTTCAAAGTAAAAAGCACACAATAAACAAATACCGGTTTCCACGGATATAGGTGAAATTATGGACAATGCAAAAAGAGCCAAGGTGCTCATTCAGGCTATGCCTTACATAAAAAAATGGACGGGAGAAACGATCGTCGTCAAGTACGGCGGCAACGCCATGATCAACGATAAGCTCAAGTCGGCGGTAATGAACGACCTTGTGCTGATGCAGCTCGTCGGCATCAACGTCGTGCTCGTTCACGGCGGCGGCCCCGAGATCAACGCCATGCTCAACGCCGTCGGCAAGGAGAGCAAATTCGAGAACGGGATGCGCGTGACCGACGGCGAGACCATCGACATCGTCCAGATGGTGCTCGCGGGCAAGGTGAACAAGAGCCTTGTTCAGCTCCTTGAGAGCCACGGCGGAAAGGCTCTGGGTCTCTGCGGTCTCGACGGAAGGCTGCTGATGGCGGACAAGCTGGTCGCCGGCGCGGCGGACTTGGGCTATGTGGGCGAGATACGCGAGGTCAATCCCGCGCCTCTGAAGCTCGTTCTCGACGACGGCTACATCCCGATCGTGGCGACCGTAGCCGGCGGCTACGACGGCAACGTCTACAACATCAACGCCGATCTCGCGGCGGCTCAGATAGCGGCTAAGCTCGGCGCGAAGAAGCTTATCCTCATGACCGACATCCGGGGTCTGCTGCGCGACGTCAACGACGAGAACAGCCTGATCTCGGTCGTCAACGTCAGCGAGGTGCCGATGCTCAAGCGCGACGGAATAATCAAGGGCGGCATGATCCCAAAGATCGACTGCTGCGTAGAGGCAGTGCGCAACGGAGTCAGCCGCGCCCATATCATAGACGGAAGGATAGAGCACTCCATCATCCTCGAGCTGTTCAGCGACGAGGGTATCGGAACGATGTTCTATTGAGAAGGAAACAGGAATGCTGATAAGACCAATGACCACAGACGACTATGACGAGGTTTACGCGATGTGGCAGATCACCTCGCGCCGCGCGCTTTCGGCGGCTGACGAGCGGGCTCAGATTGAGCGCTATATCCGCCGCAACGAGGGGATGAGTCAGGTCGCGGTGGTCGACGGAAGGATCGTCGGCACCGTGCTGGCGGGTCACGACGGCAGGCGCGGCTTCATCCATCACATGGCTGTGCTGCCCGAATACCGCCGAAGACGCATCGGTCACGCCCTCGCCGAAAAGGCAATAGAAAAAATCACCGCCGAGGGAATCGACAAAACGCATATCTTCTGCTATCAGAACAACGAGACCGGACAGGAATTCTGGAAGGATTTCGGCTTTGCAAAGCGAGACGATGTTTTTGTGTTTTCATATGAAAACACTCGGAATATAAACAGGAGGTAAAGAAAATGAAGAGGATTCTGGCATTATTACTGTCTGCCGTTATCATAGCGGCGGGCTGCGCGGCAGTCAACGCGGCGGCATACGAGGATGTGAACGCTGCGCTCTCATCGGGAGAAGCTCCGGATGAGCCTGCCGAGACCGCGGCGGTCGAGGTACCTAAGATAGAGGTGAAAACCAAGGACGGCAACGGAACGGAGCTTCAAAAGGCGGACGGCTACGTTGACGCAAGCATCACGATCACCGACACCGACGGCACGGTGCTCAGCGGCGACATCTCCTTTAAGGTGCGCGGCAACACGACCGCCATGACTACCGTAAAAAAGAAGGCGTTCACCTTTAAGTTCGGCAAAAAGACCGAGGTGCTCGGCTTGGGCAAGGGCAAAAAATGGGCGCTGATCGCCAACGCCTTTGACCCTACCCTGCTGCGCAATCTCCTGGTGTTCAACACGGCGAACGAGCTCGAGATCCCCTATACCTCGAGCTGCAAGGTCGTGGAGCTTTGGCTCGACGACAGCTTCAGGGGCTGCTATGTGCTCTTTGAGCCCGTTCAGGTCGCTTCGGACAGGGTCGATATCGACGTCAAGGGCAACGACGGCAAAAAGGACTTTTTGATCGAGTACGAGGCGACGCGCGAGGAGGAGGACGTCACCTACTTCAAGATCAGCGGGCTCAGATTTATTTCAAGCGAACCCGAGGAGCCGACCGAGGAGCAGCTTGCGTACATCACGGACACTATGACCGATATCATCAACACGCTCAAAGCGGGCGACGAGGCAAAGATCGGCGAGAAGATAGATATGTCCTCGTTCGTTAAGTTCTACCTGATGAACGAGTATTTCAAGACCTTTGACTTCAATATGTCCTCCGTTTATTTCTATTATAAGGACGGCAAGCTGTACGCGGGACCTCCGTGGGACTACGACCTGTCCATGGGCAACAGCTACGCGGAGCTTTCGGAGCGCTGCAAGCAGGCGAATTCCTCTCAGGGCATGTACGCCGATAAGAATCTCTACATCTACCTTGCCAAGAAGGATTGGTTCAAGGAGCTGGTAAGGGAGGAATACATCGCGCACTACGATTATTTCTCGAGTCTCCACACCGACGGCGGCGTCCTCGATACCCTGCGCGCGACCTACCGCGACCAGATCGACCGCAATTACACCGACGCGGGCTGGAATGTGGCTAAGTGGTGGATCAACATCCAGCGCAAGCCCGACAAAACATACGACGAAAACTACGCCTTTGTCAAGAATTGGCTCGCCGAGCGCCACGAGTGGTTCGACGAGTACCTCGAGCCGTTTGAGCGCGAGTATATCACAGGCGACGCGGACTGCGACGGAGCGGTCACTGTGCCGGACGCGACGGCTATACAGAAGTATCTTGTGGGACTGCCCTGCGACGCCTTTGACGAGATAGCCGCCGACGTAGACTCAAACGGTCTCGACGTGACCGACGCCACCAAGGTGCAGAGGTACCTCGTCGGCTTTGATGACGGGTACGGGATCGGCGAAAAGGCGACGCAAAGAATGAGCAAGCTCGGATAAGGAAGAAGCAAATGGATACTAAGCAAAAGGACAACCAATATATAATGCATACCTACGGCCGCTACGACGTAGCGCTGGCAAGCGGAAAGGGCGCCGTGGCGTATGATGAGGACGGAAAGCGCTACATCGACGTTTCCTCGGGCATCGGCGTGAATTCGCTGGGCTACTGCGACGAGGGCTGGGTCAAGGCGGTCTGCGCTCAGGCGGCGACGATCCAGCATATGTCGAACTATTTCTACAGCAAGCAGCCGTCCGACCTCGCCGAGAAGCTCTGCAGCCTCAGCGGCATGGCTAAGGTCTGCTTCGGCAACAGCGGAGCCGAGGCGAACGAATGCGCGATCAAGGTCGCGCGCAAATACAGCTTCGACAAGTACGGAGCCGACAGGAACGGGATAATCACCCTGCGCAATTCCTTTCACGGACGGACGGTGACCACCCTTTCGGCGACGGGTCAGGACGTGTTCCACAACTACTTTTTCCCGTTTACGGAGGGCTTCTCGTTTGTCGAGGCTAACGATATCGGCGCGCTCGAGGCGGCGTTGAGCGACAAGACCTGCGCGGTCATGCTCGAGGTCATCCAGGGCGAGGGCGGCGTGAACATTTTGGACAAGGAATACGTCCAAAAGCTCTGCGAGCTCTGTCAGTCGCGCGATATCCTGGTCATCATCGACGAGGTGCAGACCGGCGTAGGCAGGACCGGCAAGCTCTTTGCCTATGAGCATTACGGCGTGAAGCCCGACCTTGTGACGGTCGCCAAGGGACTCGGCGGCGGCTTGCCCATCGGACTGTGTATGTGCGGCGAAAAGCTCAGGGACGTTATGTCGCCGTCCACCCACGGCACCACCTTCGGCGCGAATCCCGTGGTCTGCGCGGGCGCGAACTATGTGCTCGACACGGTCTCGAAGCCCGGATTCTTGGAGGCTGTCGAGGAAAAGGGAGCTTATCTTGAGCAAAGGCTGCGCGCGATCGACGGCGTGAAAAACGTGCGCCGCATGGGACTGATGATCGGCATCGAGATCGACGGCGACGCCCACGCGCTCGCGGTAAAATGCGTCGAAAACGGTCTGCTGATAATAACGGCGAAGGAGCTGCTCAGAATGCTTCCTCCGCTCACGATCACAATGGAAGAAATTGACGAGGCGGTTGAGCTCCTCGCAAAAACGATAAAGGAGTAATGGCAATGAAACATCTTTTGAAATTAGAGGATTGGTCGACGGAGGAGATCACCGCGACTCTGAACCTCGCCGATCAGCTCAAATACGAGCAGAAGCACGGCATCGAGCACAAGCTGCTCAAGGGCAAGACCTTAGGCATGATCTTTGAGAAATCCAGCACCCGCACCCGCGTTTCGTTCGAGGTGGGCATGACCCAGCTCGGCGGATATCCGCTGTTCCTCAGCTCCAACGACCTGCAGATCGGCAGGGGCGAGCCGGTCGAGGACACCGCGCGCGTGCTCTCGCGCTTTATCGACGCGATCATGATCCGCACCTTCGCCCAGAGCGAGGTAGAGTCTCTCGCCGAGTACGGCTCCATCCCGATCATCAACGGTCTGACCGATTATTGCCATCCCTGCCAGGTGCTCGCCGACCTCATGACCATCCGCGAGTTCAAGGGCAAGCTCGAGGGTCTGAAGATGTGCTTCATCGGCGACGGCAACAATATGCTCAATTCTCTCGCCGTGGGCGCGATGCGCATGGGCATGAGCTTCTCGGCGGCTTGTCCCGAGGGCTACGATCCGCCGGAGCATATCCTCGAGTTCGGCAAACAGTTCGGCGACAGGTTCCAGATTGTGCGCGATCCTCTGGAGGCGGCAAAGGGCGCCGACGTGGTCTATACCGACGTCTGGGCGTCGATGGGTCAGGAGCAGGAGAAGCAGGAGCGCGAGGCGGCGTTTGCCGGAGTGTATCAGGTCAACGACGAGCTGATGGCGGTCACCAACGACGAGTGCATGGTGCTGCATTGTCTCCCTGCCCACCGCGGCGAGGAGATCACTGCCGAGGTGTTCGAGGCTCACGCGAACGAGATCTTTGAGGAGGCGGAAAACCGCCTGCACGCCCAGAAGGCAGTGCTTGTAGAGTGCATGCTCGACAAGAAGAACGACGCAGACTGATAGTATATTGCACATATAGTTTTAAAACACATCAAAGCGTAAAAGGCAGAGCGAACCGTAAGGTGCCTCTGCTTTTTTGTGTGAAATATTATTGAAACTCAGCGAAAAACAACAATAAAATACAAGCAATTAAGCTGCTCGGAGATATTGCGAAAAAAAGGTTGACAAATCGGTTTTCAGGTAGTATAATAGCGAATGTTCCGAGAGGATACAGCTTCGCGCGGCATGATATGATAGTTTTTCAGTCTGTGCCGATAATGTCAATTCTTGACCGATAGAAGTCGTTTTTGTTCGTGAGATGGTTTTCCGATAGAAGAACTCTTGATGTTGTTTATGAAGCTTTGACCATAGAAGATGTTTTCGGTCGGGCAAAGAAGTGTTCTTACAGAAGAACTTGTGAAGCGATTTAAAAAGTTGGTGTTGAAGGGTCCACCCGTTCCCATACCGAACACGGAAGTTAAGCTCAGTAGTGCCGAAAATAGTGCCTTGGCGACGAGGTGTGAAAATAGGAAGATGCCAACACTATAAAGCGTCCACCCAGTAGGGTGGGCGTTTTTAAATTATCTCAACATAGTTTTTTCTGTTCGGAGAAGCTCATCGACCTTTATGACACTTGCGTGTCAATTAATAATTAACAATTAACAATTAACGGTTACGGTCGAGCCGGAATGCATTTTTGAGTTGCGTTTTATGCCCGACAAAAACTGTTGATCGCCGATTATTCACGGAGATAATATGCTTGAATTTTTAAAAACAACTCCCTCGGTCTGGGAGTATTTGAAAAACTGTGGGGAGCCTGTCGTGCTCTACGGCATGGGCGACGGCGCGGATAAGGTGCTCGCCGCGTTTGAGGGGTTCGGGATTGAGGCTGCGGGCGTGATGGCGAGCGACGGCTTTGTGCGCGGTCAGTCCTTTCACGGCTTTACGGTCAAGACCCGCGCGCAGCTTGAACGCGAGCTCGGCGTATTCACCGTCGCGCTCTGCTTTGCAACTCAGCTTCCGGACGTGATGCAGACCGTGAAGCAGGTCGCCGCCGCGCACGTGACAGTTGTCCCGAGCGTTCCCGCCTTCGGCAGCAGGCTCTTTGACCGCGCTTTTGCCGAGGAATACGCGGATGAGATCAACGCGGCGCGGAGGCTGCTCGCCGACGGGCAGTCAAGGCGCGTATATGACGGCGTGCTGCGGTTTTATCACACGGGCAGGCTTGAGCTGCTCGACGAGATTACCACGGACAAATCAGAGGCGTTCGGCGATATCCTGCGCCTCGGCGATAACGAGCTTTACGTCGACCTCGGCGCGTATAACGGCGACACGATAGACGAGTTTTTAAAATACTCGGGCGGCAGCTACCGAAGGGTAGTAGCCCTCGAGCCGAACGCCAAGAACTTCGGAAAGCTGAGCGCTCACTGCGCGGATATGGAGCGCGTTGAGCTGTGGCAGCTCGGCGCGTGGAACGAAAACACCGCGCTGACCTTCAACAATAAGGCGGGGCGAAACAGCGCGATCTCCGAAAAGGGCGTTCAGACCCGGGTCGCAAGGGTCGATACCGTCCTCTGCGGTGCGGCGGCGAGCTATATAAAGGCGGACGTCGAGGGCGCGGACGCCGAGACGCTGCTCGGCATGACCGAGACCCTCAAAAACCATAAGCCCAAGCTCAACTTCGCCGCCTATCACCGCTTTGAGGACATTTTTAAAATGCCGCTCCTGATACACCGGCTTAATCCGGACTATAAGATCTATCTACGCCACCATCCCTATATCCCGGCGTGGGACACGAATCTGTATTGCGTTTGACAGCATTGAAAAAGCCCGACCGTGAGTTGTCTCGGTCGGGCTTTCGTTCAGTTTGAATTCAGGATATCGTCGAGGTCGTCGCGCTTGTCGTCGTCGAGCATGCGGTCGATGTCGGACAGGTACTTGTCATAATCGAAGTCGTCGTCCTCGGGGTTGTGGCGCTCGGAATAGCGCGCGGGTCGTTTTTCATCGTCTGTCTTTGCTGTGCGGCGCGGTCTTTCCTCGGAGCGGACGCGCTGAGTACGGCGCGCGGGACGCGAGGCTTCGCGGCTGCCCTCGGCTTTGCCGGTCTCGCTCTCGAGCTCCTTTCTGAGCTCCTCGTCGCGGCGGTTAGCCTGCAGCAGAACCTCCTCCGCCGCCTGCTTTTCGCGCTTTTCGCGCTTGCGGCGTTCGTCTCCGAAGGCGAGGTCGCCCAAGAAGAGCCCGAAGATGCCCGCCGCCAGATATACGAACAGCAGCACGATGTTGGTGAAGTTGGCAAAGCCGCCGGCGTAGATGATCATCGTGAACAAAAACGCTATCGGCGCGATGAGCGTGAACAGAAAATCCAGACCGTGCTTTGCGCAGTAGACGGCGCAGCAGACCACCTGAGTGAGCAGCAGGATGAAGTAGTAAGCGACCGCGGAAAAGTTCTTGAGCGGCCCGATCGTGAAGATCAGGGGAACGAGCAGGAACACCGCGAAGATGATAAGGACATACGGTAAATATTTTTTGACCATACCGTTCATATAGAATCTCCTTTTTTCCTTTCATAATTCTTCCACACATCATTATACATTATTTTTCGGAAAAATCAAGTGCCGCGGGCTTTGATGCGAATAATAGCGCAGCTTGACGGATTTTGGGCGCGATACGGCTCAAAAGTTGGTCATTATGAGATTGCCGTATTGACATCGGGCTTTAAAAGGAATAAAATATAAAAGGATTATAAAATAATGAGAGGTGAAGCATTAATGGACGCAGACGGAAATATTGGCGGAGCTCCGGGACGAAGTTGCAGCATGACGTGCCACGTGTCCGTTGTGCTTCACCGAATCAGCGCGCAGTCAGCGCTGTGATTTGCCTGTGAGCCTGTCTTTCTTTTTCCGCTGATATTATTTGGGAGGAGAGACAATGATTCAGGTCAACGTAACGCTTACCGAGACCATCAAGGTGTTGCTCGACGAAAAAAAGTACAACACCCTAAGGGATATATTGGTAACGATGAAGCCCTATGACATCGCGGCGGTGTTCGAGGAGCTTCAGGACGAAAAACTGGCGATCCTGTTCAGGATACTGCCAAAGGAGCTCGCCGCCGAGACCTTCGTCGAGATGGACGAGGAGACTCAGGAGTTCCTGATCCACGGCTTCAGCGACAACGAGCTCAAGGAGGTCGTTGACGAGCTGTTCATCGACGACGCGGTAGATATCATCGAGGAGATGCCGGCGAACGTCGTCAAGCGCATCCTGCGCCAGGCGGACAAGGATATGCGCAAGCAAATAAACGAGCTTTTAAAATACCCCGACGACAGCGCCGGCTCGATCATGACGACCGAGTTCATCACGCTGCGGCGCGACATGACCGCCGAGATGGCGATCAAGCGGATCCGCCGCACCGGCGTTGACAAGGAGACCATCTACACCTGCTATGTGCTCAACGACAAGGGGCAGCTTATCGGCATCACGACCGTAAAGGATCTGCTGCTTGCCGAGGACGACGCGCCCGTTGCGGACATGATGGAGGAGAACGTGATCGCCGTTCATACCCTCGACGACCAGGAGCAGGTCGCGCAGATGTTCTCTAAATACAACTTCCTCGCGCTGCCCGTCGTAGACAACGAGCAGAGGCTCGTCGGCATCGTCACCATCGACGACGCTATCGACGTAATCCAGGAGGAGGCGACCGAGGATATCGAAAAGATGGCGGCGGTTTTGCCCTCCGACAAGCCCTATATGAAAACCAGCGTGCTGGGCATCTACCGCAAGCGCGTGCCCTGGCTGCTTATACTGATGCTCTCGGCGACCTTTACCAGCATGATAATCTCGTCGTTCGACAGCGTGCTCGAAAGGGTGATCGTGCTCTCGTCCTTCATCCCGATGATCACGGGCTCGGGCGGTAACGCCGGTTCTCAGGCGTCGGTATCCGTTATCCGCGCCCTGTCCTTAGGCGAGATCGAGTTCAAGAGCATCTTCAAGGTCATCTGGAAGGAGTTCCGCGTGGCGATCCTCTGCGGACTCACCCTCGCGGCGGCGAATTTTATCAAGCTGCTGCTCCTCGACCTTCGCGGCCACGACAACGCTTTTGTGATAGCGCTGGTGGTTTCGCTGACGCTGGTCGGCACGATCATCATGGCTAAGATCGTGGGCTCGAGCCTTCCGCTTTTGGCGCGCAAGGTCGGCTTTGACCCGGCGGTAATGGCGAACCCGCTGATCTCAACTGTCTGCGACTCGCTGTCGCTGCTGATCTATTTCGGCGTGGCGTCTGCGCTTATGCACAACGTCCTGTACGCGATGATGTGACAACAGAATACTTATCACGGCGCGGAGCTTTTGCTTCGCGTCTTTTTTCGTGCATCGCAAAGGGTATCACCTTGCCGCTTTCGAGCTCGGTGAGATATCTGCGGCGCGCTTCGCGCTGCAGCCGCTTTCCGTGGGCTACGGACTGACGGTAGCGGCGATTCCTTTTGCGGCGACCCTCAAAGAGTATGGCGCAGGCTGAGCCCGCCACGGCGTAGATGATGAATGTAAAAACGCAGAAATTGATCATTGTACCTTCCTCCCGATAAATAAAATTTCGGAGCTTTGTTCGATAATTCTATTATACGGAAAAAGGTGTGCGATAAACACGACAATGAAGAAGGGGCAGGCTCAAAACTCAATTTTTGAGTAAGAGCCATGCCCTTGTTTTCTGTCACATATTACTGTTGGTTGACCTTAAATCTTTCCGACAATTGCGCGCCGGTGTGAAATATTAAGGAGAGATATAATGAAAGACCGTTATACTACTGTTTCAAGATAAGCCGTGACCTCTGCCTCGGTGGTCATCGCCATGACCTTTTCGGCTACGGCGTCAGCCTCAGCCTTTGTCCACTTGGCGATGTTCTTTCTCACCTTGAGCACCGAGGGAGCCGATACGCTGAATTCGGTCAGACCGAACGACATCAGCAGCGGGATCATCTTGGGATTCGCCGCAGCCTCGCCGCACATTCCGACGGGTATGCCCTCGGCTCTGCCGCATTCGATGATGCGCTTTATCATGCGCAGCACGCTCGGCTGGAACGGGGAATAGAGGTAAGCGACGTCGCTGTTGCCTCTGTCCGCCGCCATGGTGTAGCCCGTGAGGTCGTTGGTGCCGATGCTGAAGAAGTCCGCTTCCTTGGCGAGCAGGTCGGCGATAACGCCGGACGCCGCGGTCTCGGTCATAACGCCGACCGCGATGTTTTCGTCATAGGCGATGCCGGACGCTTTAAGATCGGACTTTGCCTCCTCGACCAGCTCTTTGCCGGCTCGAAGCTCCTCGACCGCCGTGATCAGCGGGAACATTATGCGTATATCTCCGAACGCGCTCGCGCGCAGGATAGCCTTGATCTGCGACTTGAACATATCGCGGTTTTTCAGGCAGTAGCGGATAGCGCGGAAGCCCATAAAGGGATTCTCCTCCTTGGCGAGACCGAGATAGGGGATCTCTTTGTCGCCGCCGATGTCGAGGGTGCGGATGATGAGGGGCTTGCCCTTGAGGATGAGCGACGCCTGCTTGTACGCCTCGAACTGCTCGTCCTCGGTGGGCAGGGCGTTCCTGTCCATGAACAGGAACTCGGTGCGGAACAGACCTACGCCCTCGCCGTCAGCCTCGACCGCCTTGGTCGCGTCCTTGGGAGTTCCGATGTTGCAGAACAGCTCGTATTCCGTGCCGTCCGCGCTCTCGGTCTTTTTGCCGCGCAGGTTTTCAAGCTCGCGTCTCTCGCGGATGAACGCCTCGCGCTTGGCGCCGTATTCGTCCAGCGCAGCCTCGTCGGGCGCTGTGATGACCTCGCCGCGGTTTCCGTCGACTATTACCAGCTCGCCGCTCGAAAGCGCCGAGACCGCGCCGGGAACGCTGAGCACCGCCGGGATCTCGAGCGCGCGCGCAAGGATAGCGGAGTGAGAGGTCTGGCTGCCTGTCTCGGTTATGATGCCGAGGATGTTTTCTTTGTTAATTCCGGCGGTCATCGAGGGAGTGAGCTCGCGGCAGACCAGCACTGTGCCTGCGGGAGCGTCGCTGATCTTGACCTCCTGAACGCCGAGCAGGATGCCGAGCAGACCGTCGCGGATATCGCGGACGTCTGCGGCGCGCTGCATCGTGAGGTCGTCGCCCGTAGCCGAGAACATGTCGATGAACATCTTGCAGATCTGCTCGACCGCCGCCTCGGCGCATTGGTGCGCCTTGATTAGATTTTCGATTTCGCCGCCCATGAACGGGTCGCGGATGATGGCGATGTGACCCATGAGGATCTCCGCTTCTTTTTCGCCGGTGGACTTCCTGATGGCGTCCGCCTGCTCCATAGTGTTGTCGCAGAAAGCGTCTACCGCGCCTCTGAAGCGCTCAAGCTCCGCGTCAACGTCCGCGATCTCACGCGGAGTGTAGCTCAGCGACTGCTCGACGATCAGCATGACCTTGCCGATACCGTAGCCGTCGGAAGCGCCGATACCCTTTAGCATTTCAGTCACCTCTTTTGATTATTTTCAGAGGGGGATCACTCGCCCAGGCCGCTCTCGATCATGCCGACAGCCTCAGCCAGAGCCTCGTTCTCGTCGGGACCGTCGCAGATGACCTCGACCTCGCTGCCGCACTTGATGCAAGCCGCGATGATGTTGAGCAGGCTCTTTGCGTTGACGTTGTTGCCGTTGAAGAGAAGGGTGACCGAGGAAGCGTATTTGCCCATAGCCTGAGCGAATACCGAAGCCGGACGCATATGGAAGCCCTGTGCGTTAACAAGCGTTACTTTTTTTGATACCATAATAAAAACTCCTTTGCTGAAAAAATATTGCGTTCACGGGGACGGCTGAGACCGCCCCCGTTTTTTGTTTATGTCAGTGTATTATTCCTTGACGCTTCTCTTGAGGACGGAGATCAGCAGCGCCGCGATGACAGAGCCGATCAACAGCGCGAGGATGTACATGAACGGATTGCCGATAGTGGCGACAACGAACAGTCCGCCGTGAGGAGCTCTGAGCGTGCAGCCCCAGAGCGCCGAAAGCGCGCCCGCAGCCGCGGAGCCGACGATGCAGCCCGGGATAACGGGGAAGGGATGAGCCGCAGCGTAGGGTATAGCGCCCTCTGTGATGAAGCACAGACCCATGATGAAGTTGACGGGAGCGTTTCTCTTTTCCTCCTTAGTCCACTTGTTTCTGAAGATAAGGGTGGAAAGCGCGATAGCGAGCGGAGGAACCATACCGCCGACCATAACGGCAGCCATGATCATGTAGCCTGCCACGGTCTGAGAGGCGAGCATGCCCGTAGCGAATACATATGCAGCCTTGTTGAAGGGACCGCCCATATCAATAGCCATCATTCCGGCGAGCAGAGCGCACAGAGGAATGATAAGACCCGAATCAGCCATTGACTTGAGAAGGTTGGTCATAGCGGTGTTGATCCAGCCCATGACCGGGTTGATAGCGCACATAAAGACGGCGATTCCGCCGAGTCCGAGAAGCGGGAATACGAGAACGGGCTTGATACCCTCAAGAGCTCTCGGGAAGTGGGAGCAGAGCTTTTCGATTGCGAGCATGAAGTAGCCGCCGACAAAGCCCGCGAGCAAGCCGCCGAGGAAGCCGGACGGGACTATAGCCAAAGCCGCGGCTTGGTCTGTAGCTTGGGCAAAGGCGTCGGGGAACGTCATGGTGCCGTTGTTGATAGCCTCAAAGAAGCCGCTGATAATGTCGTTGAAGCCGGTGTTGCCGGGGTTGAAGAAGGTGACGCCGGTGGTCGCCATCAAGCCGCCGACCAAGCCGACGAGCAGTCCGGGACGGTCGGCGATCGACATTGCGATGTATCCGGCGAGGATCGGTACCATGAGTCCGAACGCTACGCTGCCGATAGCCTTGAACCATGCGGCTACCACGTTGACCGAGCCGAAGCTTGCGGAGCCCGCGTTGCCTGCGAAGGTGTCGATGAGGAAGGCGATGGCGATGAAGATACCGCCTGCCACGACGAACGGGAGCATGTGCGATACGCCGTTCATCAGGTGCTTGTAAAGCTGTCTGCCGAAGCTGTCCTTGCCGCCGCCGGCGCCGGCATCAGCCTTCTTGTCGGAATGGAATACGGGAGCCTCTTTGTTGATTATCTTGTTGATGAGCTCCTTGGGCTTGTGGATGCCGTCGGCGACCTTGGTGGAGTAAACGGGCTTGCCGTCAAAGCGCGCGGTCTCTACGTTCTTGTCCGCCGCTATGATGATGCCCTCGCAGTTTGCGATCTCCTCGGCGGTCAGCACGTTCTTTGCGCCGCCGGAGCCGTTGGTCTCGACCTTGATCGGGATGCCCATCTCGTCGCCTGCCTTGGCGAGCGCCTCGGCAGCCATGTAGGTGTGGGCGATACCGGTGGGACAGGCTGTTACCGCCAGCACGCGGTAGCCGTCCTTCTTGCCCTCGGCGGGAGCCTTTGCCTCGTCGGGGAACTGCTTGGTTTCCTGCTCGTCGATGATCTTCAGGAACTCATCGGGGGTCTTTGCCGCCTTGAGCTTCGCGGTGAAGTCCTCGTGCATGAGCATCTGCATCAGGCGCGCCAGCACCTCGAGGTGAACGTCGCCGTCCGTGGTAGCCGCGATCATGAAGATCAGCTTGCACGGCGCTCCGTCGGGTGAGCCGTAGTCTACGCCGCCGGGAACGGTGATTGCGGTGAGGGCAGGCTTTTTGACTGCCTCGCTCTTGGCGTGGGGGATGGCTACCTCCATGCCGATGGCGGTGGTGCCCATGTCCTCGCGCGCGATAATGCCTTGCTTGTAAGCCGCAACGTCGGTCAGATTGCCGCATTTTTCATGCAGCGCGACCAGCTTGTCGATAGCCGCTCTTTTGTCGGCGACCGCAACGCCGAGTGCGATACCCTGCGGTTTTAGCAAATCGGTGATACGCATAAAATGTCCTCCTTTATTATTTTGAATGGATTACGTCCATTTTGGGGTCTTATTAATTCGGAATTTTCAATCCTCAAACTTTCAACTTTCAATTTTCAACTAATATGGATTACGTCCATTTTGGGGTCTTATTAATTCGGAATTTTCAATCCTCAAACTTTCAACTTTCAATTTTCAACTAATAAGTTCTCGGTCGGGCACAGAGCTCTACAAACAGAAGCATTCTGCCTGCTCAACCAAAATTGTTAATTGTTAATTGACACGCAAGTGTCAGATGACAGCCGATGTTCTTTTCCGAACAGCCAAACGCTTATGCCGAGATTCTTAAAAAAACGTGGGTGTCTGATGGAGAGTATGAAAGTCGATGTTTTTTCCGAACAGCTAAACGTTTATGCCGAGCTTCTAAAAAAACGTGGGTGTCTGATGGAGAGTATGAAAGTCGATGTTCTTTTCCGAACAGATAAACGCCTATGCCGAGCTTCTTTAAAAACGGGAGAGGAGCTCTTCGATTTTTTCTTTTGTTGCGAGTCCGGGCAAAAATGCCGTGGCGTTGCCGCAGACGCTGCCGAGCTTGAGCGCGTAGGGATAGCTTTG